>JAZKFE010000043.1:0-14375 GCA_040386595.1 Planctomycetota bacterium | reverse complement strand
TCGTTCATGATTCTCCTCGAACCTACCGGCTTCCAGCCGGTAGTATTTCAGTCTTGGCCGACCGCCCCTCGCTCCGCATCAGGTAGACGAACTCCCTGAAAATTTTCATGCTCGGTTCACGATTTTTGAAAAAACTCTTGATTTGTCAGTCCTCTACTGATACTTTTGGAACCAACAACTGGATTCCAGTTCTGGATTCCAGCGGACAACCAGCAGGCTTCCGACGGTGTTCTGACGCCGAAAGGCTCTGGCTGTCCCCGCGGTGATACGACGATTTTTATCGATTTGGAGGTTTCACGGTGACTCCTATTTCTCCCGTTGATCGTGCTTGCCTTTACATTCGCGAGCAGGTTGAAGGCGGAATTGTTTTGCCGGGACAACGGCTTTCGCGGCGAACATTGGCACAAACAATGGGCGTCAGTGAGGCGGTGATCCTCAAGGCGTTCGCGCAGCTCGAGCGGGATGGAATGATAGAAAGTCGTTCGCGCAGCGGGACGTACGTCAGAGAAGTCGGGATCGAGGAATATGTCCATCTGTGTAATGTTCGGGAGCTCATTGAACCCTATGCTGCAGCCTGTGCTGCCGAGCTGATTACTGAAGAGCAACTAGAGATTCTCCAGAGGTCTTGTCAGCGGTATCAGCAGCTTTGCGATTCGCTCCCACTTCCGATGAATGCCACCACAGCTTGGCTACAGCGCTGCCAGGCTGTTCAAGAGGAACTCCTCTTCCATAACACGATTTTGAAAGCCGCCGGCAATCCTTTGCTAGAGCAATGTGCGTCCATGCTGAGACTGATCAATCAGGTGAAACCTGAGATCCTGTTCTCTGATGGGACCAGCAAAGGAATTAGCATGTTTATCACCGTCTATGAGCATGAGGGAATTACCCAGGCGCTAGCGGACCACGATGCCCCGCTCGCCCAGGAAAGAATGTTGCACCATCTCCGCGGAGCCAGAATTCCGCTCGACCCAGCTCATGCCCTGAAAGTGTCGGGGATGGGATCGGTAAATGTCTCAGACTAAAGGTCCGCAACGCCCATTTTCAGTGTCACAAGCTGGCTAACGGAGCCACGCCTTTGTGGCATCGGGCTTTATATAACACGTTGTGATCGTTCCCAAGTCGCGCCCATCGGTATTCTTTGGGGTGTGCGCAATACAGTCGGAGAGATTCTTCGGCATCTCCGTCGACAGAGAGAAGTGAATTTGCTGCGGGGACAGCTCAGCCGGCTCACGTCCGGATGTTGTTAAGCGTCCCACTGAAATACTCGGCGACCATGGCATCGGGCTTCCTGAAGAAAGAAGCCCAAGGGTTCGTCACGAGTTGATAAGAACGCGTGAAGCTCTGTTTCGACCGAGTTTCCTGCCCCACGGATATTGCTTGAACGCTACGTATTTGCGCCGAGGCGTTCGCACGTAGAGACACCACTGCGACCAAAGATAAATCTGTTCAAAAAGATTATATACGTACTAATAGTTTAATCTAAATAAAGTCCCTCGTTGTGCGAACGTTTTTAATGGCCGTCTGATGTTGACGACCTCATAAATATTCTTCTCATCCAATCTCTTTGCTGCGAGGTGCTGTCTTGAAATTAAAAACGCATTCCGGGTTTACGTTGATCGAGCTACTGGTCGTCATCGCAATCATTGCGGTGTTAATCGCACTATTACTACCGGCGGTACAGCAGGCACGGGAAGCGGCCCGTCGTTCGCAATGCAAAAACAACTTTAAGCAGGCGGCCCTGGCACTCCACAACTATCACGAAGTGCACCAGGTCTTTCCTCCGGGCCTGATCTGGTCCAGCCCGACCGCCGCTTGTGCCGCTGGAACACGCATTGGTTTTTCCTGGTCCGCGTTCATTCTCCCGATGATGGACCAGTCTGTGATCTATAACAACATTGACTTCAATCGCGATGTGCATCTGCAGAAGCTCGCGTCGGGTTCGACGACGATCTACAACTCGGCAGGCAATGCGGGAGAGATTATTGCGGCCTATATTTGCCCGAGCGATCCCTTTGCAACGGCACGCGTCTCGTTCTCGGGCAATACCGTCTACACAGGAACCAACGGTGCCTCGCTGGACGATATGGGACCGACAAATCTGAGCGGCGTGGCCGACTCGACTCAGCGGCTATGCAGCACCGCGGCGAATGCGACCGACTATCAGACCAATTCCTCGCTCGCCGGCGGAATTCTGCACTCCTATAGCAAAACTTCGTTTGCCAAAATCACTGATGGGGTCAGCAATACGTTGCTGCTCGGGGAAAACCTGAATGTCAATCAAAGCAATGCCATCTCCTGGGCCTCTACAAATATCGCGGACGTCCGCAGCGGGATTAACGGTGTGGCAACTGGTTCCGGTTCGACTTACTACTCGCGTTCCTTTCCATTCGCCAGCAATCATGTCGGTGGGTGTCACTTTGCTCTGGCAGACGGTTCCGTGCGATTCATCTCGCAGAACATGTCGCAAACAACGTTGAAGTGGCTGGCGAATAAGGCCGACGGCAACGTGATTGATGCTTTTTAATCGTGCCCGCGGACGCATCTGAACTCCTTCGTTCACAGACATATCCACTGATCCCGACCGTCATCTGATGCGTCTCATTCCCATTCGTATTTGTCAATTCGACAATGGAATTCATGCGATGAAAACATCCAGAACCTCTGCAGTATCTCGGGGATTCACGCTCATCGAACTGCTTGTGGTGATCGCCATCATAGCGGTACTGATCGCATTGCTCCTGCCGGCGGTTCAGCAGGCGAGGGAATCCGCCCGACGCTCGCAATGCAAGAATAATCTCAAGCAAGCCGCTCTGGCACTGCACAACTATCACGAAACGCATAGTGTCTTTCCGCCGGGGGCGATCTATTCGAATCCCTCCGCTTGCGGAGCTGGATCGCGGCTGGGATTCTGCTGGTCTGCATTCATTCTCCCTATGCTGGATGCAACCGCGATCTATAACAACCTGGACTTCAACAAGAATTATCATAACCAGGTACTAGCTGCGGGATCGACGACGATCTACAGCACAAAAGGAAACATCGGTGAGACGATTCCGACGTACCTGTGCCCGAGTGATCCATACGGAAGTAACCGGGTCTCGGTCAGCGTGACAGCGGCTTACCAGGGAACCGACGGCACGCTGCTCGATGACGGCGGCGCGACCAATATCAGCGGCGTCGCCGATTCGCTCCAGCGTTTGTGCGGTACCGCCCCGGTCACGGAGTACAAAACCAGCAAATTTGAGGCAACCGGTATTCTGTATGCGTATTCCAACACCACCTTTGCCACCATTCTGGATGGTTCGAGTAATACTCTGCTGCTAGCGGAAGTGAAGAACAAAAATGTCGCCACGGGAGAAGGGGTCGTCTGGGCATCGACGAATCTCACCGACACGGGCCTCGGTATCAATAATCCTCAGTTTGGAACCTATTATTCTCGAGGATTTGGCCCCGGCAGCCACCACGTGGGAGGGTGCCATTTTGCCCTTGCTGATGGAGGGGTTCGTTTCATTTCTCAAAATATTTCGCAAACCCTGTTGCAGGCTCTCGCCACCCGCCAGGGCAAAGAAGTAATCGGGGAGTACTGACCCCAATTCTTTCTTCACAAAAAAGCAATCGCCCGATTGTGGCCAGCATATGCCGCTGCTCATCGGGAAGCAGTCGCAAATTCTCTATCGAAACTTTAGTCCATTATTAGCCCGAGGTACTCCGTGTTCCATTTCAGCCGTCAACGTCTGTCGATCTCGGCCCTAGCGATTCGTATTGCCGGCACCTACTCATTCATGGCAATGGTAAGCATGACGTTGTGTGGCTGTTCTGAAAGTCAGCCTGTTGGTCCAGAACGTTCCCCTGTCAGCGGGACGATCACGTTTGCGGGGAAACCTGTTCCCTTTGGAACGGTCTCTTTTATCCCACCAGAAGGGTCGGGGTTACCGGTCTCGGGAGCTGAAATACAAGACGGCCAGTATGATTGCTCAAAAAATGGTGGGGTGCCGGTCGGCAAACATCGCGTGGAAATTAACGGCTGGTCAACGCCGCCTACAGATCAGGGGGCAGCGGACCTTACAGCGCCCACCCAGGCTCCATTAATTCCTAAAAAGTACAACACTCAGTCGGAGCTGACCCTATCGGTCGATTCCAGCAATCCACTGGTGAAAGACTTCGATCTCAAATAGCCGCGGACATTTGCGCCGAGACTCAGTGCAGTATCCTTATATTATTTGCACCGTCCCAATGGACTTTAAAACGACTGCCTGGATTAAAAAATACTCTTAAACTTCGCTGGAACCTGATCGATGCGTCATGACTCGAAGGCCGTAGTCCAATTTGTGCTTACGATGATCTGTTTAATCATCTCCTCCGCCAATGCCGAGGAAACAGTACAGGAACGTCAGCCACAGAAAATCCACAGAGTCGTTGCCATCGATCACGTTTGCGCTTGGCCGAATCTGACCAAGATGCCGGACGGTCGGCTGGTAGCCACCATCTTCAATCAACCCTGCCATGGATCCTGCGCGGGAGACGTTGACTGTTGGGAAAGTCTGGACGGGACGACGTGGAATTTTTTGGGGAGGCCCGCACCGCATGAGCCAGAGACCAACCGGATGAATGTCGCGGCCGGACTGGCGGCAAATCAAGATTTGATCGTCTTATCATCCGGCTGGTCTGGAGTACAAACCCTCGGGGTTAGCAAAAGCCCGACTTTGCCGAGAAACGTCCTGGATGTTTGGGTCTGCCGATCAACGGATGGGGGCAAAACATGGTCGCATACAGCAACTTTTGCCTCTGCGCCAGAAGGATATCATCCATTAATTCCATTTGGAGACATTCAGATTGCGGAAGATGGAACTTTGCGAGTCGCCGCGTACTCCACCATGATCGGAGTTCCACACGGTTCGCCTGACTCAGCGCTGAAATCCGGAGTATGGATGGTGCGTTCTGATGACGATGGGCGTAACTGGACCAAGATGCCTGAAATCGCCAAGGGAGGGAACGAAACGTCACTACTCTGTCTAGGCCATCAGAAATGGCTGGCTGCTGTCCGTACGGTGCAGTCAACAATGGATTTATATCGCTCAGGCGATGATGGAAAAACTTGGACGAAGCAAGGTCCGCTATCCGGATTGCAAGAACTGAACGGACACCTGCTTAGATTAAACGACGGACGACTGCTTTATACTTACGGAAACAGAGTTCCCGGAAAGAATGGAGTGCTCGCGAAGTTTAGCTCGGATGATGGAGAACATTGGAGTGCTCCTCTACGACTTGTGGAAGTGCTGCCATTCGACTGCGGATATCCCTCCAGCGCTCAGCTCGCCGACGGGAATATCGTCACCATCTGGTACGCAATGAAGTCCAAGGATCACCCTCGTTATCACATGGGGGCGGCAACCTGGACGCCCACAACCGGCGAATGACTTCGAGTCACTTTTCTCTTGTCCCCTGTCTTCGATTTAAGGGCTTCGGTGTGACAATGACCGCAGGGTGACTCTGTTTGCAAGAAACCCAAGCCACCCTGTGGCGTTTCGCCCGACACCTCACGCGACGTTGAGGATCTCTTCGGTCACTTGTTCGCTGATTCTCCCAGAGCTCATCTGCAGCGTACGACTGGCTCGACTTGCGGCTTGTGGATCGTGCGTCACCATGAGGATGGTCTTGCCTTGCCGATGAAACTCTTCCAGGAATGTGAGCACCTGATTTCGGGTTTCCGGGTCGAGGTTTCCTGTTGGCTCGTCTGCCAGAATGACACAGGGATCGTTGGCCAGCGTCCGGGCTAACGCCACACGCTGTTGTTGGCCCGTGCTAAGCTGGCTGGGTTTATGATGTGCTCGATCTCCGAGCCCCACCTGGTCGAGGAGTTCTAATGCTCGCTTCCGCTGATTGGCCTGTGACTCTCGGCGCAGCAACAGCGGTATTTCGACATTTTCAAGCGCCGTGAGATATGGAATTAGATTAAAGGTCTGGAAGACGAATCCCATCTTCACGCGGCGGAGTTCCGCTCGCTCAGTGACGCTGAGATCGTAAAGCGACTGTCCATCGAACCAGACTTTTCCAGCAGTGGGAGCGAGCATTCCCCCCAACAGCGTGAGCATTGTCGATTTACCACTGCCGCTGGGGCCAACAATCGCAATGAACTCACCGCGCTGGATGTCTAAGGTCGTTGAGTCGAGTGCGGAGACTGATTGGTCACCTTGCCGGTATTGCTTGCTGACCGTTTCGAGATGAAACATGACTTCTTCCTTGAATGACGGGGCGGTAATCAACCCCGAAACGATGCAGCGCCGGTGGCAATCTTTTTAACGGCCACCGGCACCGCGTCGGGACGACTCGATCAGGAGTCTTGAAAACAAACACAAGGGTCTAACCGCGAGGCGGACCGGGCTGGCCACCAGGCTGCCGCGGTACTCACCACCGTTGCGCCGCCAATCGCGAATACCGCGAGCATGGGGAGCGGCGTGACCGACATCCCGGACCATTGCGAACCAATGGTCGTCGCAATCGCAGTCCCTAGGAGATAGCCAATCAATCCTCCCAGACTGCCGAAGAGCAACGACTTACAAAGGAACAAACGACTCACGAATCGCGGAGTGGCACCGATTGCCATGAGGGTACCGATCTCACGACGACGTTCTCGGACATTGGCAATGGTGGAGTTCGCAATACCGGCACCGGCCATGGCCACCAAGATAGCCAGAAACAACCAGGACAGCCGCTGCATCATGCGGTTGATCGAGACCTGCGTTTGCACCACCTGGGCGATGGTAACAACCTTCGTCCCGGGGAGCAGATCTCCGAGCTGCGTCAGCAGGCCTTGAGCGATGTCTTCACAGCAGCCCATGATCTCGATGCAGTTAACAACCTCGCCCAACTTGGCCAGTCGCTGGACTGTGTGCAGGTGGGCAAACACGCGGCCGTCATCGACTGTTCCCATTGCGGGTAACACCGAGGACACCACGAGAGTTTCACCCAGCAAACTCACCTTATCCCCCTGCTTCAAACCAGTTGCAGCGGCGATGTCGGAACCCAGCAGTGCTTCGTGTTTATAAAGCTCTTGCACTGTGCGCTTGGTTGCCAGACTGTCGGTGCCCCCTTCGTCGGGATCACAACGCGCTTTCTTGCAGCCTTTGTGTTTCGAAAACAAATTGGCGGATTGCCATGCTGCCTTCGCCTGAAACTCCGACTGCGGAAGGATGCCGGTCAGGATCACCCCGCGTTCTTTCAGCCGTGCCGGGACGCACAACTTGGGAGCCAGATTCTCCACACCTTCCAAATTGGAGAACGCCAATTGCTGCACGAGCTGCTCGGGAATCGTTTGCCCGTGCAAGTCGGCCGAATAGTAGTCCTGCAACGTCACACCCTTGGGGAGAACCAGGACGTTGGCCCCTAGCGCTTCCAGCTCTTTTGCCACGGCACGCTCGGAAAAGAACGTGACGTTTCGGATCGCGACCAGCGCTGCCACGCCCAAGGTGATGGTAATAAGCCCGGTCAGCATGGCCGTCGGGCGTTCGCGGATTTCTTTCCAGACTAAAGTGAAGAAATTCATCGAGTCGCCTTTCTGGGCTGTTGCGTCTGCGGCCCCTGGTTGTGCTTGCAGTTTTTGTCATCACAGCATTTACCGGCTTCAGCCAACTTCGCAGCCAGTTGATCTTTGGTCGCCGTCGATGCGAACTTACCGACCAACGCTCCGGGGGGGGCCAGAAACACGGTCATCGGGCCATCCTTGGAGGGATTCACTTCCATACTGGCCAGAAACGCTGATTCGTCAGGATCATTGACCGACAGGGCCACGACCTGAGTCCGCTTGGAAAAATGCGGGTCGGCTTGGAGCTCGCGGACACCTTGCGGGATCGGCTGTTTGTCTTGCGTCTGCAAGCAAACCAGCACGAGTTGGTTTTGTTGTAGTGCCTTCATACACATGGCTTTTTTGGCGCTCACCAGACATTGCCCGAGTGCTTCCGGTGTCGTCTTCGTATGAAAATACCCGGTCACCGCCCCATTGGGATGCACGGCGATGACCATTGGCATCGGCGCCCGCGTCACCTGGTATTTTTCCGCGATGACACGTTCGGTGGGATCGTTGAGGCGCACATAGCTGAAGATCGATTGCCCTTCTTGTGAATCCACTGTCGCGGTGACGGCTTCGGCCATCGCTTTCGTCGTCGCATCGGCGTCTTTATAGAACACCAGGTAAATTAGTTTTCCGGTTTTGGCGGCGGCTTGAATCGCCTGATCCGGGGCGATGGCCGGAGCAGTATCCGCGGCAAATACGAACTGGTTGAGAAGGCTTCCCGCGACCAAGGCGAGTGCGATTGTTCGAAGTCGAATGTTCATTATGGCTCCATCCGTTTTGGCTTAAGATTGGGGCAAGGTGGCCTGATTCCGAATCAGACCACGAGATCATGCTCGTAAAATTCAGGTGACTCTGTACTAAGTCCGTGTCGAAAAGAGATCCTGCAGGACGTCCGACACGCATGGGTTGAATCTCAATTCCCAGTTCGCGGCAATGGACCGAATCTGCCTTGAAGACATCAAATATTGGTTTTTATTTCCGAACAGGCCATGAGGCGAAGGCTTGTGTCGCGCCGCACTTGGGAAGCAGTGGCGATTGCAGACAGACAATCTCTTTCGTGAATCGACAGAGTCGAATTCCGATAGTAGAACGCCCGGGAGTAAAACCTGAGCATCTATCGAAGAATGCGTCCCAAAATCGTCCGAGAACGGTCCAAAATGACCAGCTACTCGGCAATGTGACGCCGTGGAGAGGATGTCTTAGCAGCGGATCTGGACCGACAACCGCACTGTCAGAGCCTGTGGCTCGACCGTGGGGGGCCGATATTGCCAGCCCGCGGCAGTGCGCAACGCATTGAGACCATCCAACGCCGCCAAGCCAGGCAGATGAGCAGCCATCTGGACGAGCTGTTGCACGTCAGATCTCGTCGAGATGCGATTCACTTTCGCATAGGCCTGGTCTTGGACAATCAAAACGTGAGTGCAACCACACGGATCATTCGATGTGAGTATGAATTCAAACGACGAACATGAGGCGTCATCCTCAGTTGGCCCCTTCGGTGCCGCAGTTTCGCGGCAACAACCGCAGCCCGCAGGCGGTGGCTCGGCTGCGACAGGAATCTCTTCCTCGCAACAACGACAGGCTTTCGCCCCGGCGTCCACACAGCAGAAAGACCCATCGTCCTTGATGCAGAGATAGACCGATCCACCACTCCCTGCCAGGAGTTGGGTCGTCGTCAGCATCAAAATAAGGAATGACTTGATCATGAACTCTGCCGCGGGGTCGGACTCTTCATCTTCCTAATCGTTTTTATCGACAACCTCGATATTGGTCAATCACAAGAATTCGGACTCAAACTAAGATGCCATGTTGAGCCTTAGGGGCTGGACAATGCTGTTGCCACATCTTGTCGCAAGTCAGGGGGGCGCGGGGACTGGGGGCACAGGTTTAAATGCGGCAAAACTCAAGTCGTGGCACTGCTTTGCGACTGTACTCAAACGCTAAGCAGTGGTTTGATGAGGTCCCGAGTCACTTAGGACACTGCTTCGGTGTGGCGAAGATTTTCACTTGGAATTTGAGCGACACGGGGCGAAGAATTCAAAGCGGGCGACGGGAGCAAGGATGTGGTGAGTTTTCATCGAGCGTGACGTTGGAAAAATCTCTCGCAAAGGCGCTAAGTCGCAAAGTTAAGACGAAATGGCGGCATCGAGTGATTGGGTTTTGAGTCGGGGCGTGAGGATTCTCTTTGATTGCCCATTTCTGGCAAAGGGAGTGAAGGGGCAATGAATTCAAAGAATGAGGTGAAAAAGGCCTGAGACAGTGACGGCCGCTACAAATGGTTGTTCGAGTCGGACCGTTGCACCTCGGCCAACAACGCTTCGATGGCAGTGGGCTCTGGAGGCTTGACGAAGTGATAGTTGAATCCCGCCTCGGACGTTCGCTGGCGATCTTGCTGCTGTCCCCAGCCGGTGAGTGCGACCAACACGACTTGTTCGAGCTGCGGCAGCTTTCGGATTCGCTCGGCGACGGCAAACCCGTCCATTTGCGGCATCCCCAGATCCAGAAACACCACCTCCGGACGATGAGTGGCCGCGAGGTTCAATGCCGACAGTCCGTCATGGGCAACTCGAACGTCGTGTCCCTGCAAACGCAGTAACAAGGACAGGCTGATCGCGGCGTCGCGGTTGTCGTCCACAACCAGTATCCGACGTCCCGATACAGTCGATTCGGGATTGTGCATTTCCGATTCGGTGCTGCCTGCAGTGCTGGTCTCACGGGGGATCAGCGGCAGCTGGACCACAAATTCACTACCCTTCCCGATGCCGGCACTTATGGCCTTCACGCTTCCCCCATGCATCAGAACCAGATTCTTAACCAGAGTGAGTCCAATGCCCAACCCACCTTGTGCTTTCGTTGAGGTGTGGTCTGCTTGAACAAACAATTCGAAGACGTGGGGCAGGAGTTCAGGGGAAATTCCAATGCCATCGTCTCGAACCGACAGGATGGCAGACTCACCTTCTTTGCGGGCGGACAACCAAATGTGGCCATTCGCGTCAGTATATTTGGCAGAGTTGGTTAGTAAATTTCCGATCACTTGAGTTAAGCGGACGGGATCGACATTCATGAGCAGCGACTCCGTCGAAACGGAAATCTCCAGCTGGTGGCCTTGGACGTCGATCAGCGGATTGGCGGTCTCCACGGCGCGGGCGATAACCGTTGCCAGTTCCACGGGTTCGCGCCGAAGCTCAATCTTGCCACGCATGACTCTCGACACGTCCAGCAAATCGTCGACGAGGCGTACCAGATGATGAACCTGGCGTTCCATGATGTCCCGCGTTTGCTGGATCATCTCCGCGTCCACTCGCGGCATTTTCAAAATTTGGAGCGAGTTTCGGATGGGAGCCAAGGGATTCCGAAGCTCGTGAGCGAGTGTCGCCAAGAACTCATCTTTGCGACGGTCGGCATCGCGCAACGCCTCCTCCATGCGTTTGATATCGCTGATATCCGTGCTCGTTCCAAACCAATAGATAATTCGACCCTGCGGATCTCGAAGCGGATTCACTCGTGTTAGGAACGGACGAAATTCTCCATCCTTGCCACGCAGCGGGTAGATCATGTCGAACGGTTCGCCAGTCGTGAGTGATGCACGCCAGCGTTCCAATACCACCGGGAGCACCTCCAGATCATGAACCGATTGCCATCCCCAGCCTTCCATGTCCTCTCGGGACGTGCCGGTGTATTCGTACCAACGCCGGTTGTACCAGGAGATATAGCCATCCGGCTGGGCCATCCAGGCGAGCTGCGGAATGGTGTCTGCTAACAAACGAAGTTTTTCCTCGCTTTCGCGAAGCTCAGTCTCTTGTCGCTTACGTGTTGTATCGTCGCGTCCTTCAATAACGACGTTTACCACTTTCCCGTTGTCGTTCTTTAGTCCGCTGACAATCGTTGTCGCGAGGCGAATCGTTCCATCACTGCCAACATACTGCACTTCGGCCGTTCGAGGGGAAGCGCCGTGCAAGGCTTCGACGACCAGCATACGCCACGTCATTTGCATGTCCGGCAGGCCATTCCACCATGGAACTTCCCAGAAGGCGTGTCCGATGATGTCCTTCCGCGCGGTGTTGGTGGCGGTGAAGCACATTTCGTTGGCGTCAATCACGGTGCCGTCAGCGGCCAGAATCACCATGAACTGAAACTGTTGATTAAAGACTGCGTTCAGGCGCCGCTCGGCGTCGATACGTGCGGCCTCGGCTCGATTGCGTTCGGTCACATCACGAGTAAAGCAGCGAGTATGAACGAATTCCCCGTCCTTCCACATCACACTAGAGTCGATTACGACTTCTTTGATCGAGCCGTTTTTACATTTGAGACGGGCGGGATATTCCCGAAGATTCTCCCCCGCTTCGAGTCGTTTGAGGATATCGCAGATGACATCGTGGTCGGCATGAAATTTCCCGATGGGGTGCCCGACGTACTCGTCCCGGGAATACCCGAGCATTTCGAGTTCCGTCTTATTGGCTCGAATAATGATCCCATCCGGCCCCACCCAATGGAGCCCGATCGTGGCGTTTTCAAAAAAGTCCGATAACTGTTGTTCACTCTGCCGCAACCGATCTTCCGCCGCCTGGCGTTCGATAAACTGCCCGAAATGTCCGGCCACGGTCTCCATAATCTCTAGCAGGCCAGCATCCATTCCTCGGAGACGCCGAGTGAGGAACTCGATGACACCGACCGTTCGCTCGCCAACAATCAGAGGACAGCTGATCGCACTGTGCAACCCTTCCTGGGCGGCGGTGGCCGCACGTGCAAAGTTTTGATCATGGGTCACATCCAGAATGTAGGCGGCTTTCCCCGTGGCCCAAACTCGTCCCGGCAGCCCTGCTCCTCTGGCGAATGTGCAGTCGCGACTGGCGATCTCGAAGCGCGTGCTGTCGGTACCAGGCGCATGCCAGCTTTCCCGACAGACGAGGGCATCGTCTCGTTCGTTAACGGCCCAAAAGAATCCGACGTCCCAAGTGAGGTTATCGCACACGGCTTCCAGAACTGCCTTCGCACCACTCTCAATGCTCGTGGCTTCGGCCACCGCATGAGTCACCGCCAGACGAAGATTTCGATAGCGTTCAATCTGCTTTTGTTCGGAGATGTCACGCAGATACGCAGTAAACATCGGCTCGCCCGTCGTCGAGATGCGGATGATCGACAATTCGGCGGGGAACTCGCTGCCATCCGCCCGCTGTGCCGGGAGTTCAAGTCGCTTGCCGAGAACTGGCCCTTCGCCCGTGAGCAGATATCGAGCCATCCCGTCGCGGTGCTGTTGCCGCAGTGCCGGCGGGATGATGAAGTTACAGAGCTCTTGCCCGATGACCTGTTCCCGGGTAAAGCCAAAGGTCCTCTCGGCCGCAGGATTGAACTCGATCACCTTGCCCAAGTGGTCGATGGTAATGATGCAATCCAGTGCCATTTCCAGGATCGCGCTTTTGCGGGCTTCACTCGTCCGCAGTCTCGCGTCTCCCCTTTTTTGTTCACTAATGTCCCGGAACACGAGGATGCTTCCAATGACATTGCCATCGGCATCGCGAATCGGCGCTCCGCTGTCATCAATCGGCCGCTTGCGTCCTGCCTTCGAGATCAGGATGGTGTGGTTTGCGAGACCCACAATCTGGCCCTCACGCAGCGCTCGTAACGCAGGATTTTCAACGGGTTGATGTGTGTCTTCGTTGACGATCTGAAAGACCTCCGGCAACGGCCGTCCGACGGCCTCACCGGTATCCCAGCCGACTAACTCTTGAGCGACCGGGTTCAGGAACGTGACACGTCCCGCGGCATCCGTACTGATCACCGCATCGCCAATACTGGCCAGTGTCACGTGAAGTCGCTCTCGTTGCTCCTGAATCTGTCGTGCATTTTCTTCAGCAACGCGACGAGCAGTCGTTTCTTCAATCAGACGCCGCGCGTTTTCTTCGGATTTTTTCCGCTCCGTCATATCTCTTGTGATTTTTGAAAATCCACGCAAGTTCCCGGCTTCGTCTCGAAGGGCCGTAATGACAACGTTCGCCCAAAACTGAGATCCATCCTTGCGAATTCGCCATCCTTCATCCTCAAATCGTCCGTCAGTTTCAGCCACTCGAATTTCATGCTCGGGCCAACCCCGATCGATGGCTTCTTGAGGATAAAAATGCGAGAAGTGCTGCCCAATGATCTCGTCGGCACGATAGCCCTTAATCCGTTCGGCTCCTGGATTCCACGAGACCACCCGGCCTTCCGTATCAAGCAGGAAGATGGCATAGTCTTGAGCACCTTCCACCAGCAGCCGAAGTTGTTCCGCTTCGCGTTTCGCCAGCTGCTTCTCTCGGAACAGTTCTACGAACCCGCGAACCTTACCTTGCAGGATCACTGGTAGAACCGGTTTTATGAGAAAATCGACCGGGCCGAGTGCGTAGCCGCGTTCCAGAGTCTCGTGATCCAGACCTTGTGCGGTCAGAAATATGATGGGTGTGTGGCGGGACCGTTCCTGCTGACGGATGAGTTTGGCCGTTTCGAAACCGTTGATCCCAGGCATCACGACATTGAGAAGCACGACCGCGAATTCATCCATCCGGGCTCGGTTAAGGGCTTCCTCACCGGAAATTGCCTCAACGAGGTTTTCACCCAGTTCGTCCAGCACCACCCGTAACGACAAGAGATTGGCTGAATTATCGTCCACGAGCAGAATGTTCGCCTTCAACTGGGCCGCGGGGCTCCGATTGATTTGTTCGGCATCAGGCAGTTCTGTCATGCAATGTCCACTCGTGTAAAATCAACGGCAAATTGTCTTGATGCAGGCGATGTCTCTCGAGGTCAAAAGGAACCCGTTAGTCTAACCAAA
>JAZKFE010000042.1:1610-46002 GCA_040386595.1 Planctomycetota bacterium | reverse complement strand
CTCACCCTCCCAATGATTCAATGCACGACGAAATTAAAGAAATTTGAGAATTCACGGTCTAGGCTGACTGAACCTAACGCGGTCAAACATTAAGACGTTTTGATTGCGATCAAAAACTAACAAAAGGTCTCACGTCTAGCCGCGTCGAGAACAATTTTTCCCCATGCCTTTTCAACTCGAATTCACACGTGCGTTGTGGTTGCTGGGCCTGTGTGTGGTCCCGGTGCTGGGGTATTACTTTGCCTATAGCCTGGTCGATTTTACGCGTCGGCAACGGCTGGCTTCTTTGATCTGTCGTTCGCTGGTTGTGACCTTGCTGGTACTGTCGTTGGCCGGTTTGACCTTGCTCCAACCGACGAAACAAGAGTTCGTTCTGTTCGCCGTGGATCGCAGTTTGAGTGTCGGAGACGAATCGCAGGCGGCCACTGAAAAATATCTCGATAGTGCGTTGCCGCATGCAGGCGATCGACGCATCGCCTGGTTGCCCTTCGCCACTGATCCCGGCACCGTTTCCGCCGAACGACCCAAACCTGTACCTGCTGAGAAAGCCAAGCTTGCAGCCACCTCGTCAGCTGCCGCCGATCCGAAGGCGAAGCCCGAACTGAATCCGCAAGCGACCAACTTGGCCGCCGCAATCGAAGCCGCGGCGGGGGCCATGCCGCCGGCCTATGTCCCACGGATCGTCTTGTTGAGTGACGGGAATCAAACCAGTGGCGACGCCCTGAAGGCGGCTCTACGCGCCCAGATCCCCATCACCACTATTCCGCTTAAAACACGGCCTGATCCCGAAGTCCAGGTGTCGGCGGTGGTCGTCCCGGCCCAGGTCCGTGAGGGGGAGCCGTTTTATGTCGAAGTGGTGATCGACTCCAATCACGATGACGCCGGCGAAGTGCAGGTTTTTCGAGGGGCTCATCGCGTCGTCGCTGAAAAGAAAACCTTTAAAAAGGGAGAGAATCGGTTTCGGTTCCAACAACAGATTACGCAAGAACGTCTCGCGGAATACACCGTGAAGGTCAGTGGATTAAAGCAGGACGCGTTGCTCGATAACAACACCGAGTCCGGCCTCGTCTTCACGACGGGTAAGCCGCGCGTGCTCCTCATTGAAAGCGATCCCACACTGGGGCAACATCTCGCCCGGGCTCTTGAGCAAGAAGAAATTCAAGTTGATGTGCGACCGAAGCAGGGGATGCCCGAATCGCTCGCCGATCTGCAAAATTATGAATTGCTGATCGTGTCGAATGTTCCTGCGACCGACCTGACGCAACGTCAAATGGAGATCGCTCGCACCTATGTTCAAGACCTTGGCGGCGGCTTCATGATGCTGGGGGGCGAGCAATCGTTTGGCCTGGGGGGCTACTACAAAACGGTTCTCGAAGAAATTCTGCCGGTACGTAGCGACTTCGAGAAAGAGAAGGAAAAGCCCAGCCTGGGAATGATTCTGGTCATCGACAAGTCGGGCTCGATGGGGGGCGACAAAATCGAAATGGCCAAGGAAGCGGCCAAGAGCGCCGCCGAGTTGCTGGGGCCTAGTGACAAGCTGGGAGTGATTGCCTTTGAAGGAGATTTTTACTGGGTCAGCGAACTGCAGTCAGCGGGAAACAAAGGTCGTATCATCGACGACATTAGTCGTATTGAAGCCGGTGGCGGCACCAATATGTATCCGGCGATGGAAGAAGCTTATAACGCACTGAACTCGGCCAGCGCCAAATTAAAACATGTCATTATGCTGACCGACGGGATCTCGGCGCCGGGCGATTTTACGGGGATGGCTGGGACGATGGCTTCGGCCCGCATGACCGTCACGACGGTCGCTGTGGGTGGTGATGCTGACAATAGTGTGTTGGAAGAGATTGCCCGTATCGGCCAGGGACGATCGTATACGGCTACCGATCCCACCACGCTGCCGCAGATCTTTGCGAAAGAAACGATGACTGCCAGTAAGTCGGCCATCAACGAGCAGCCGTTTCTCCCTCAAGTCATCCGGCCCACACAGACCTTGGCCGACATTGATTTCGCGCAGGCGCCGTTTTTGTTGGGTTATGTCGTCACGCGTCCGAAGGCGACGTGCGAGTTCATCCTGTCATCCGAAGCGGGTGATCCACTGTTGGCCTGGTGGCGTTACGGCCTGGGGACGACGGTCGCGTTTACCTCCGACGCCAAGAGTCGCTGGGGAGCTGAATGGCTGACCTGGCCCGGGTATGGGAAATTCTGGTCGCAAGTCGTACGCCACGCGATGCGGAAAAGTGATGCCAAGGGGATCATCGTACAAGTCGACCAGCACGATCGACAGGCGACCGTCACGCTGGATGCGATCGATCCTTCAGGACGTTTTCTGAATCAGGCCGAAACCGAATTAGCACTCATCGACCCGCAGTTGGGCCTGCGTAAATTGCCGGTGCGACAAACAGCTCCGGGACGTTACGTCGCTGAATTCGAGACCCCGCAAGCGGGAGCTTATCACCTTGATCTCTCGCAGAAGCAAGGGGGCAAACTGCTCTATCACCAAGCCCGCGGTCTGCATGTAGGATACCCTGACGAGTTGCGGTTAAAGCCCACTAATGAGACTCTGCTGCAGGAGATCGCCCGCGTCTCCGGCGGTCAATACAATCCGGCCGCCGCCGATCTGTTCCCCAAATCGGATCGGACCGCGATGCGACCCACACCGTTGTGGCCCTATTTGATCACGTTCGCGGCGCTCTTGTTTCTGCTCGATGTCGCCCTTCGCCGTATTGATTTTTCGCTCTTTAGCTGGCGCCCAGCGACATTCGCGAGAACGCCGCAGAAGCAAACTTCGCCGTTTCAGGTGCGAAGTTAGTTTGGGGAATGTTCATAACGAAATCGTCTCGTCACCAACGAAATCTGGAAAAATACCGTCCTGGGGAAAACTTGATTTTGTGTTGGTGTCTTGATCTGGTAGACTAATCGCAACCGTGCGAATGTTCATTCCTTTAGGATGGATTCGAACGCGACCGATAAACAATTGACTTTTTGTGTCCTTCTGTGGCCCATCCGAACCCTTCGCAGACCAAGAAAAAGACCTCGCCCTTCAGGAGTCGATTATGACTGAGCAAGTCTTCAGCCACTTGTCCCCCGTTCGACGTCGGCAGCGCGGCATGTTCGCCTTGCGAACCGCGGTGTGGGGATTGCTGGCCGGATCTCTGGTGGCGATTGGCCTGTGCGTAGCTCGTTGGCTGGGGGCCCCCCTGGCTGGTTGGACCATTCCTGGAACTCTGGTTCTGAGCCCCGTGCTGGGGATGATTGCCGGACTGGTCTGGAAACGCAGCTGGCACGGCGCGGCAGCAGCCGTCGATCAGCACTATCGGCTGAAGGACCGCACTACGACGGCTTTGGCATTTCTGAACAAACCGGCCGCCGCTTACGGTGAGCTGCAACTGCAAGATGCCCTTGAGCATCTGACACAGGTACAGCCGCAACAGGTCGTGCCCCTACGGATGCCGCGCTCCCTGCCCTATGCCTTGGCCACCACGGTGCTGGCGGGCGTTCTGTCGGTCCTCTCATTTGGGAACCAACCCGCCCAAGCGGCGCTGACGGAACCCGATCCGACAATCGTCGCTGAAGCCAATGTCGTCGAAGAACGCTTGAAGGAACTCGAGAAAACCCTGAAGGAAGAGCTGAACCCGGAACTCGAGCAGCTCGTGAAGGAGCTGCGGGCGAAGGCTGAGGAAATGAAGCAGCCGGGTGTCGATATTAAAGAAGCACTGGCCAAACTCTCTGAGATGCAGGCCAGCATTCAACAGCAACAAGTGCAATTCAATTCGGGAATGGCCGAACAGCAACTGCAGTCGGTGGGCGAAGCCATGAGTGCCGCCCAAAGTTTGGCCGCGGCTTCGAAGGCTCTGGCTGAAGGCCAATTAGGAAAAGCAGCCGAGGAGCTTGAAAAACTCGAAAACCCCGAACTAGACCGCAAGGAGCTGAAAGCGGTCACCGATAAGTTGCAGAAAGCAGCGGAACAGATGTCGGACGCTGGCCAGCAAAGCCTTAGCGAAGCCACTTCTCAGTTCTGCGAAGGATTGAAGAAGTGCGACGGCTCGTGTAAGGGTGGAGCCAAGAAGCTGGCCCTAGAATGCAAGAAGTGTGCAGGTGGCAAAAAGATCAGCCAGCTGCTGAAAGAGTGTCAAAATTGCCTGAGTGAATGCAAGTCGAATTGCCAGAAGAACTGCCTTAAGACAGGCGAAAATCGCAAAAAATCAACGACTCCCAGCTCGAACTTTGGGTTATCGACGAATGGCAATATCGATGGTGAAAAAACCGATTTGAATTCCAAACGGAACGAAGAGAAGATCACCGGCCAGCAAGGCGATGGCGAGTCCGAGATCGAAACGACGCACGAAGTCGAAGGCAAACAACAAGCCACCCGGGCTTACCGCGATGTCTATCAAAAGTATCGCAAGTTGTCGGAGTCGGTCCTCGACAGCGAAGAAATTCCGCTCGGTCACCGCCAGATGATTCGCAAGTATTTCGAACTCATCCGTCCGCAAAACGGAGAAGGCAATCCTTCGGCGGCGGTCCCCGCTGAGGCCAAATAACGATTGAGGTTTGCCAGAGCTTTTTAGCAACAGAAGAAACACAAAAAGGGATGAATTTGAATGCATTAAGAATCCCTAACAATACCCTCGGCATTGAGCGAACGCCTCAAGTCGATGTAGGAGATTTTTACCACGAAATACACGAATGACACGAATAAATCGCGGGCAAGCGATTCTCAATTGATTGACGAGAACAGGAGCATGCCTCGAACACGTCTTCAATTTTTTATAGTTGTGATTGGCGATGCTTCATTCGTGTGATTGGTGTCATTCGTGGTTTCACACTTCTTTTTGCCGCTTCCAGCTCGGTTTTGTCCGGCGTTCCTCCCTTTTTTGTAGGTTTAGCGTGGCTTAGGTGGCGGCAGATCGCCGGGGCGCGGATCTGGCTTGAGTTCGGTTTGATGCTTCAATCCGCTGGCTCGATTGAGCGCTCCCTTGCCGAACTTCTCGTTGATTTGATCCCGGACATGGTCCAGTCGCGAGTCACGTTCCCGAGATTCATCCGGGAACAGGCTGAGCTGCTTGCTCTTCGTCGCTTCGAATCCGCTGACTCCGACACCCAGCAAGCGGATTGCCTGACGTCCCGTGGGCAGGACGGCCTCCAGCAACGCCGCCACGGTCTGCCAGATCTCGTGCGTAATGTTTGTCGGTTGGGGCAATGTGTGAGAGCGATTGATTGTGCGAAAATCGCCGTAGCGCAGCTTCAGCTCCACGGTTCGGCCACGCAGTTGATGGCGGCGCAACCGATAGGCTACTTGCTCGGTCAGTTCTTGCAGCCAAGCTCGCAGAACTTCGTGGTCCTGGATGTCGGTGGCAAACGTGGTCTCGTGGGAAATGGACTTGGCTTCGCGGTCCGGGATGACTCGACGGTCATCAATTCCCCGCGACAATTTTCCAAAGTGCTCTCCCTGCTTCCCGAACTCACGCTGGAGCACCGCCTCCGACATGTGCCGAACTTGCCCGATGGTCTGAATTCCCAGGCGATCAAACACTTGTCCGGTCACGCGGCCTACACCCCACAAGCGACCGACCGGCAATGGATCGAGAAATGCCTGGATTTGATCGGGCTGGACTACGACCAGAGCGTTGGGCTTTTCCAGATCACTGGCAATCTTGGCGAGGAATTTGTTCGGTGCGACTCCCACCGAGGCAACCAACTGCAACTGTTGGTAAATCTCACGTTTGATGCGTCGTGCGATCTCTACAGCGGGCCCAAATAAGGCCTGGCTGCCGGTGACATCCAGAAACGCTTCGTCGAGAGACAGGGGCTCGACCAACGGCGTGTAGCGATCGAAGATCTCGCGAATCTGTCCGGAGATCTCGGCATAGTGCGACATCCGCGGCCGCACAATGATCGCCTGCGGACACAGTCGCATGGCGGTCGAGGTCGGCATGGCACTATGGACGCCGAATTTCCGCACCACATAGTTCGCGGCCGCGACGACTCCACGCCCGTCCGCAGTCCCGCCGACGATCACCGGTTTCCCCACCAGTTCGGGCCGGTCTCGCTCCTCCACAGAAGCGTAGAAGGCATCCATATCGACATGCAGGATCATACGCGCGACAGCGAAGGCCAGAGGAATTGTTCAATAACAGGCTTCTACAAGGAAGCCAACGATCCAGTGTGTCGAGTCTCCGCCCGGGAATCCAGCTCATTTCCGTGAGCCGCGAAAATCACTGGAAGCTGGGCGAGCACATCGCGCGATGCGCAGACACTTGGGGCTACAGGAGACGGCATCTGATCGCACCTTTTGAGATCACCCGGGGATTTTAGGATTCACAGAGAGAACGTCGCGGACAGGTATTCAGGCACACCGTGGTCCGAATTCCGATGGCAGTCGTTTTGTCTGTGTTCTGCCTGTGCCGGTAACGATCCGCATCCACATTGGCGGCACGAAAATCGCTAAACCATCTGCGAGTGGGCGTCATCACATCTCGTGCAGACTCAAACGCAGGAACCGATCATGCCGCAATTCTCTCGAACACCTCGTGGAATCCTTGTCGCCACCATGCTGACCCTGGCGATGCCGGTTATTAACCACGCTCAGGAAGGTCCGGTTGTCCCCAGACCTGAAACGGTTCGATCGAATGTCTTCACGCCGCCGGCGGGACTGACCAGACCGGCCGACGTACTACTCCGCGAGTTGGGCTTCCTGGATTGTTGCTCGAATGCGTCTTGTGTGCCCTACAGCTACAACTTCTGCATGGAAGTCGCCATCAAATGCCACGTGCAGGGGCGGTATGCAGATTCACTGGCATTCGTCGTTCGCGCGACGGAAATTCGGACCACGCCCGCCGCTTTGTGGCTCCGTGCACTCAACGAGCTCGCTTTAAATCAATGCGATGATGCCGCGACGACCGTGACGCAATTCAAGTCCCTACCCGGCACAGGCGTTGATTTTGGTTGGCTCCGCGAGAAACTGTCGAGCCCACTGACGGTCCGTCTCAAAGCCTTGTTCGAAGCAATCTAAGATTGCGACACCGCCAGAAACGAGGGTGCCATGGACCAAGTCCGTGGCACCCATAGATTGAATGTCGGGGCCAGTTAAAAACTCAAGCGGAATGCCAAGCAAAATGCTCTAACTTGTCTGATTTTCGGTTACCCAGACGTGTGGGATCTCGCTGACAATGAATGGTTTTCCCACCTTCGCCTTCTTCTCGGCAACTAGGAAACTATAGGTTTTGGCGTATTTCAATGCCTCACCATCACGTTCCTCGGCCTCGGCAATGACAACGTCTCGCTCTCTTCCATTGACGGTCAGCGTCCCCGGATAGACCAGGACATACATGACCCCATCATCGCAGGCGGCGACATACTGCCGACCATGAGCGACCGCCCCCTCCAGGTTGCTGACTTCGTCATCCTCTTCGGGGCTTCCCACTTGGCATTCTCCCGTGTCTGTCATCAACAGCACAAAGGGAGGTCGTTCGCCTTTCGCCAGTTGTTTGACTCCATAGCTGAGAGCCTCGTGGGCTAACTCTTCTAACGTGCCAAAGGCTGGCTCAGCCTCTTGATTCCCAGAATCATCTGACTGTTCGCCGGCACTCTCGTCCCACAGGTTTTGCACGGATTGGACAAATCGAATCTCTCCGAACTTTGACAATTCTCCGGAGCTTGAACGTCGGTAAGCTTGCGCGAGAATTGCGGCAGAACCACCACGTTGTCCCGCCTCGACGAAGACTGCGTCTACCGCCTCGTCATTTTCTCCGGCGACAGACTCGTTCCAAATGAGCGCATAAAGCTGGCCTTCGTCCTGCTGTGCCAGATGTTGTCGTCCCTCTTCCAGGAAACTCTCGACATCATTCTCCGGGGACACTTCGCGGCCGCTCAGAAGGTCTGAAATCTGGACCTGCCCCGAGGGCAATTCCTGAAACATCCGTGGCTCGTAGTTGCCGTCACTGAAACTATCAAAGCCATAGTCCAGAACGTAGTTGATCCATTCGAGAAACGCTTCGTCGTCATTCGCCATGGGAGTTTGCTCCAATAAACCTGATAGATCACTCGTCGAGTCACTTTGCCATCTGTGGTGAGCGGTATTCGCCTCAATCAATTCGATCTACCCCGATCCGCCACGACGTCACGATTCGCCATGCCACCCTTATACCAAGTGCGAAGCAAACCTGTCGTCAAAACTACTCCTATGCGGCCGGCCGTCTCGCTTCGGAGCCAACGACGCGGCTTAGACTTCTCGACTCCACCGTTCGGTAGGCGAGATGTCGAACGCTCGATTCGGAATCCTACAGACCACCTTCTGAAATCACCTCACCACCGCGGCGCGAGGCCAACGCCAGGAATGTGGTTTTATCGATGTTGTTACTGAGAAAGTGGACGCTGCCGTCGGCATACACAAAGATGCAGCCGCCGGTGTGATAGCTCCAGAAGTGCAGATCGTTGATGGAATCGTCGAGCCCCGAAGTCGTATAGGCCGGGGCGCTCAATCCTTTGCCCGCTCCGAGCCAGCAATCTCCTTCGGCCCCACCGCAGAACTTCCAACTGTAATTGAGACTGGCACCGATGCCCCGTTCGCCCATCATCATTGTCTGTGAAGTCCCATCCGTCACATCTCGTGTTCCAATTCCGCTATTGAAGAACAACATCCCATCGCGATTGTTACAGGTCGGTTGATGGGCGACTGCCGTATGCACACATCGATAGACGTAGTCATTCATTGTGGCCATATCCAGCGGGGCACTGCTGCCCCCCACACCCAGATAGCTGCCCAGAGGATAGGTCGTCGTTCCTGAAACATAAATACCCTGTGCGGGATCAGTGGGGCAGACCATAAACGAGTATCGCTGGCCCACGGGATTCGGCCTTCCCGAGGCCACGGAAACCGTCTGCAAACGGCCGAACTCGGGGCTGCAGCTGTACTCGCCGCTGCCGTTATGGTCGTTGGGAAAGTTGATCTGATTGTAGATCGCCGCTTGATCCAGATAGGGCAACAGAAACGTTTCCACACACCATTCGGCGGAGCTGCTGCCCATCGGAAAGCGTCCGAAATTGTCGTGATAGTTGTGGGTGGCCAATCCGAACTGCTTCAGGTTGTTGCGGCATTGCGTCCTGCGAGCCGCTTCGCGCGCCTGCTGCACGGCAGGCAGAAGCAAAGCGATTAACACGGCGATGATGGCAATGACAACGAGTAATTCGATCAGCGTGAACGCTTGGCGTCGCCCGTGACTACGAATCGATTGCAAACCAGCCATAGAGTGCCCCTCTGTTCTCATTGAAATCGAGAATGACCGTCACAACTAATCCAGCGAAAAATCCCGCTCAAATGCGCCTTCGTCGGGAATATCAATCTTGAATTGCCAGCTCTGGGACTTCGTCGCGGGACCAGGTTTCGGCCGTGGGCGGCCCTCCCGGTCGGCTTCCAGTTCCAGTTTTTTGTCCCGTTTCAAACCACTATTGTCACTAATCAGGACTTCATACTGGCCCGCTACAGGACCATTGGCTGAGCTGACTCGATAGATGCCATCTTGAATTCCCGCATTCACCGCGGGGCCCGAATGTCCCTTTTGTGGCGACAGGCTGATGGAACCAGAGAGGAGTGGCGTCCCATCACGAGTGACAATACCTTCCATCGCGACACGTTGCGGCCCCGACTGATCTGAACCACAGCCTGCAATGACAACGCACCCCAATAACGAGACTGCAAAGCCAGTAAGAGACGTGGAGCCGCGGAAAACCAAGTACCTCATAGGCACTGTTCCTCAAATTCTGCCACCGGAGAATGAACTTGAACGAATGCTGAGGTCTGCGATCGACGGCAGACAGAAATCATGGCGAGTGTCAACTGTTTAGTGACACCCATCGCACTATGCTGGCACAAGCCGGCCAGAATTGCAATGGAGTTCTGCAATGCCGAATGCAATGCCCAGAAAGGCAATGCCGCCCGATGAAGCGGGTTTCAGGCGAGCACCGTGCGAAGATTGCTTAGCCCGTGCGAGGAATGCTGAATTTTTTGTGATTGGAACGAGGTACAGAGAGCGAATGAAGATCGCTCAATCTGCCTTCCGTGAGTGCCCGGCGGTGTCACGGACTCCCGGCAATTTTGCGTTTCGGAAAACACAGTGCCTCCGTGGTGCTCATTGAGAAATGATTGCACCACGGAGGCACGGAACCCGGCAGGATAAATTTATGGCATTCACACCAAGATCGAGTCGGTGCGAATACCTGGCGTCAGATGCCTATTTGGCCTCGGCAGCGGCCGGCTTGGCATCTTCTGGTTTCGCTTCAGTGGCTTTCGTTTCTTCTGGTTTGGTCTCACCCTCGGGCTTCGTCTCCGCAGGTTGAGCGGCGTCTTCCGCCTGCGGGCGGCCGCCGGGAGGTTGCCCGGGACCCGCGGCCGAGCCGGGGACGGGGGGAGAGGTATTCACCACGTCTGCTGGAACAGGGGGCCGTAGAGCTTCAGCCTCAGCGGCCGTGGGAGCCTCCACCGTCGTGACTTCCATCACTTCGGCATCGTGCTGTACCTCTTTGCCTTCGACCCCATAATAGACATACAACTTGCGGCTTCGCAGCAGGCCGGGATAGCTGTAAATATCCACGCTGGCCGCCGCCATCGACGTGTCAAGAAGCCCCAGCTTGCGGTTTTCGGGGATCTTATTCCCCACGATTTGAGCCACGGTCTTCTTCGTTAATCCGACGTCTTTTTTGAGGGTTTCATCCAACTGTGCCTGCAATTTGTCGTGTGCGGCCGTATGCGACAGATGAGCATTTGCCTCCACCACAATCACAAGCAGCCCGATCCCAATCACTCCCCAAACAATGGCACGTTCCAACGCAGAACGGGGAGGCTTCGGAGCCGCAGCAGGTTTTGGTTCGGACATATTGATCCCCTCAAGATAATCAGAATGAACAACATGACGTGCCCCTGGAGACGATCAGCGGCAACATCGAGACGGGAGGACAAACATCACCCGCACAACGACTGCTGTGCAGGGCGCGAGGGCCGGCTTCGATCGATCTGTCCCACGGGCAACGAACCTGCCCGCAAACTTGGCCTCCCCCGCAGAGTCCTATTGTGCCGAAGAATTCCGCCATAATCCACTACGACCAAGTCGTGACGTCTAAAACTGGTCGTGGCACGCGAGGATTTATTAAGAAACCGTGAGGCGAGAACACGTTCACTCAATGTTTTCATTCAAGAAGAGTGTGCACCACGGAGTCACGGAGAGTTCAGATGAAGAAGAGTTTTTAGCCACGGATTGACACGGATGAAACACGGACGGGGACAGCGCCTACAGGAATTGTCCGACGATTGAAACCAACCCTCAAATACGCGATTTGCACTATGCAACAACGCAAACAAAAGATGATCGAATCCGTGTTCAATCTGTGTTAATCCGTGGCTAAAACTTCCTCTTCGTGAGTTTCTTTCTCAGTGTTCTCCGTGACTCCGTGGTGCAACTCTTCTTAAAAGAAAGCGCTTTAGTTGGCCGATTTGTGTTCGAGGAACAGATCGGTGGCCTTGAAGATCGGGCCTTCCACGCAGACTCGGCGATAGTCCCAGGTGGCGTCGGGTTGTCGGACTTTTGTCACGCAGCTGAAACAGGCTCCGAAGCCGCACGCCATCGGGGTTTCCAGCGACAGGTAACACGTGACATCATGCTCGGCGCACAGCTTGGCCACAGCATGCATCATCGGCTCCGGACCGCAGCAGTAGACGGTGGTATCGGGAACGACGGTCTCCAGTTGAGCTCGCAACAGATCGGTCACATAGCCGTGATGGCCCTGCGTGCCATTATCCGTGGCGATCTGAACATCCAGCCCAGTCGAGGCGAAATCTTCTAATCCGGCGAGGTACTCTTTCGAACGAACGCCGTAACACAGAGTCACCTGTTGCGGCTTGCCCGCCGGCTGACGCAGTGGTTGACCGTATTGTCGGCCTCCCAAGGCTTCGCGTGCGATTGCCAGAAAGGGCGTCTGACCGATGCCCCCTGCGACCAGCAACAAGCGTCCTGACGGAGGTAACGGGAAGCCGTTGCCCAGCGGTCCCCAGACTTCGGCCAAATCACCGACGCGCCAGGTGCTCATCAGGCTGGTCATCTTTCCGACAACCAGATAGACCACTTCGATCCCTGCGGGCTCGCCTTGGGCATCGAGATACGTGTCGTAAAGAGCGAACGGTCGCCCCAGCAACGGGTCGATCCGGCCGGGTTCGCGAATCATAAAGAACTGGCCGGGAATCGCCTGCCGGGCAATCTCCGGGCACGCCAATCGTAGACGAAATGTCCCCTGGGCCAGCTGGTCATGAGCCACAATCGGTACCGCTTGCTGGCAGGCAGTCGGAACACAGCCGGGTAGGTAATTCGCAGGAGCAACCGTCATGAGCGGGGCTTTCGAGAGGATGATCGAGGTCGTTTGGCAGGTTTCGGTGCAGGTGGGACTTCGGGCTTGTCCAAGGGAGCTTCGCCCGTGGCCTTTTGTCCGGCGGCAACCTGCTTCAACTGCCGGACTTCAAATGTGGTCAAGTGGCGATACTCGCCCACTGCCAGGGGGCCGATCCGCAGGGGGCCAAACGCGACTCGCTGCAGCTTCAGCACCTTATGGCCGATGCGGGCGAACAAGCGGCGAATTTCGCGATTATGACCTTCCTTCAGCACGATTTCCAGAAAGGTGCTGTCCCCCTGCGTCTTCATGATCTTGAAGGCTTCGACGTGGAACTTGCCCTCCGAAAACTCTTGCCCGGTCCGCAGGGTATTCAAAGCTTCGCGTTCGGGATGGCCAGCGACCTGGACGCGGTAGACCTTCGGAACGCCATAGCGCGGATGCAACAGCTTATTGGCCAGCGGCCCGTCGTTCGTGACCAGCATCAAACCCTGACTGGCTTCATCCAGCCGACCGACGGGGTAGAGCCGTTCTTTGGTCTTGGGCAACAAGTCGATCACGCGATCGCGACCGGCGGGATCGTCGTTGGTCGACAGAAATCCGATCGGCTTGTTGAGGAGGTAATAGACCTTGCGCTCGGCATGGATCGGTTTGCCGTCGACTTGAATCTTCTGCAGCAGCGGGTCGACCTTCATCCCCAGTTCGGTGACCGTCTGGCCATCGACGGAGACCCGACCTTCTTGAATGATGGTTTCCGAATGGCGGCGCGAGGCGACACCAGCCTCGGCGAGTACCTTCTGCAAACGCACCAGGGGCGTGGCATGAGGTTCTGCCTGAGACGAACGGAACGATCCGCGGCGGGGGCTATTACGGGACATGAGACAGCAGTCTGTAGCAACGAAACCAGTGGGCACAATCAGCCAAATCCTAGTTTAACGTCCCCGCGGAAGTCTGTCGCCCTGGCGCGTCACGAAATGGCCGCGAGACCAATTGCCCCTTCGAGTTCGTCTCAGCAAGACGCGGCATCGCTACTCGCCGGCTTCGGCCGATTGGGCGGCGGTGGATTCCCAGTGGCCCGTACGGATCAGCCCCGCACGAATCTCATGATGCAGATCCCGCAACGTTAGCGGCTGCCTCAGGACGCGACAGCTCTTGGTCGTGCATTTGGATGCGGCGGCGTAAAGTTCGGGCTGCTTTTCGGAAACCATCAACAGGCAAGTGACCGCGTCGGGGGATGATTTTTTGCTGAGGGTTTGGAACCCCGCCAGGGAGGCGTCGCCGATACCGTCACCCATGATGATGACGGCAGCCGGAGGGCTACTATTCAAAACGCGGGTGACTGCGCGTGATAGATCGCTGAACATCAACACGCGATAGCCGTGCTTCGTGAGGTAGGCTCGCAACACGTCCTGATGTTTCATTCGGACTTCGACGCATAAGACCATGGGGGCATTATTGGCCACCGCCGGAGCCGCAGGGGCTTCGGTCGATGCGGCGTCGCTGGTCCCTTTGCTCAGAGCCGTTAACGTGGATGTTTTGCTCGCCAATGGGGGGATGGTCTCGTAATCATCCATCAAATAGCGGATATCCGAAACGACTTCTCCCGCCGACTGATACCGTACCTTGGGGTTGATGTGCATCAACTTTTCGATGACTGCGGCCACCCCCAGCGGCAGTGACGGATCATGTTCGCGGATCGGCCGGACGTTGGCGTAACGGTGGAATTCGCCACGTTCTTCGGCGCTTTTCGTACGCGGCAACGGCGGAATGCCGGTCAGCAGTTCGTAGTAAATACCGCCCAAGAAATACAGATCGCTCCGCGGGTCATTCCGCGGGACGCCAGTGTTCTTTTCGAGAGTGGCGTATTCGACCGCTCGCTGCGCACTTTCGCTGACGTTCGCGTCATTCTGAGCCCCGGGATCCAATCCGGCCAAGCCAAAATCGACCAGCTTGGCCACGCCCCGAATGCTCATCAGAACGTTGGTCAGCTTCAAATCGCGGTGGGTTAAACCCTGCTCCAACGCATACTGCAGGGCTGAGGCCATTTCGCACGTGGCTTTGGTGGCCTCGGCGATCGACAGCTTTTTGCGGATGTTGATGAAATCGCGGAGATTGCCCCCCTCGACGAATTCCATCGACAAGTAGTATTCGCCCTGATCCTGCCCCACTTCGTAGATCGGGACGATGTTGTCGTGCTTCAGGGTTTTCCCGAGTTCCGCTTCGCGCTTGAACTCGGCGATCGACTTGGGATCCTTCGTATATCGCGAACGCAGGACCTTCAGTCCCAGCATCTGACCGTTGGTCAGGTCCTTGGCTCGAAAGACCCGCGCAAAGCTGCCTGAAGCGTTGTGATAGAGCAGCGCATAATGACCGAGAACCAGGCCGGATGAATCGCCCTTTTTCAGCTGCGAAGACTGATACGAAGTGATCAGCCCTTTGCGTTCGAGAGACTGCAAAAACATCTCGGTTGAACTGGCCGCGGGGCCCACCAGACAATCGTCGATCTGACGCTGTTCGACGAGCCGGAGCTTCAACAAGGTCTGGCAAATCTGGTTAACGTCAGCGCTTGCCATGAGTCGGTCTGTTTCCCCACACGATTAAATCGCGAGTCTTCTTCGAGCGTTATCGCGGAATCTGGTACACGTCAGTTCGTGGTCCACGGCACCACGGATGTTGCAGGTCGTCCTGAGATCGCAAAATTCATTCTATCACTCAGCACTGTCCAAAAATCGAACTCTGGTGACTCCTCGGTAGTGAGGAACAATCTCTGGACATTTCCTGCGGCTGCATTCCTGAGCTTGAACCCCAGGGCATTCAAGTGTCTGAGTCTATGGACAGCACTCAGCAGAAAATCGGCAGAGGAGGAGTTCGAATCGCAGACATGGCTGTGAATTTCATGCTAGCACACCGACCGACCTTTGCAAGCCTGCAAGATCGCCATGTCTATTATGTCTTCTTTTTAAGCTTTTATGGGACTTAATCTTATGTCGAGTGATCTAAAGCACAGCGAGGCGTTTTACTCACCGGCAAGGTGGGGTTAAACCGGATGGGAACTTATTACCCAGCCGGTCGATTCGGGGCGTCCAAGTGAACTCTTGGGGTTCGACCGCTAATATCTGCCATTGGCTGGAGAATAGTATCGTTCCAGCATCGGTCGGGAGTTCGCTCATTTTGTCTGCAGACCGGATTATTGACGGATCACGATTAGTCAGTGACCATTTGTTTGGGCGACATGAACCACAGCAGCCGCCCGAGACCGGGGGTTACGTCGTCGAAGAAATCGATACAGGCCATACTGCCCTTTTTGAAATCGATCGATCCACCGCCAATCAATTGCGACGCACACTGGCTGACGTCGGGATTGTGGCCCACGACGGCGATGCGGCTTTCGGTCAGTCCCTGGCTGACGCTCGCCAATCGTGTGGCCGACATTCCGGGACTGAGTCGGGAATCGACCCGCATCTGCTCGCGATCCAGACCGATGACTTCACGTAGAATCTCGGCCGTTTGCACCGCCCGCACCAGAGGGCTATGCAGAATCAGCTGCGGAGCCTGATCGGGTTTGATCAGTTTCAAGGCGAACTCACGGAAGAGTTTGCGTCCCTTGGAGGTCAACTCGCGATCGGCGTCAGAGTAAGAACCGGAAAGTTCCTCGGCCGGGGCATGTCGTACGATGAATAGCTGCATTTTTTACTGAGTCCGTCGCAGGAACGAGAAATTGATGTCTGAGACCGAGTTATCTTGATTTAGGCGAGCCCAGTGGCGTAAGCCCTGGGATTCTGCGATGAATGATTGAGACGAAAAATCCCGGGGCTGACGTCGCCGGGCTCGCCTGTGTCACCTACGATGGGCGGAAACTTCACAGGACTTCACTCTAGCCTGCGGCCTACGACGAATAGAGGCTGGTCAGCGTGGCGATGGCCACCGCGGCCGTTTCGATCCGCAAAATTCGGGGGCCCAATTGCATCCGACGGGCGCCGGCGGCAATCGCTTCCTCGACTTCGGAATCGGTGAAGCCCCCTTCGGGCCCGATCAAAAACAACGGCGGCAACGTTGGTGCCAACGGTTGATTCGTCAGCGGTTCGCCGTGGGGATGCGCAATCCAGACTTCACGGCCGGGGAACTCATCACTAAGACACTCACGCCAGCTGAGAGGTTCTGTGAGTTCCATCAATCGTGTCCGGCCCGATTGCTTGCACGATTCGACGATGGTCTGACGTAATTTGTCGAGCTTCCCCTGGCCCGGATCGACGATGCTGCGCTGAGTCACCAGCGGCACGATGCGTTGAACTCCCAGCTCTGTGGCTTTTTCAATCAGCCAGCGGAAGCGGTCCCCTTTGGGAACCCCAGTGGCGATGGTCACGGGCAACGTTGCCGCTTGGACAAGTTCTCGGCGCTCGGTGACACGCAACCGGATGGAGTCGCTGCCGACCGCTAGAATCTCGGCCAAGACTTCTTGGCCCTTCCCGTCAAATAGCCAGACCGATTCCCCCGGTTTCATCCGCAAGACGCGTTGCAGGTGATGGGCTTCGCGCCCCGTCAATTGCAGAGATTCCGCGGAAACATCGACTACAGAGTAAAAACGGCGCGGCATGGTTGAGGAACGTGCGATCTGGATTGCGGTTTCAGGCGTGTGGAATGCGGTCCCTGTAACAGGTGGGCATTCCGAGTAACTGCTGGGGTACAGTGTACCCCGGCCGGCTACTGCTGGGCACTGGTCAGCCGCAATTTCTCGGTCCGTCGGCCGCTGCTCGATTCCGCAAACCGTTCGGTCATCGGCTTGGCCGAGATGACGAACACACGTTGTTTGCCGGTGGATGCCTTCCCGGAACGAACCAGGCAGACCACTCCGTCGGCGTCTTCGCCCAACGCTGCCTTTAACGCGGCTAAACCTCGCAGGTCCGACTTGGGTTGTGCGGCGCCGGTGTCTTCTTGATTGACCAGCAGCGTGTCTTCGTGATCGTCAAAGTTTGCGTCCGGCGAGATCCCGTTCTTTAGCAATCGCGACAAACCGCTCTGCTTGAGGAACCCTTGCACCGCCGGTAGCCCGACATACAAGCCACGGGCCTCTTTGGGGTCGGCGGCCATGCAAATCCCGACGACTTCACCTTGCAGATTAAACAGACCACCACCGGACCGGCCCTGTGCGGGAACTCCGGTACATTCGATGTTGGACGGTCCGTTGTAGCGATTCAGCTTGGTGACCAAGTGCTTTTGCAGTGTGGGATTGTTGCCCTGTCCACAACCGACGCTCTGCACGGGAGCACCACTTTCCACTTGATACGAACCACTCGCCACACGGGCGAACGGCAGCGGGTTATCGGTGGGGATGGAGATGATTCCCAGGTCCAAACTGAGGTCGTGTTTGACCGGCTTACCGACGAATGTTTCTTTCTTACCGCCCATGAAGACGTCGACTTCAATCAGCGAATCGTCCTGAAAATTGCGGAAGATGTGCCCGCAGGTCAGGATCAAGGTTTGTCCGGGCTTGCTCTCGATCACCGTTCCCGATCCCAGATTGACCCCACCGTTGTCGGTGATGCGGATGCGGGTACTGGCTTGCATCGGATCGCGGGTCAGGATTTCCCCTTCGATCAGCGGCTGATCGTCCAGTTTCGCTCGTACGATCGATTGTTTGCCAGACTTACCAGCCTTCGCGACAGCGGCCGGTGCGGCCTGATCGCTACCAAATCCGCCCAGTCCGAAGATCGATTTCCGAGGGGGATCGGCAGGCTTCCAATTGGCTGGTGGTGCCGACTGCGTGTTCGGCGGAGTTCCTGACACAAACAGCGGAGCCTCGTTTTTATTCTGTGGCAATTCTGGAGCAGGTTTGGGAATCCTGGCCAGCATTTGTAGTAGCTGTTGCTCGGATTGCAGACCGACCTTGCGGTCGGCGACTTGGCCATTCACCACCAGCACGAAGGCCGGAATCGATGAAATGCCATATTTCTGAGCCAGCTCGCGATTCTGATCGATATCGACCTTCCGCACGGCATAACCTTGCCGGTGCAAGCGGTCGACAACGGGCCCCATCTGTTGGCAGGGACCGCACCACGTCGCGGTAAAGTCCAGCAGTTCTCCTTGCGGAGCACCGCTGATCGCGCATGTGGTCAGAAAGACGGCCGTGAGGACATGCATAGACAACTCCCCCGCGTGGTCCTTTCTGCCGCAAGTCGATCTTTCAGTTGGGGGAACCGCGAGTCGGTTCACGAACTGAAGGATAGTCTCACGTGCAGAAAACGTGTGAAAACCAGTAACCGAACGCGCTGCCGGTTACTTGGACCAGGCGATTGAGCTGGAGCATCTTCGTCAGTGTGGCTGAGATCAGCCGACTGCGCCGCACAGGCTGATCCCAGCCTCGCCGCACAACACTGTGAGACACCCTTCCCCCCATCGACCAGGCCTCCCTGCCTGTTTGATAAACTGTGACCAACTCCTAAGTCACAGAGTCGCAATCTGCCGCGGAATTGGCACTCTCGTTCCAATCCGGTGACCTATTGCTGGTTCCTCACCATCCCTAGTGAGCAACCTTGGGATCATCTGCTGTCGGAAAATTCTGCTTCCCGAACAACCGCGATCCGTGATTCGATTTTACCAAGACATCACAGCAACATTTGCCTGATGTCCGTACGCCTGGAAGGACTGTTGATCCCCAACCATCCTCTCCAAGCGGGCGGGAGTGTGACAAAATTCCCGAATCCCGGAAAGCCGAGTTTTCGTCAATTTTGATTCAAGTCAGGCGTTTTAGGGAAGAAATTCCGAAGAGAGTGCGGCGTTATGCTGCGCTGTGAGGGATTCGACTGCTGGTTTAAAATGATACACGCAGGTGTTGGGAAGTCTCCGATGGTTCATCATCGCCGTTTCTGTTGATGGGGCGGTCGACAGTCCGTGAGGGGCTGCCGTTCTGATCAAGAGTCCTGACAATTCGCCGACTCCTTCGGGTACGAACGAATTGCTCTGGTTGTGTATGCCTGTGAATTGCCGAGGCCAGAATTGACCGGCAGAGTGCAGGGACTCGGCTCGCTTGGCTGTTGCTGACTGTAACATCATCACAGCCACCGCTTTACCCAACTTGACACAGGGGGGCTCGGCGTTAGAATTCGCGCGCTGCGTCAATGCAGAGCAGACGTTGTATAAAGTCAACTTGAAAGTGTCCGCAATCACCGTCGCAGACGTTGAATCGTACGGAGATTGGCAATGATTCAGGCAGCCTGGTGTCGTCATTGATTGCGGCCCGGAACAGCCTGTGAGGACTGCGTCATGAAATGTCAAACTTGCCCCAGTCCTGCCACCCTGCACATCACCGAGATCGTGAAGGGGGTCGCAGCAGAACATCACTTCTGCGAAGAATGCGCCCAGCAATATCTGTCGCAGGCGGAAGCCAAGGGGAATGAACTCCCCCCGGGTGCCGCTGCGGAAGAAGAGGGTGAATCGAAGCTCAAGGAACTCGACCAACTGGTCTGCCCGAATTGCGGGATCAGTTTTAAAGAGTTTCGGAAGCAAGGACGGCTGGGCTGTCCGCACGATTACATCGCGTTTCAAGAAGAACTCCTGCCGCTGCTGGAGAGCATCCACGGCGAGACCCAACACTTCGGCAAGGTGCCCAAACGGACGCCCGACGATAGCCGCAAACAGTATCGCCTGATCAAACTGCGGGGCGAACTGAAAGTGGCGATCGCGGAAGAATCGTACGAGGAAGCGGCCAGGCTGCGGGACGAGATTCAACGTCTGGAACAAGAAACCCAGGCGGCTTCCTCGGAAGAACAACAGGAATAGGGTATGCTGCGGCCTGCTGCCGGCCGCGGTATCGCTTCCAGAACCAGCAGCGGTTGATTCATGATGAATGACCTTATCCAAGTTGATGCAGCATTTCGGGTGCGTTTCAGACTCACGGCAACGCTCGCCGGCGCGGCAGCAGATTGACGGACCATCGCAGGCAAGGACATACAGTGAAACTGGACGAGTTGATTCAGTCGAGTGGCGAGTGGCTGCGGGGAGAGGGCCCGGAAGCGGATATCGTAATATCGACCCGCATTCGATTGGCTCGAAATCTCTCCCAGTTCCCCTTCTTGACTCGCGCGGATGAAGCGGCTCGGGCCGAGATCGAACGCATCTTGAGCGGCCAGATTGCCCGCCTGGCTGCTCGCAAGTCGCTCAATTATTTTGATGTGACATTGCTGCCACGGCTGGACCGACAGTTTCTGGTCGAACGCCAGCTGATCAGCCGCGAGCTCTCTGAAGGCCAAGGCCCCCGCGGTGTGGGATTCAGCACGGCCGAAAATGTCAGCCTGATGGTCAATGAAGAAGATCATTTGCGCATTCAGGTGTTGCATAGCGGTCTGGCCTTGGAATCGTGCTGGCAAGAAATCAATCAGATTGACGATCTGCTGGAAGAACAAGTCTGCTTTGCCTTCAACGAGCAACTGGGTTACCTGACCGCCTGCCCGACGAATTGCGGTACGGGAATCCGGGTCAGCGTCATGCTGCACCTGCCGGCCCTGGTGCAAACCAAGGAGATCCAAAAGGTCTTTCAAGCGTTGCATAAGATTGGGCTCGCGGTTCGCGGACTCTACGGCGAAGGCAGCCAGGCCATGGGTGACTTCTATCAAATTTCGAATCAAACGACGCTCGGGAAAAGTGAAGAGCAATTAATTAAGAATCTGAAAGATGTGATCCCGAACATCATTGGTTATGAACGGCGAGTGCGGACCGCATTGGTCAAGGAAAACCGCCAGGGATTGCACGATCAGGTCTCCCGCGCTTATGGAATTCTGAAGTCCGCTCAGACCATTACCTCCGAAGAAACGATGCAGCATCTATCGAGCTTACGGATGGGAATTAATCTGGGGTTGATCGAGGACTTGCCGATCCCGACCGTGAATGAACTCTTTATTTTCACGCAGCCGGCCCACCTGCAAAAGCTACGGCATTCCGCACTGGACTCCGGCGAACGCAACGTCGCCCGGGCCGGCTATCTGCGTGAGCGACTGGCCCCGCAGGATTCTTAATGCCTGATGCCCTCAGTGGGATCTCAATGTAGAACAGCGAGCCGGGTGCGACAGAATTTCTGTGGCACCCGGTTTTTCTTTTGACGTTGTTCTGTGAGTAATACTCAAGCACTGAAGCAGTTCCTCTGCTCGATCCGCCATTGTTGTCGCCGAGCACCCGTAGCGTGAGGTCCGCTGTGCGTTGTTGGTCCGGATGGTCGCTTCTGGCAAAGCATGTCCACCTCGTTGCGATCTAAAACGCGATCACAATCACCGTCGCCGGTTAGGACAAAAGTTCCTCTGGCCGCTATGTTGTCCGTGACGAATTCGTCGAAGCTTTCGATGTCGTAATAAAGTGAGATCGTGGCCGCGCTATGGACATTACCGGTGGGTGATCTAAAGAATATATCTGACTTTATGTTCCGTATGCTAAGATGGGAAGACCGCAGAAAGCCTTCTTTCGAAGCCTCTCTTTTTTGTGTGGAAAGGGTCTTTCCTTTGCTTGGTTAGACCTTTTCCAATTGCCCTAAATCGTTGATGAAATCAACGTCATTACAGTGATTATACACAAATTGTCGGCTTCGCAAAGTTTCAAGTCACTATCACCCTCCGTCGATGAACTCAACCGCAAGGCTAAGAGTCAGATGATTCAGATGGCGGGGAAATGGATTTCTTTTCACTGCCATTCGGATTGAGCCCCCACGCTCTCCGGCCAGCGAACTACGACGCAGATTGAATGGATTCAATCAAGCTGCTGTCGTGCTTTTGTCCCCACGCAACTCCCCGGCGATTTTAAACAGCACACGCGTTGGGCACTCGTTCAGAGTGGCTGAGGTGGTAAGGATTACCATCTCCGTGTGGCACCCGTGACCCGCACAAGCGAGCCAAGATATGATGAGTTGCTTTGTTCCAGGGGGCGCTTCGCGCCTAAAAAATGTCCAAACCTACCGTTGGAACCGATTCCTGGGCCTGGCCCTATTATGGTTGAGTCCACTCGCGATACACGCGCAGTCTCCGTTGCTCGAGCAACCTATTGGAGACACTCCACAGCTCACCCCGGTTCAGAATGAAGTGCCAGTGGAACCGGAGTCCGGCGGCTTGATTGTGCCGACTCCCGCCGACCCTAAAAGTGTCTTCGCCACGCAAGATGATCTGTTTCGACAAAACCTCCGTATCATGGAGTTGGAACAGCATCTGAGCCAGGTGCAAACCGAAACTCAGAAGGGGCTGCAGGAAGGGCGACTCCGTAGTACCGACATTCCTCTAATCGAAGGCCTCCGCAAAGCGTCCGCTTTTCCCAAGGTCAAACTGACAGGATTCTTCCAGGCCGACGCCGGATTCTTTCAGCAGGATGCACAAAGCTTGGCGAACTATGGCGACATCGGTGACAACCGTGGCTTCCGCCGGGCTCGTCTGGCGGCAGTGGGTGATGTTTCCGAGTACGTCAGCTACATGTTGGAAATGGACTTTGCTTTCCCGGGACGCCCCACGTTTATGGATGTGTGGGTCGACGTGCACAACGTTCCGTTATTAGGAAACGTACGTGTCGGTCAGTATCGCATGCCGTTTGGTATGGATGCTCTGACGAGCGTGCGTGAATTAACGTTCCTGGAACGTGCCTCACCGTTTGCCTTCAATCCCTTCCGCCAGATCGGTGCGGGATTCCACGACAACAACCAGGACGAGACCGTCACGTGGGCCGCGTCCGTGTTCGGCTTTCCGACCGATCCCTGGGGCGGTAACACCGGTGACAATGGATATGGGATGGCAGGCCGCATCACCGCTCTGCCGATCTATGCTGACGACGGCTCCTTCCTAGTTCACATGGGTTTTGATTACTCTCTCACACGACCGTCTACGAAAACTTTGGAATACCGAAACACTCCGGAATACGGCGGACCGTTCGTGGGCCCCACCGGCACCCAGGCATCAGTTCCTTTCTTTGTGGATACCGGTGCCATGAGTGCCACGACGTCGAATCTGCTGAACGCGGAACTCGCGGCGGTCTGGAATCAAAGTTATATCCAGTCAGAACTGACCTATGCCTTGGTGAATTTGACGAACGGCAGTACGGCCACCTTGCCCGGCTACTATGCTCAGGCCGGCTACTTCTTGACGGGCGAACAACGCAGCTACAACAAGATCGCCGGTGTTCTCGGTCGAGTGAAACCGCTACACAACTGGGGCGAACCGTGCGGCTATGGTGCAGTCGAACTGGCCGCTCGCTATTCTTATCTGGACTTAAACAGTCACGGCATCAACGGCGGCCGCATGAACGATGTGACGCTCGGCACAAACTGGTATTTGAATCAGTACACCAAGCTGCAGCTCAACTACATTCGATCCATTGTGGATAAGGGAGTGGACGACAACATCAACACCAACATCGTGGCCATTCGTGCCCAGTTAGATTTCTAAGCGAAGAGCCCCCAACAATAGCCCGTGCTCAGCGTCTCTTTGGCGGAACTCAATTCAGAATGATTCACCACGGAGACACGGAGTGCACTGAGAAATAAATTCAAGAAGAAGAGTTTTTAGCCACGGATTGGCACAGAATAACACGGATTGGATCATCCTTTGTTTGTGTTGTCGCAAGACGCAAAACGATTACTCCATGACTGGCTGCAGTCACTGAATAATGTCTGCAGACGCTGACTCAATCCGTGTTTGATCCGTGTCAATCCGTGGCTAAAAAACTCTTCTTAAAAGAACTTTCAAAACTCCGTGTTCTCCGTGTCTCCGTGGTGCAACTTCTTCTTTTTCTTATAAAAAGAGCCGCTCAAGGTGCCGACCACCGGCCTCCCCAGCCTGTACTGAGATCGTAGAGAAACGCCTTCCATTCCGCTGCCGAGCGGGTCGGGGGATAGGGCTGGGGAGCGACAGGGTTGGGGGCAGACCAGACGATATCGAATTGTCCGTCCGCTTTGATCATGCCGACGCGAGGTGTCTTATAAGAGTGTTGGGAATCGGGATCGATCCGCGTGCTTCCGCTGGGGGCCCTATACCTTTGATTCAGCAACGCACGACGAATCTTGTGCGGTTCGAGACTCTGCGCAGCGTTCACTGCGTTGGCCCACATCTTCACCCCGACATACGCCGTCTCCATCGGATCCGAAAGCACGCGCTGCGGATACTTCTCCTGAAATCGCTCCACAAACTGCCGGTTCTCCGGAGTGTCGATCGATTGAAAGTAAGTCCAAGCGGAATAGTCACCGACGACATCGTCGATATCCAGACTCCGCAATTCTTGCTCGGCCAGGCTGAACGAGAGGCAGGGCGTCATGGCTGGGGCAATTCCGGCCGTACGCAGACCGCGGAAGAAGGCGATGTTCGAGTCGCCATTGATCGTATTCAGGATCATGTCGGGCTTGGTGTCGAGAATGGCCTTCATCACGGCGGCGGTATCTTGGCTACCTAAGTGCAGGTACTCTTCCCCGACGACTTCTCCTCCCTTGCTCTGCAAATAGTCCTTGATGATCGCGTTGGCCGTGCGAGGAAAAACATAATCGGACCCCACCAAGAAGAACCGTTTCTTCTGCAGACTGGTCATGGCCCAATCTAACGCTGGCAGAATCTGTTGATTGGGGGCGGCTCCCATGTAGACGATGTTCGGCGATTCTTCGAGCCCCTCGTATTGCAGTGGATACATCAGCAGGTGGTCGTGATCCTCGAAGACCGGCCGGACGGCCTTGCGGCTGGCGGAGGTCCAGCAGCCGAACACGGTGCAAACCTTTTCCTGGCTGATCAATCGCTCGGCTTCGGCCGCAAAGACCTTCGGATCGGACCGGCCGTCGACCACCACCGCCTTGACCGGCCGCCCCAACAACCCGCCAGCACGATTGATTTCTTCCACAGCCAGCAATGTTGCGTCCACGACGACGGTTTCGCTGCTCGCCATCGTGCCGCTTAGAGAATGGAGGACACCAATCTTGATCGGTTCACCAGTCGGAATCGCCGGCACGGCTGCAGCGGCTGGAAGCAGCGGCAATTCCCCGCGTGACTTCCACCAGCTCGCGGCAAAAAACAGGACGGCCGTGGCGACACAAACTCCCACGCCCATCAAAGCCCACCCCACGGGGTTGGTGCTGGGACTGGTGCGAGTGGGCAGTATCCGTGAAATCATCGTTCGCTGTGACGCCAATTCGGGATCCGGCGGAGCCACCCGGACTCCTGACCGGCTCGGCAGATCGATGCGCAGCGCCCCTGACAGCGTCGCGTAGACCGCTTCGAAATCAGCCTGCATCTCGGTCACCAGCTGATAGCGGTCGTCCGGCGCTTTCGCCATGGCATGGGCGATAATTGCCGAACAGGCTTCGGGGATGGTCGGGTCGATCAGGCGCGGGTCGGGAATTCGCCCCTGGCAGTGGCTGAACATCACCTGGATCACGCTGCTGGAATCCTGGTAGGGATTTTTCCCTGTCAACAGGCTGTAGTAGGTCGCACCGAGCGAATAAATATCGCTCCGGGAATCGACCTGCCGGCCCTCGCACTGCTCGGGACTCATAAAGTAAGGAGTTCCGACGATCAGTCCCGCCTCGGTCAGTTCGTGTGCCCGAGGCCCGGCTGTCTTCGCCAGACCGAAATCGGTGACCTTCACCACGCCATCAGCCGACGTCATCAGATTGGCCGGCTTGAGGTCTCGATGAATGAGTCCCACGGCGTGTGCCGCTGCCATTCCTTTGCAGGCATCAATCATGATGCGGGTGGCATTCAGCACCGAGTAGACTTGGTTCTTTCCCAGTTCGTCCGCGATGCTGCCCCCGGAAATCAACTCCATGACCAGGAAGTACGCGCGACCTTCCTGGCCAATTTCGTAGATGGAGACGGCATTAGGGTGGTTCAGCTTGCCTGCCGATTTCGCTTCCGACAGAAAGCGTCTGAGTGCCGTTTCATCCTCTGCCAAGTCCTCGGGTAAGAGCTTGATGGCGACGTCTCGTTCGATCAACGGATCGTGCGCCTTTAAGACGAAGCCCATCCCGCCACGTCCCAGGATCCCGGTGACCACATATTTCCCGAGTGTCTGTCCAATCCAAATCTTCTCGGGGAGGGAAGTTTCCGACATGCGACGCGGCTCGGTATCCTGGCCTTGAATGTGCACGGCTGTTTCTAACGATTGAAGATCGGGCAAGCGACTGCCGCCGCTGCCCGGTTGCGTCTTCGCCGATTGATCGTGTGGTGTCACATAGGCCTCGTTCTGGACGAATCATTCCTAGTGCGGTGTAGAATGGGCATTTTTGCCCGTTTCTTCGTTAGAAATGCCGATTCTGACAGGCAATGGCTCCCATCGCGAGTATAGCATGCATCTATTTGTCAGGCTTTGATCGCCGACGCGCCGGGCCCGTCGGAGGGGAATTCCCGTATGCCACCCATCGCAGGGCCGCACAAATCCGCTCGCGCCGGATGAGCAATAGCTTGACTTAGCGATCAAACGTCGCGACAGGCGGTCTCACCCTTTTGCCATATTTTCGATTCAACGATGGCGAGCCCAAAACGCCAACAGGACTTACAGCCGTGAAGCCGCAAGTCCTGTTTGAATTATGAATTTGCCTGAGCTTTCAGAATCAAGCCTGATGGCGCTCAGATTGCAATTCAAGCCTGACCAAACCACTCCGGGGCACCGCATTTGCCAGCAGTCGCTCATCCGCAACAGTTTTGTCAGTCATTATTTAGGTCGTTATTTAGAACGCACCCGGATCTTCAGAGTAGATCTCAACATCGCGTTCGACGAGCAAATAGCGGCCCTTCTCCAGCTTGTCGATGGCGATTCCCGTGGAGGTTGCCAGGCGAAAGGGGCCAGCAACTTCAATGACCCGACCATCCGGCTTAACATCGTTCGTGAAGTCCTGATAGACGCGAATCGAATGACTCGGCCCCATGTTTTCACGGGCGGTAAACGATCTCAGGTATTTTTCAGCGATGGGTCGTACTCCTCTGTCAGTGAATCGTATGCAAAACGCCCGAGACTGAGGGGCGAGCCAGAACTCATCAAAATGATGAACGAGGCCCTCAAGCTGTCTTATTGACACGATCTTCGGATAAAAGCCCTTGTATTTATTGAAGTATAACGCGATTTTCGGCCTCTCGCAAGTTGTTTCATTGACCACTTGATGTATCGAATTTACTGTAAAACATCACATCCCAGTGACCATTCGGCCAGACTATTTCGGGATGTCGTCCTCACTATCTTTCACCTTGGGCTTGGCCGGTTTCTCCGCCGTCTTGGGCTTTTCAGAAGGCTTGTTGGCCTCCACTGTCGTCGGCGTTTCCGGCTTCGGGCCAGCCGCAACTTCGGCCGCAGCCGGGGTTCCTGAATTCTTTTCGAACCACTGTGTACTGCGGTAATAGATGGTCATCCCACTCAGGAGCAGACCCTTCTGCTTGGCATTCGGATCGAAGCCCGAGACGCCGCCCACTTCTTTTTTACCGCGCCCCGTGCCGATGGTGTCGTGGGTGATCTGAGCGACTCCCTTGGACTTCGGAATGTCGTCCGTCCCGTAGGTGTAGAACATCGCGGTGACCAACCCCAGGCTGTCGCCGAACCCGTCGCCTCCGGGATGCGGCGTAGCATGGGCCACCGCATCCTCGGCCCCGACAATCACAAATTTCTCGTAGGTCGCCTGCCGTGTCTTCGGATCGACCTTCTGCCAGCCGGAAATCTTCCGAGATTCCGGGTCGGGCTTCAGGAACCAGTTGCGGTTCGTTGGCGTCACCTCGGGCTTCTCGCGCTCCGCTCCGATGGTGTTGACTCCATCAATATAGAGTCCCATGAAAACTTCCCGCTTGCCGTGATTCCACACACGAACCACATACTCTTCGCCAAAGTCCAGGGGCACGACGAACTGCCCGTCAATGATTTTCGCAGCTCGCGGCTTCCCATTGACCTCGATCGAGATCCCATAGGGATAGTCGCTCCGCAGCAGCGGATGTTCTTGCGGGACGAGATTCGCGTACTGTTCTTTTTCCGCCGCCCCTCCAACATCGAACAGCTTTCCGCCCCGCAGCCCGGTCGCTTCTAACCGGTTTCCTCGCCATTCGCGAACGATGAAGCTCTCACCGGCATAGGCGCCATCGCTGAGGCTTTTCTTATACATCTGCGAAATGCGGCCGACGGCACTGTTGTTGTTCAGATCAACACCGTTAACGACGCGTTTGATCTCCGTGGCACCAGTCTTTCCTTCAATTGCCCCTGGATCAGTCACATCGATCGAAGCCAGGAAGTCAGCTCCCGTCTTCTCACGAATGACCTTCCACATCTCCTCGGAACCAACGTCGTCGCTCTTCTTGTCGTTCAAAGCCTGCAACACTTGCTGGTCTGTCACGACGACAAACTTCCCATTCGAGGCCAATGCGGCGTCGATCAAAGCACTATAAAGTTCATCTGGCCAAGCCAGGCTGAGCGCCCCGACCGTATTCTTCCCTGTTACACGGTTCTCATCACCGGTGGTCCGGGAGACAACACGCGGTAGCACGGCGATGCGTTTATAGCCTTTGTCGAGAATCGTCTGGACGATCTTCTCAGCCGGCGAGACAGGAACTGCCGTCGCCTCCGGCGTTTCCGCCACTGTTGTTCCGGATATCAGCAGCGGCAAGGCCAGCAGTAAACCGGCCAAACACAGCGATTTCGATTTCATGGTCCCCTCAATCAAGAACGAGCAATCTCCGCTGGCGCGGGCAGGTTCTAAAGCATCTCATGTGCTGGTCATTTCCAGCCAAATAAGAGCGGCGACGGTTCAGAATGGCGACCACCAGCGATCGACAGGAGTGGCCCTCGGCACTGTCGATTGAAGATTGCAGGCAGCCTCGCAAGCGCCGTCTGATTTAGAGAATACCTCTCCAACGGGTGACTGACAAGCCCCTAATTCGGGAAGTCAATTTGTTTAGGTCGCATTTTTTAACACGGAATGCTCTTCAATTATTAACCTGTCCTTAATACTGAGTGGCCGTTTGAACTTATTCCCTTCAGAGAACTCCGTGGTGAATTTCAGAAGAAGAAGAAGAAGTTGCACCACGGAGAACACGGAGTTTTGAGAAGGCGTTTCGGGTTGTTGGTGATGGGGGAAGAGTTTTTAGCCACGGATTAACACAGAATAACACGGATTGGGTCAGCCTTTGTTTGTGTTGTCGCATGATGCAAATCGCGTACTTCAGAGCTAGCTTCAATTGCCGGACAATGTCGGCAAACACAGCCCCAATCCGTGTTTGATCCGTGTCAATCCGTGGCTAAAAACTCTTCTTGAATTCTCGTGGCATACTGTTCTTCTCACCTCATGTCCTCTCTGGCCTCCAGAAAGAACACTTCTGCATGAATGTCTTTAATTTGTGGGCTAGGGAATTTCATTGCTGAAATATCCAGGAACCTCAAAAAGCCTTGTATTTGAAACCACCCGGGTTTACAGTCAATTTTGAACAGCGGTCGCGGGCCAAATTGCAAGACAGACAAGAGTTGTTCGGTTCACGAAAATCTCTCGATCCTCGAGAGGAATGCGTTTCGCATTTCGGCATCAGTTTGAGTTACGCCGCGTTCTTCTGGTCTCTGCTGCTCAACAGATTCCTGCAGTACACATCGACTCGCCGAGGAATTGATAGATCCGCGTGCCGCACAATGCACTCTGTCATGCTCGTCCATGATCGAGGCGCCAGCACCTCGCTCGGTCTGCTCAGTCAATCGGAGGTCGAAAATGCATCCCACGCAATCGATTCGCGTTGCTGTGTTCACGTTTTCTGTACTGTTAGTGGCAACCCTGCCCATGCTCCCCAATTCCTGGTGGGGCTCGCGCAGTGAGTTGCGTGCCGAGGATCAAGACGGCCGAAGAAGAGGCGGTGGAACGTTCCTGCGAAACTTCGGGAACGCCATCCAGAACCAACAGCAGAACCAGAATCAAAACCAACAGCAAACCAGTCCCCGGTCCAACCGCAACGACCAGCGATTCAACCCGAACTTTGGGAACAGCAATCGCGTTCCCCATCAGAACAACAACAATAACAGCAGCAATAACCAGCCGAAAAATCATCCCAATAACGGTGGCCTGAACCATCTGTATCAAGGCGGTCGACAGCATTGGCTCAATGGCGCGATCCAAGGCTTGGATCACATCGAGTCCCACGAAGATCGTCACGAGCACGATGAAGAGCGACTCGGCCGGTTATGGGGCCGGGGCCGGATCAGCTACAACCAGTATGACACATTCCTCAATTCCCTGTCGAAGCGATTAGGAACCAGCGACCACGATTACGGGAACTATCAATCGGGCTGGGAACATCGCCATCAACAGTACCAGCAGTTGCAGCAGAACTCGAACTGGAATGTCGAGCAGAAGAAGCTCGGCCTGGAATATGTCAAATACGGAGACCGGCCGCTGGAAGCGGAAAAAGGCCTAGTTCCCAAGCCCAATCCGCTGCTGGAAAAACCCCAAGTCTACGACGCCGCGGCGGGGGCTCGACTGGCTCAGACCATCAATAATGGCATCAAGGACGACGTCTCGGGACTGCGTAAAACACTCCCCGAAGGCTGTCGTACCGAGGACGCCGTGGCGCTGGTTGAGAAGCTGAAATCAGGCGGCAGCCAGCCAGCGCTCATTGACAATCTCCAAGCGGCATTAGTCGAGCGGGACGTGCGACGGTTTCAGCGAAATGCGCAAGCGTTGCTGGTCGAGCCCCAACAGATTCAGCGGCTACTCATTGGTCTCACGCTGGAAAATCTCCAGGACAAGCTCGAAGACAATGCCTCCGTGGATCAGATCGCCAAGATCACCGAACCGATGGTGCGCCGTGTCGATCAGGCGGGACTTGATGCGGAATTTAGTACCGCGCTGGCCACGTGGTTACAGAGCATCCCCGAGATGCTCAAGACCCAACAGCAACTGGCCAGCGGGAAAATCGCTGTCGCTTCCGCGTGGCCCGAAGGTGATGTGCGGTTGTTGTTTGATCCACAACTGACTTCCGGTGAAACGCGATTGCTGCCCGGAGGCATGATCGCGGCGGGGGGAGACGGAGAAGCTCGAGTTCTCGTCGGCAGCGGCAACAAATACACGGCCAATGGCCTGCCCATTCTGAAAGGGGCCGCGCCCGCCGTGGATACCGCAGGTCAAAGCAAACCAGAGCTTCCCGCGTTGCAGTTGCACTATCCGGAAGCGGGAAGTGGGCCTCTTAAATATACGATTACCTGCTACCAGGAAGTCCCGTCACAAACTCCCGGTAAGCTCGAACCGAAGCAATCGTGGAAGCAGGATTACACAATCAAGCCGGGGTTGAAACAACCCCTGGAGCTCGCCTGGAATGGCCGACTGTGGTACGAAATTGCCTGTCATTCGAAAGACGGGACAGGTCCCACAAAAACCTACAGCTTAAAGCCCCCTGCCGGACATAGTCCCACCTACGAATTCCACTCGGCAGGGAATTTCGTGACACTCGTCTCAGCTGCCGGAAACGTGACGCTCGACAATAGTCTGAATGCCCGCCCCTTCCAATTTATGCTGGGGAATGAGTATCAAACAATCCGACCGGGAGCCAAAACCACCTTCCCCGCAGGCGTCACGCTGCAGTATGCCCGCAATGGAAAAACTCAGCTTCCGAAAGACGCCAAGGGCCAGCCGGTCGCCGATGCCACCCCCGAATGCACCGACATTTCGACGATCACCCTGAATGCCGGTGAGACCGGCGTCATTGGCGTGAATTCCACTGGCAACTGGCAGATTCGTAGTGGAGACGCCAGTGCTCTCCAAATCGCAGAACGCAAGCCCATTAAACTGCCGATTGCGGTGGCGCAGCAAACGAACGGAGCACCGGCTCCAATGACGGAAAGCACCACGCCACGTGGGACGTTGTATGTTCTGGCCATTGGCGTGGCCAAGTATCAGAACGCGAAAGATTTTCCCACTCTGTCATTCGCCGACAAAGACGTCGCCGCACTGGCGAAAGTCTTGCAGGAACAGAAAAAATCCTTGTTCCTGGACGTGCAGCCGGTGATCCTGACCAACGAGCAAGCAACCGCCATCAAGATCCGTACGGAACTGGTGGGACTCGAACGCAAGGTCACCAAAAATGACACGGTGGCCCTGATTCTGTCGGGGCATGGCGTCGTCGAGCAGAATGCGTACTACTTCTGCCCGCACGACACCGATGCCACCCGACTCTCGCGACAGGGGATTTCCTGCAGCGAGTTGCAGAAAGTCACAGACAACCTGAGTGCTCGAAACGTCTTCGTATTCCTCGACAGCTGCTGCAGCGGAGGTGCCGCCAATCAGCTACAGGAAGGCTTCGACAAACAAGTGACCCGCGTGGGCAACAGTGGCGTGGTGATCTTCGCCTCGTCCAAGGGAACCGAATCGAGCCAGGAAGATAAGGCGTGGGGCCACGGGGCGCTGACAAAAGCGTTCCTCGACACGATTGCCAATCCAGAGCTCGATTTGAACAAAGACTCGATCGTGCAAGTGGCGGAACTCGACCAGGGACTGACCGAAGGTGTTAAGAATCTGACGGGTGGCGGACAGCACGTGCAGACCGCGGAACTGGGGACCTCCATCCGCAACCTGTCGCTGCTTCGATTCAGTGGACACTAGGATTCTACAGAGACCCGATCTTGTTCAATTCACCTTCTGAAAGTCAGCTACTGCTGGAAATTCCATGGACTCGCGCCAGATCTACGAGGTTACCACACGTCGCTTTCTGGCGCCGATCCAGTCGCTGCTCGAAGACCCCACCGTCTCGGAAGTGATGGTGAATGGCCCACGTTCGATCTATTTCGAGCGGCAAGGAAAAATCCACCGGTCTGAGTGCAAGTTCGCCGACGAACAGTCGCTGCTCGCTGCCGCCCGCAACATCGCCGAGTTCGTCAACCGCCGCGTCGATGTCGACCATCACAGTCTGGATGGTCGGCTGCCCGATGGTTCACGAGTCCACATTATCATTCCGCCCGCCTCGCGCGTCGGCGTCTGCCTCACGATCCGTCGCTTTCAGAAATCCACCTTTCAATTGTCCTCCTTAGTCGAACGGGGCAGCATGTCCCCCGAGGCCATGGAATTTCTGCAGCTGGCCGTATTGCTTCACAAGAGCATCCTCATCTCGGGAGGGACGGGAAGCGGCAAGACATCGCTGCTCAACGCTCTGTCAGCGTCAATTCCCGAAACCGAGCGAATCATCGTCATCGAAGATACGTCGGAACTGCAGCTCAGCCAGCATCACACGGTCTATCTCGAAGCCCAACCGGCACGCCCTGATGGCGGGGGCGGGGTCACCATTCGAGACTTGTTTGTCGACTCGTTGCGGATGCGGCCCGACCGCATCGTGGTGGGAGAAGTCCGCCGCGGTGAAGCCCTCGACCTGGTGCAATCTATGATCTCAGGGCACACCGGGGCACTCGCCACAGTCCATGCCAATTCGCCCCGTGAATCAGCCGTTCGGTTAGAGACATTATGTCTAATGAGCGACGTCTCCCTGCCGGTGCACGTCGCCCGGATGCAAACCGCGTCGGCCTTGCAGCTGGTGGTTCAGATTGCTCGTCTGAGCGACGGGAGTCGCCGCCTGCAAGCCATTAGTGAATGCCTGGGGCTCGACGCCCAGAACAACTACATCTTCCGGGAGCTGTATCGTTTTCAAGCACGCGGACGGAACGCCGAAGGAATGATTGTCGGCGGCATCGTGCCGACCGGTGAACGCCCCTCGTTCTGGGAAGAGCCCGAGCAATTCGGCCTACAAGACCAGGTCAAGCTGACGCAAGCACTCTTCTCACGTCCCCCGGAAAGCAATCTGCCGCCAACTTCCTAGCCGTCGGAGGAAAATAACAATTTGATTGACACCCCGAATACAGTGATGTCAATTTGACAGCACGTGTGTCGCGGTTACTGCAGAACAAACAACACGTATGAGTCGCAACTCACTGAAAATGCAGGGATTTTAAAAAATCCCTCAAGTGGCACGGTATGTGATAAATGGTCATGTCACTAAGCACGAGGAAATGTTTCCTCTCTCTCCCAAACGTTCAGTTTAAAGGAAATGATGATGAAGTACTTACAAGACAAGTTCGCCGCCACCCTGAATACCGTCCGCCAGTTTGACCAGGATGAAGACGGTATCGAATCGATCCAAGTGGTGATGATCTTGGCCTTCGGTGCTGTCGTAATGGTCGCCGCTTGGGCCTTCTGGGACCAGATCAAGAGCTGGGCCGACGGTTTGATCAGCGGCATTCTGGGCAAGAGCTAAGTCTGCCCGCTGGTACCCAACCAGCACACATCGGCAGTTGATGTCTCCTCTTCATCGCCTCCCGATGATCGAGACTGCAGATAGCTGCAGCCTTTCTTGCGAATGCAACTCAGAGAACGCCTATCGACACCAGCTGCCGCGCCCGGATGATACGGACGGCGCGGCAGAGGCCCGTGAGAGGACACACAATGTCTCAGCAATTGACGCTACAGCCAGCTGCTCCGGTCAGTCAGACGATCACTCGAACCGACCGCGCCGAGGCGACCGGTTCCACCGCACCAGCGGCCATTCTACCCGCAGCAGCCTCGGTGGCACCGCTGATTTCCCTGCGGCGACCGTTGAGGTTGATCGGCTGGTCGGCTCCTCTGGTGCTGGCAGTCGTCAGTGGCTTGGTGTGTCAACTTGGACTGACGAAGTCGTGGTTCATCTCCTGGCCGGGAATGCTGGTAGTGGCCTTTGCCCTGACGTCGGCCATCACCGATACGTTGTGGCGAAAAATCCCTAACTGGCTGACGTACCCGGCGTGTCTCGCCGGACTGGCAATTGCCACAATCGTGACCATAGCCGGTCCCTCCGCATGGGCCGGAACACTAGATCTCGGGGCATCCCTGTCGGGACTGGGGCTCTGCTTCTTCTGCATGCTGCTCCCCTATCGGGCCAGTGGCGGCGGTGCGGCAGATGTCAAACTGGCTGCCGTCTACGGAACGCTTCTCGGATGGCAGGCGGGGCTCAGCATTATCATTGTGGCGTACCTCGTCGCGGGCCTGTCTCTCATGGTCATTCACTTGTCGTCGAATCATCCGTGGTTGCTGCCGAGTGCCCTGATGCGTTGGCTCGGTTCGGCCTGGTTCCCCCAGGTCGTGGCTGCTCCAGATGAAACGCAGAAGAAACTATTACGCCGCCCGATCCCTCTAGCGGGCGCATTTGCCGTGGGCCTGATTTGCGTCCTCTGCGGTGCCAATTTGTTTGGAAACTGAAGTCCCCAACAGATCATCGTCGAGGCGCCCCATGCAACGAATTACGATAAAAAAAACCACACACCGCCAATGGCTACGGCGGGGGATCTCGGCGGTCGAAGTGGTCACAGCCACAGCCGTCGGAGTCCCCATGGCAGCCGCGATGTTTTTCCTAGCCCGAGCCGGCAGCAAAGCTTTTTTAGAGATGACCTCAGTAGTAGTCGGCTGGCCTCATATGTAAGAGGTCTAAGTCACAGAATCACCTAACAGGAACACAGACTTTTCGACATTCGACATTCGACATTCGACATTCGACATTCGGATTTCGACATTCGTCATTTCCCAACATCTTCCCAGGGATCACCTCAATCGTGCCACTCTTCCCGGAAATCTTTCGATCGGTTGAACTGATCTGGATCTTATGGGGCATCTCGATTCCCGCCTGCCTGGGATTGAGCTACGCCTTACGCCAGGGAGAGCGTATCCAATGGAAGAAACTTAACGACGAAGATGGTGCCGCGTACGCCGTTCCCTATGTCATGACCTTTCCGCTGTATGCACTATTCGTCGGCCTGGTGGTGGAATGCTCGCTGCTACTTGTGACAAAGGTCGGAACGATGTACGCCGCTTACTCCGCCGTACGGTCTGCCGTCGTCTGGGAATCGGCCAAGACTGGTTCCGGCTCAAGTTCGCCACAGAAAATGAACGACAAGGCCAAGCAAGCCGCCATCTTAGCAATGGTCCCATTTGCCAGTGGCGGCTCACAACACGCAGGGGGCAGCGCCGCCGGTACGACACTCCTCCCCAGCGTGCTGACCGCCGCCGAACTGTTCCGCGAGGGCCGGTTTGTGAACCCCAACTATCTCACTCGTAAGGTGCGTTACGCGGCCGCACACACTCAAGTGGCCAGCATCGGCCGGGCCTCCAATGCCCCCGACGCCCTGCTGACCGCCACGCTGGACTTTGAAGCCCCGTTTCATATTCCCGGCATTGGACGGTTTCTTGGGAAACCGTCTGGCAATGGTTATTACGTCATTAATGTTCACACCACCGCTGCACTTCCCTCCGAGTCCCCCCAGAACGAGACGCGGGACATCGGCATTCAATATCTTTCGGAGTAACGTGTTCCGATGTCCGTCCACCGCCCCACTCCTGTTGAGCGTCTGGTAACTCTCGCCGAGTTCCTCTTCGGCCGCTGGGGAGGCTTGCGCTCGCTGCACGAATCGGAAGACGGCACGATGGCCCAAGTGACGATCATCGTCATTATGGGGTTTACGATTCTAGTCGGCATGGTGGGCAACGTCGGACGCATTGTGCAGAAGAAGGTCGCCGTCCAGAACGCCGGCGGCCGCCTGCGCGCAGACTCCGTCGCCTACTCGACGGCCCTGTGGGAAGCCCGCTCCATGAATGCGGTCACCGCCATCAATCACCTCATGGGCGAAGTCACCTCAATTTGCGTGCTACACGAAGCCATCGGCGGACCAGAACTGGACGACGGCCAGCAGCAAAACTCGGACGAATTTAAAGATCTCAATAAGAAGATTAAAGACTATCGCCCGATTAGTCTCGTCGCGATTCATATGCCCGGTCTCTACAACGTCGACGAGCGAATTATCGACCTCGTACGGCGAGCAGTAACCCTCAATGAAGGAGACGACGGCAGCACGACCGCCGGCGCGACGCTGTATGACTCGCGTATTACCCTCAAACAACTTGTCGCGTTCTTCCAAGATGTGAAAGTAGCAGGGAACGTACTCCTGGACTTAGGAAAGATCCCGATCCTGGCCTTCTTAATCCCCATCGGGGCCTCCATGCATGCGATCTCCACACCGATCTTAATTAAATGCGGCATTGAAGCCGGCGTACTGATGGTGCTCGAAGCGGGAGCGAAAATCTTCATCATTCCTAAAAGAATTCTCGAACGCCAGCTTTTACCCATGCTGGCCAAGTACCCCGAAGCTCTCGTGAAAACTGGCTCATTGGCCTCAGGACCACTGGCGACTTCCATTCAATCCACCATCAAAGAACTGGAATCACAGCACTCGGTACAAGCGAACGTCTTTCCTTCGCCGACACAGATCAGCCTCCCGCTGGTTGCGGAACCCGAACCCAAGAGCGCGTCGGGGCAAACAATCCGCTCGAGGTCAGTCGACAGCGGCTGGCCGGGGGCAATCGATAAGATCTTTAGCGTTATCAAGACGGCCACCGACGTTGTGGACTTCTTTAATAGCGTCGTGAGTTGGATTCCCGGTGCCTCCGAAATCACTGGCTGGTTTGAACCGAACTTCCCCCCCACCGACAACGATGGTGCTGAAGGAAACTTTAGTCGCGAGACTCTCAAGAAACTGAACGCCGACTGGCAGACCGAAGAAACAACCCAATGGGTCCGAGCTACCTATCCTTGGGTGGACTCCCTGCGAGCTCCCATCATTAGCGGGATGAAAAGCCCGATCGCCTTACAGTTGTCGAAGGCCGGCGTCTGGTATGGCCATTGGACTAATCGTTTTACGCTCGCCAAGTCGTATTCGTACCGGTCCGGCAAGTCGCTATCAAAAACGGGCGGGTCGCAAAGCAAGCTGAAAATGTACGTGATGCGCGATATGAAACCCGACCGCAAAGGCCGGGAAAGCTGGACGACCGATTCCCCCGAAGCCGAGAAACTTTTCACCGTGATGAGCTTTTCGACACACCAAGTCGACGCTCTTTTCAGCCCGGTCATCTTCGGTTCCTCCAATCACGAACAAGTCGTTTATGCGCAAGCGATGTACTACAACGCCAACCCGCAACAGCCCGGAAACACCGGCGAACGCCAGCCACGCGTTGGCTGGGATACGTTGAACTGGGCTCCGCCGGTCAACGTCCCCGAATATGGAACCATTCCAACCGAACGAGGTTCGCTCTGGCCGCCGTGGTCCATGTTTGAACGCAAGCCACAAAACAATACCCCCGCGATCAAACTCAACTGGCAAGCGAAACTCGTTCCGGTGACTCGGCGACGTCTGACACAGTCTGCAGCCGGAGGTCCCTATCAAGGCAACATTCGCGAGGCCATCGGTAAGGCAGTTATAAACTCGAAGCAGCTCGACACACATTAAATGTCACGCCGTAGAAATCATGAACCACATTCGTCCTCGACAACTTGATTGCCACTATCGCAACGGAGCCCGCCGCGGTTCCGCGCCGGTCGAGTTCGTCATGGCGATGCCCGTGCTGCTGTTGATGTTCGTATTAATCATGTCGGTCGGCGTCTTTTTCCTCGGTCAACTCAAGGCCACGATCACCGCTCGTAGCGATGCCTTTCAACAGCGAACTAGCCAGAAGAGCCAACGGCCACTGGCCTACAATCAGCAGACGAGTAAAAGCGACATCTTCAGCAAATCCGCCACCGAGAATCCCATCTACCCTTCGCCCAAAATCAGCTTTGGTGCCGTCACCTCGAAGCATGCGGTCCTGGGTGGAGCCTGGGATCACCGCGAACTGCTCAAAGGAAACGGGCCCCACTGGGACGATATGGGCAAGGCCTCGATCGGCGGTGCGACCAATCAGATTAGTTCATTGATCGATCAATTCTCGAACGGTTTCGATCCCTCCATGATTCCGGGGATCGGACAGCTCAGCGACGTCTTCAGCTCACTGCTCGGTGAATCTGATTCGGCCAATAGTCAGTTCGAACAGATGCAGCAGGAGCAGCAAGCACAGAACAAGAAGAACATCGAGAAACTCAAACAGAAGAATGAAGAATTAAAAGCCGAACGAGCCAAACTGCAGGGGGAACTCGACAACATGTTGTATCCCCAGCGTAAAGAATTAACCGACCGCATGACGGAACGACAGAAGGCCATCGACAAAGAAACCGACGCCGACAAGAAGAAGGCGTTGCAGAAACTGCAGGATCAAGACAAAGAAACGCTGAAGCAAGTCAACCAGCAAATTAAGACCAAGGAAGACCGCATCGAAGCCATTAACAAAGAAATCAACGCCAACCAGGGAATCATCGACCGCTTACAAACTTTATAAAGTATTGGGAGCGCAGCGACGTGGCCTGACTCTCTGAGTCGGGTGCTTTCCGATAGACACAGCCCCAAGTCCGAAAGTCAGATTACGGCGACGCAATCGTTCCTTCGCCGCACCATATTATTTGTCCGACCAAATTCTGAATGCGAAAGTTTTCTCGCTCATCATGTCGACCGTACCTTCAACTTCGCTTGCTCGCCAACCGTTTCGAGGGACGGTACTCAGTTGGGCGTTGCGCGGCGGACTTGCCGGGTTAATGATCTGGCTCGGCGTATGGTCATTGCAGGGAATCTCGGCCTTGGTTCGACCGGCAGTCGTAGACACACCGGTAGAGAAACCCATATTCCATCCCAACAAAATATTCTCCACAGAACAGCTTCAGTCAGGAGCTTGGCAATTCTTAGATGAGAACTGGCAGTTAACGGCAGAATCCCTGCCGACAGCTCGGGCGAAAACGAAGATCGCCACGTTACCTCAAACGGTGGACTCACCACTCCCGACGATGACCACAGAATCCCGAGACCTGCTGCGGTTACTACAGGCACAGGGAAAACGTTCGTCAGAAAAAAATTTCTGGCGGTACTCGCTGCGGCAACAAGGATTTCAAATCGAAGCTTACACGCTGCAGCAACCGGCCGATCAACTCGTGTGTGTCCGCTGGCTGATTCCATTGGAGCCGGGCAAATCGTGGCTGATCGAACAACAGCCGGCAGAACCCCGGTCCGCAGTCAGTCAAACCACAACCCCCCAGTCCACAGTCGATGTCATTCCGGACGGGATTCCCCATCAGCTGTTGGCTCAACGGGCGGATGCTTCCGGCCAGACCTATTGTCAGTTGCTACTTGCGGATGTTTCACTCGGTGATTTACTGCATCAATTGCGTAAAAACTCTTGGACAGCGGAAGCGCCGGGGCAGGAAACCGGATCTGAATTTGTTACGATCTATTTGTCGCGTGAAGCCACCGCATACTGGATGATCGCCACACCCGTCGCGAAGTCTCAATCGCTCCGAATCTTGCTGTTGCGTGACCAATCTGAAGTCAGCTCACAAGCCAATCGTCCCTCCTCTACCGAGGATTCGCCATGAAGTTGTTACTAAACATTCTGCTGCCGCTGGGACTGGCGTTCGTCGCTGGGGCGATGAACTATGCCGTCCTGTCTCGCACGACTGCCATGCAGTCCTATATTCAAGTCAATGGCGACCTCAAGCCGGGGGACGCATTCAAACTGCCACTCCTTAAGCAAGTCAAAGTCGCGGCAAGAGTGCCGAACGCCATCCCTTGGGAAGAACGCAACGTCCTGGCCACGTTACGAGCCCCCCGCGCCATGGAGACTGGCGATTGGATTATGCATAGCGACGTCGTACCGCACGATGACGCTGGAATTCAACTCGAAAAGGACGAAGTCGCCCTGAACGTGTCACTGCAAGGAGTCGTCATCGAACCCAAGCTCCTGAAGATCGGCCAACCGATTGGATTCGTGATTCGCAAGGCGGAAGACACGGCGGAGACGTCCACCACCCATTCCAAGAACACCAAGCCCAGCGAGTATCAAATCGTCGGCCCCTTCCGACTTGTCACACTCGGGGACGTCGCTGTGCATGAAGTCGAATCCCAGGACGAAGATCAGAGTCGCCCCCCAAAAACAATTAGCGTCGCGGTGCCCGGTGCCGAGGGCAATAAGTTAAATGCTGATTCGCAATTGTTAGCTCAAGCGATCGAACAAACTCGCATTACCGCGATTGTGCTGTATCCACGAGCCCGGCCGGTCGTCGAAAAATCTCCATCCGAAATCGCGGAACAAACTCCGGTTGCCACGTCGGAAGACACGACCACCGGGGAATCGACAACGACAGTAGAGAAAAAACCTTAATTCAATTCACACGGTGTTCGCAGTCCTAATATGCAGATCTGGTACAACCACATTATTGACGCCAGCGATCGTCAGTCCCGGAGTTTTACCGGGCGGACGGTGCACATTGGCCGGAGTCCCGAGAATGATATCGTTCTCGATTCTCCGTTCGTGGCGGCACAGGCTGTGGTTCTGGAACGCACTCCAACCGGCTGGGAATGTGAATGCGAATGCTTCGAAGGAGTCCACCTCGCAGACCGCGAACTGACTGAAGGTGAACGAGTCGGGCTTAAGGGGCAATGCACTCTTAAGATTTATCCTTATACGCTCTCGATCGATATTCCCGACCAGTACGAGGAACAAGATTCCGAGATCCGCCGCCGACTCGATGGAGAATGGTCGAAGATCGTCCGCCGCATTCATCTCACGCTGTTACAGCGGATGGATCTGACACTTGCCGCCAATGCCCGTGAAGTCAGTTCCGAGGAGCTCCTGAGAATTGAGCATCTCGTTGAAGACATTAATCGCGAGGTCGGGCTCGTTGGGGCGAAACTCACCGAACTGGACCGTTATATTGCCGGCTGTTGTTTACATAGTTTGATTCTTTCCAAACTGTTTGACGAATCATCGCAAGGCGCCACTGACAGTGTCTGGAATCAAAAACTTTCCTGGACCCGGTTGGTCTCGGCCATTCCTGATCGTGAAGAAGAATTTGCCCAGCTGATCGACCATATTAACCAGGAAATCCCGACAGATGACGAGAACGATCTGACGAAACGGATTGAGGCCGTCGAACGCTATTTCTGGACCGGCTGGCGTGACCTGGGCAAGCAAATCCATCCCGACTTAATGAAGTATTTAGTCCATCGATTCGTCAAGAAACAAATTAAGGACATCGTTTTCGGCTACGGACCGCTGGAAGATTTATTAAGAAGTCCGGTCATCACCGAAATCATGGTGGTCGATAGCGAACATATTTTCTTCGAGCGGGCTGGCATCCTGGAAAACTCGGGCCGGCGTTTCGTCTCAGACGAAGTCACCCAAGCCATCATCGAACGGATTGTGGCCCGCGTCGGTCGCCGAATTGATAAATCCAAGCCGCTCGTCGATGCCCGTCTCGTCGACGGCAGCCGTGTGAATGCCATTATCGCACCGCTCGCCGTCAGTGGTCCCTGCCTGACGATCCGTAAGTTCCCCCCCCGCAAAATGGGAATCCTGGATCTCGTGAAGAAAGGCAGCCTCACCCCCATGGTCTCGGAGTTCATCCGGGCCTGCGTGCTGTGTCGCTGTAACATCATCATTTCTGGCGGAACGGGAACGGGCAAAACCACACTACTCAACTGTCTGAGCGACTTCATTCCGGACCGCGAACGAATTGTCACAATCGAAGACACGGCGGAACTGCAACTTAATAAAACTCACCTCGTGCGACTGGAAACGAAGCAGGAAAATATCGAAGGGACTGGGGCTTATACGATCCGTGATCTCGTCAAGAATTCTCTGCGCATGCGACCCGACCGTATCGTCGTCGGCGAATGCCGCGGTGCCGAATCGCTCGACATGCTGCAAGCCATGAATACCGGCCATGACGGGTCGCTAACCACGTTACACGCCAATACCTCGGAAGACGTCATCCTGCGTTTGGAGGTCATGGTGCAGATGGCGGCACCGCTGCCGATCGATTCAATTCATCGGCAGATTGGATCGGCGGTCGACTTAATTATTCAGCTCTCGCGCCAACGCAGTGGCCGTCGTGTCATTACCCAAGTCACCGAATGCGTAGGAGTCGACCCGCACAAGGGGGGCCTCATCCTGCGGGATATTTTTAACTTCGACGAAGCCACCGCTCGCTTGGTGCCGACCGGACAACTGCCGACATTCATGGACCGCATCCTGGCGACCGGTAAGGTCGATCTGGATGCCTTTTTCCTCGACCATGCCCCAGAGGAGCCCCGGCCATGAATCCTCAAACTCAAATCCTCCTAGCGTCGTTGTGCACCGCAATTGCGATGTTGGCCGCCTATCGCCCAATTCTTTATGTCTGGGATCGCATTTCTTCGGCCAAGATTCGCGACCTGTCGGATCGTATCCGCGCCCTGCATATGGACGACAAGCAAGTCAACTTCTGGATGCGAATCTGGGGCGGCTCGATGGCGGGAACGTTTCTGTTAGTGTGGTTTATTCTGCGCATGCCCACGGTGGCCGTGGTCCTCGTGTTTCTGATCTACCAATCCCCGCGGCTGTTGTTGGCCAGTGCCATTCGCCGCCGGAGTTATTTGTTACGCGATCAACTCGTCGGTGCCGGTATTGGGCTCGCCAATGCCTGTCGTTCGGGAATGTCGTTGGCCCAGGCGTTTGAAGCGGTCACGCGTGACATCCCCGAACCGCTCCGATCCGAATTCGGCCGTATCGTCGGTGAGTATCAAGCGGGCCAACCACTTCGCGCAGCCTTGTTGTCCACCAAAGAACGTCTCAACCTCGACAGTTTTTCGCTACTGGTTTCTGCGGTGCTCGTCTGCATGGAGCGTGGCGGCAACCTGACCGAAGCCCTTGATCGCATCAGTCGCAGCCTGCAGGAAAATCAACGCCTCGAACGCAAACTAGAAGCCGACACCGAAAGCGGCCGCATGGTTGTCGTCGTGCTGTGCGTCTTTCCATTCCTATTTTTAGGCGGGTTCTATGTCATCGATCGTGACGGAACCAGTCTGATCTTTTCGACCACCCTCGGCCAGATTGTGTTGTCGGGAGTCATCCTCTGTGTCTTCGCCGCGGGACGCATGGCGCAAAAAATCCTCACCATTGAGCTGTAAGTCATGAACCACCACGATCACCTCAGCCAACTTGCCCACGGCCCGATGCTGCTATCGGCAGCAGCGCCCCCCGTGCGGCTCGTGTTGTCGTTGCTGATGGCCGTGTCCAGTGGCTGGTTGATCTGGGGGCTCTGCCGCGTCTTGTTTGGCCCGCGGGTTCCCGGGATCCAAGGACTTTACGAACGCGAACGACGCGAAA
>JAZKFE010000042.1:0-1600 GCA_040386595.1 Planctomycetota bacterium | reverse complement strand
TCCTATCTATCTCTGGTTCGAACCGCTCGTCGATGAGCTTGCTCGTCGGACCGGAGGCAATGCAGGTCAGGATAAAATTGCCCTCGCCTTAAAACTTCTCCCCGATTGGCCACCGTGGACTCCACACGATTTCTTGGCCACGCGCAAAGTCGAAGCCGGCCTATCGGGCGTTGTCGTCGGCTTATTGTTATGGCCGATTCTGGGACCAATTGTCGCCGCGGCGGGTGCTGTCATCATTGCGTCCAGCTACGTCATTTTCTGGGGTGTTCGCGTCCAGGAACTGGCCCAGAAACGCCGGACCATTTTTCTTAAGCGGCTCCCGTATGCGGTCGATCTGTTGGCCCTGATGATGGAAGCCGGCGCGGCCTTCGATGAAGCAGTCGCCACACTCGTTGAAGAAAGTCCAAAACACCCGATCGGCGAAGAGTTTGGCTACCTGTTGCGAGAAATACATTTGGGCCGCAGCCGGCGTGATGCCTTAATCCAACTACGAGACCGCATGGATGACGATAACGTTCGCGAATTCGTGACGGCCATTCTGAACGGCGAAGAATTTGGGACGCCACTCAGTCGCATCCTCCGCACGCAAGCCGATCAGATGCGATTGAAACGTTCTCAATGGGCCGAGAAAGCCGCCGGTGAAGCCCAGGTGAAAATCGTGTTCCCCGGCATCATGATTATGATTGCCTGTTTGCTCATTATTGTGACTCCCTTCATCGCCAAATTTATCGATGTGTTCGCCTAATCCATCGACGATAAAGCCCGCACTATGAATCGCACCACACTCAAAATCGTCGTCCTGCGCGGATCGCAAAAAGGTGAGGAATTCTATCTCACCAAGCGGATCACACGTCTCGGCTCTGACGCCGGTTGTGAGATCCAGATCAATGGCGACGGCATTATCGGCCACGCGCTGTCCATTGATGCGGGCGGCGAAGAGATCGTCATTTATAACCGCGGCGAAACCCCGCTCACCGTTGCCGGCCAAAGCGTGGCCCCGCTGATGTCGGGAGTCTGGAAGCAAGGCAAAGACTTGCTGCTTCCCGGCCAGGTTCAACTACGCCTTGAAACCTATTCGGCCGCAGTTGTGGCCCCGAAGAAACTCGAATACGAAGAGGTCGTCGAGGCCCGCCCCGACATGCTGGGGGAAACGACCACGACGCCCAAACTCTCGACGAAACCGCGTAAGAACAACGCCGGTGCGATCGCCTTTATTGCGGCCTGTCTGGTGCTCGTGGTGTTAATGATTATCAAGAAAACAGCAGGCGACTCGACCGGCCCCATTATTGCCGGTAAAGACGTCTTGACGTGGGAGAAAGTCTGGGTTGAGCTCAACGATGAAAAGCGACTGGCAGATCCCAAATATGACGATCTGCGGCGTGGGTTTCAATATTTATACCGCCTGCAAAACAACCGCAATTCCCCGGAAATCCCCCGCTGGAAGTCGCGAGTCTTGCAAACGCTCATTGCTTCCGAGTCCGACAAAAAGTTCGACCAGGCGTTCCCACAACAATTAAGAGCCTTTGTTAATAAACTTTAAAAAGCCTAGAACGTGTTTCAAAACCTACCAAGTAGAGTGAACATTGTGGATTGTTGTTTA
>JAZKFE010000041.1:0-4846 GCA_040386595.1 Planctomycetota bacterium | reverse complement strand
GCTAAGTCGTTCGAGCTCAAGTAGACCAAGCGGTTCGGCAGGAGCCTCACCCTCCCATTGGACGAAAATTCTTCACGGCTGAGCTCTCCAGGAAGAACCCCTCACCCCCAGCCCCTCTCCCCGGATTACCGAGGCGAGGGGAGCAGGATTTGTAATGGACACCGGTTCTATTCTCTCAACAACACGGAAATGCCGGCGGCTAGCGCCGTGCCGCTTACAAACACCTCGGATCGGTTAAAAAATAAATGAACTCAGTCGTGGGCGTCCGTTGCCATTGGTACATCTTGCTCTCATTCCTGACACGACTGGTTCGGCCATCCTTGATTTCAGTTCGCGATCTCGTGGCACACTCTGATAGAAGTTCTTCGCAGCATTCAACCCGCGTTCACCCGCGAGCGTCTTCGTGATTTGTTAGGCGTATGCCGGTTCGTGGCGGTTGCCGATCTGGCTGATGGCCTTGCGCTCCGCGGCTCGGCTCAGAACTTCAACCCAGTCCTCGCGTTCTTCGAGCTCCGATCGCAGCCAGGCCAAAACCTTGCTGGACTCCAGATGATTGGGAGTGGCAATCTGCGAGCCGAATCCGGGGTACTCGAGCCAGGTGGAGTGGGCTTCATCAATCCGAATGTCTTCGATGGTCATCTCGCCCTGGTGATCCCGAGAGCCACCGTCAATCATGACCATGGCCGAGGCGGCCACGCCCCAGCTGAGCCGCACTTCGTTGTCTTCGCAACCCAACTTGTTGATCAGAGTCGCGGTGAATTCGATTCGTTCTCGCATGATCAGACCCTCGGGACTGGATGGGTTGCTGGGACTTGGTTACTTGATTAGTTGGTCTTGGATTCGAGTTCGGCCAGGCGATTCAGGACGCCGCAGCGGCGTTTGTTCTTTTTGGGCAGGCAAAGTTTTTGCTGTTCAAACTCTTGCCACTTCGCGGGATCGCCCCCGGCCTTGCGGGCGAGTGCTCGATAACAGGCCGAGCACAGTCCGCGGGTATCCACGGGTTCGTCGTCCCACAAGCATTTGTCGGGAGTGGGTTCGAGCCGTGGCGGTTGTGATTTGGGTTTTGGCATCGTGCCCTCTCTCTGAATCAAGCTGTGTTTGGGTGGCAACTCGCTTCATCAGATCGTGGAAGAGAATCGCCACGGCTTGATCCTCGGTTGGTAATTGGCCAGTGGTCATTGGCCGAGCGAGCGGTCTTGCTGTGACGTCCATGTAGTAGATATTAACGTGTGTGAATGACATGTCAATGTTCAACTATCAGACGTTAACGTCTGATGAATGACGTGGATTGACGATGATAACGTAACATGTCACACTCCATGCGGTTGCGACGTTGCTACTATTTAGAGAATCTTTATGGCACCCAAGAAAAAGACGGTTTCCGCCCCGCCAGGTGAGCCGGAAGCGAAACCAGTACCCCACAAATCCAAGAAGAAAATCGGCCCCACGGAGAGGAAGACACTCGCCATCGCGATTGAACGATTAGACGAATTGCTTGGAAAATTGAGAGGTTTAGCGGCCGTGATCGACGCGGCGGGCCTCAGCGAAGTGGTCATGGAAGGGCCGAAACTGCTGCCGCGAGGCGTCAATTCCCTGCTCAGCTACACCAATAAGCTCGGCAGCGCGCTGGAGAATCGCAACAAGATGTAGATTTTTTGCGGGTTCTCTCTGGGGGCTTTGCGGCAACTAGGCAAGACATTTCGTCAATGATTCCCAGTGTCGGATCTCCGCATTTCGGCCGAGGCGCAGGAAGCCTCGATACCGGGATGCGGCCGTTGATAGGGTGCGCCACGCATGTTATATGCTCCCCAATCCCATTGTTGGCTCCGTCTCGGGCACCTCAACCCCAGTTACCAAACGTAAAAAAACACCTGGCGTTGAATGAACGACGCCAGGTGTTTTGAAATTGCGGCTCGATCGATCTTTGCGACGCGATGATCGCGGGCTACGGAACGATGTTTGGCCGTTGGCCGTGTGCCTGTCTCAAGTGGTTGATTAGATCCACTTCGGTTCCCAGCCCTTGCGATAGGGCTTGGTCAGCAAGGCTTGGGCATGGGGTGAGCCGGCCAATTCCAGCTTCTCGGTGTTCCAGGCCAACGGCTGGCCCGGCAACCGGATGGCGATCGTGCCCAACAGGATCGTTTCCGTCAGCGGCCCCGAATAATCGAAGTGCGACGTCGTCTTGTCTTCGCCGCGGATGGCATCCACCCACGAGGTGTAATGGTTGCGAGCTGCCACCACCGGGATCTTGAAGGTCCCGAAAGTCGCCTCGGGGAACAGCTGCGGCATGGCGACGTGAGGAATCACCAACGATCCCTTCTCGCCCACCAAGACTGAACCTGCGTGCGGCAGCTTGTAACCTTCCGGCAGCCCCAGTCCTTCACGCGGCGGGAACTTTCCTTCGCCATCGTACCAGGTGACCTTGATCGTCTTCCCGGCGGTGTGTTCCGTCCCGGGGAATTCGTAGGCCACGGTCGACCACTTCGTCCAGACTTCTTTATTGATGGGAGGAGCGTCGGCCTTGATGCTCAAGGGTGAGGTCAGCTTGAGAGCGCCGAACACCGGATCGAGAATATGGCAGCCAAAGTCTCCCAGCTGGCCGTTCGAAAAATCTTGAAAACCACGCCAATTGAAGGAATGGTAGATCTTGGGCAAGTAGGGTCGTGTCGGTGCGACGCCGATCCACTCGTCCCAATGAACGGTTTCCGGGACCGGTTCGCTGCCCGCGGGGCGGTCGTCGACCATCAGCCAGCCCATATGGCCGCTTTGCCAGGAATGGACCTCTTTCACCTTGCCAATGACGCCGTCATGCACCAGTTGCACGGCCGTCCGGTAGGCTTCGTGCGACTGAATCTGGTTGCCCATCTGCGTCACGACTTTGTACTTGTTGGCGGCCATTTGCATCTGGCGCGCTTCGAAGACCGTGTGCGTCAACGGCTTCTGACACTGCACGTGCTTGCCGAGCTCCATGGCTGGCAACGAGACCGGAGCATGCATGTGGTCGGGAGTCGAAACGATGACGGCGTCGATCGCTTTGTGATCATCCAGCAGCTTGCGGAAATCGGTGAAACGCTTGGCTTCCGGGAACTTCTCGGCCGCTTGCCCCAGAAAGGGCTTCGATTCGTCGATATCACACAAGGCCACGATCTGGGCGTGCGGGCTGGCCGCAGTGGCGAGCAGATCCGACCAGCCTTTGCCACCGGTCCCGACGGACGCAATGCGGACTCGATCATTGGCACCCAAAATCCGGGCATAGCTGGCAGCGGGGAAGGCCAACGCAGCTCCGGCAACGGCGGCTTGCTGCAAGAAATGACGACGTGACGTACGAATCGGCATGTGGTAGCTCCTGATGAGAATGGGCTGTAAACAACGTCAGGTTCGCAGTCTAATCAAAATCGCCTTATGAAGCGACTGGTCAATGGCCCTTGTCAGACCTCTGTGGAAACCGCACAGATTGGTCCGAACCAAGATGCATCCCCAATGACAGAGAGTTGCCGGACCGCTTCACCGCCTGTTTGCCGAGATTCTTCAAAAAAATCCCGACTCCACCCATTGCGGAACGTCTGGTATAAAGCCGTCGCGCGGCACCCGCCGATCTGGCCAGAAAGCTCTGGCAGTGATTTTGTCTTCCATGCTGCCGCGTAGCGAACAACGGATTATTTCGTATTTTGAGGAATGACATGTCGAGTGAAAAATCAGCAGCGGAAACCCATGAGGAGCATTGGGAAATCCGATTCGGAATCACGTTGGCCATCTTTGCGGCAGCCCTGGCCATCAACGATCTGGGTGCCGGCAAATACGGCGAAGATGAAATCAAAGAGACGAACGAAAAGTCCAACTCGTACATGTGGTATCAGTCGAAGGGCATCAAAGAGACGCTCGCCGAGGGACAGCGCGATTTGCTCCGCACGTTGCTGAAGGCCGACGCCATCGCCACGGATAAAGTCGCCGATCTGAACCAAGTTGCTAATAAGCTCAACGCGCAGGTCGAACGCTACAAAAAAGAAAAGCAAGAAATCCTGAACGGTTCCGCCGCCGTCGGGAAAGAGAACTGGGTGCAAGAGGTCGACGGCAAAATGGGCCAGATTATCGGCTCGAAAGAGCGAGAAAAGGTCATCGAACGGCTCTCGAACGCGGGAGACGTCTTCGACCTGGGAACACTCTGCCTGCAGCTGTGCCTGGTCCTGGGAGCCATCGGCTTGCTGCTCAAAATCCCCCAAGGCCGCAAATTGACCTTCGCCACCGTCCTGACCCTGGGATCAATCGGGACGCTCTTTTGCATTCGCGCCTACATGATTGTTTTGATGTAGTCTTTCTAATCGCGACCGCACAACAAAAAGATTTTTAACCACGAATTACACGGATCACACGAATAACGGAATAGTCCAATGCGGTTTCGAAAATTGGCGAACGGTTCTCAGTAGACGTGCCAAATGAACTGCGCTGGCGAGCCCAGCAGCTGGCGCCAAATGGCACTCAGTTTGTGAGCGGAATGGCGCTAGCCACCGGCTCTTCTGCGTCAGAAGCATAGAAAAAGCCGGCGGCTAGCGCCGTGCCGCTCACATACTGAGTGCCATTTGGCTGACGCCGCCGGGCTCGCCTGCATCATTATTTTTGTGCGCGGGCTTCGCAAATCTCTGTTCCCCGAAGGGGATACACAACAAAGCCCAGGGTCGCCGAGTACTCGCGGCGCACCCTGGGTACCCGATCCCAAACCGAGAAAGACCCCTGAATGGGTTCGACCTGCAGAATAAACGGTTCAACCCATTCAGGGTTGGGAATTCGCGGGGATCGTAACCCAGGGTGCGCTCGGCGTACCGAGCGACCCTGGGCTATGTTGTCCTTC
>JAZKFE010000040.1:0-30244 GCA_040386595.1 Planctomycetota bacterium | reverse complement strand
ATCTTTCACTGCTCTCCGTACCATGCCGTAAAGTATTTTTTAAGCCGATCGATCTCCACCTTGGTATCTTCCGAAAGGTACGCGGGAAAATTATCCCATTTGGGATCTCGTTGAAATCTCAAACGATCTGGGACCAGTGTTTCGATACCGATTCCTCCGACCATATGACCATCCACAGTCACGGTGACCTCATAAATTCCGGTTTGAATGCCTTTCAGCTTCAGGTAGATTCCAGTGGTCCCACGAGGATTCAACGTTTTGTCGATATGGTTGATCTGAGTCGCGTGACCTCGTTCATCCAGAAGGCGAACATCGATTTCACTGTCGACTTTGATGTGATCGACGCCTTTATGATCCGAATCTCCTGTAAAAAACAGAGGTGCGAGGCGATCCAAAAATCCGTACATTGAGGGGGCTGCGGCGGGGGCGGACCCACCTGTCATTTCGGGAGGGCTACGTGGATCGCGAATTCCCAATCCTTCTCGACGAACAAAGAAGACCCGGTCGGGAATCGGTTCTATTAGTTTCTGTGTGAGCCGTCGAACCCCTTTCAGACAGTGATAATCGATTTTGACATGCAATGGTTCGCGCCAGGAAACTGTTGTGACCTGCGACAATCGGGGAAAGGTTGTAATAATCTCAAACCACTGTTCGTTATGTTCGAAATGAATGTTTTCGTTGACCTCAATCGGTTTGCCTTCGAGCCTAAAAAAGACTGGAATGGCGGTTTGGATTTGAGATGAATCGCGACTCAAGCCGCTTAAAGTTGAGGGTAAATGTTCCTCTCGGTCTTCATCAAATTCAACGATCTCGTGTCGGGGTGGGGGAACCAACACGGGACAAGCACAGATGTCCGTGGCTCCCTTAAGGCCTTGATATTCCCATTCGGCAAAATGTAGGATGGCGTCAAACTGCGCCACAGACAGTTCAAGTCCTGATTCGGTGACAAGTGTGCAATTCACATCGCAAGCGGGACCGATCCCCCAGTTCTTAATAAACATCGAGCCCGACGGCCCGTAATGGTTTGTCTCCAATTCCAATTGCGGGTTCGTCTGCAACCGATGCCAGGGAAAAACTCCGGCCCTAGTCAATTTCGCGTCTACCCCCACGGTGGAAATGACATGCTCACGAAGTTGCGAGAGTTCCAGTAAATCGAGCTTTAATCGACATATCGGATCTGGCCGAAACCGTGAACCGGCCGGAAAATTGGTGTCCTCAACAATCGAAACTAATAGGGGAGCAGATGGAGATTCTTGTTCGAAGATCATCGCCGCGAATTTGTTTGGCCGATTGAAATAGAACAACGAGAACTGTTCCATAAACTCGTCGAGATTTTCTTCGGACAGACGTAGTACGGTATTAGGACTGGGTTGGTCCGTCGCGGAAGAATAGGGAAAGAATACGACGGCTGAAGTCAATTCCATCCCGCCCCGGAATGTGAGCCATAGGAGGCTCGCAGCGGTCAACGCCAGCGGCAGCCACGCAGATAGCCGTAGAGCGAGCTTGCGCCAACGAAAGTGCCGAAAAATGTCGAGAAACAACTGTTCGGCATCTAGCGAAAGGCGAGTGAGTTCAGCGACTATTGGGCCGGCTTGACTTGTCGCCCCTTGTGTGTCGCAATTTGCAAGCTGTAATAGGGAGGGAATGAGCTCCTGCACGCGCAAGCGAAATGCGGTGATCCGCGCAATAAATTTCTTTGGTGAATTGACTTCGAGTGTGGTCAGGCACGCCAGAAGTGCGTGCACGAGTTTTTGAGGATTTGAAGTGAACGACGCTTCAGTGACAGCGGACTGCTGGCGCGAGATCAACCACGTGTTCAAATCATTGAACTTTTGCCGTGTGTCGTCGATGACCTCAGGTAGTTGATCCTTAACCTGTCCAGGTAAATACTTCGTGATTTCAGACCAGATTGCTTGCATTGGCGAGAGGCCCACAGGACCGTGCGAAAATTACGGCAAGAGTCGCCCGCCCCTACAGCAGGACGATAGGCAAAGGACAAAAATAGCTAAAGCGTTAGGGTACGCATCGATTGATCAACTGTCAACTTACTTTCGATTGATTGACAGAGCTCTTTACAAATACCACTTCTCATCTCGCGTGTGAATCGCGTAGCGAGATGGAATAGATTTGAAACTCGGGCGCGGGGAGGACTGGTTTGAACGCCGCAAGAACTGAGGTCGTGACACTGCTTTGCGGCTGTACTCAGGCGTTAAGCAGTGGTTCTATGAGGTCTCGAGTCGCTGAAAGCACTGCTTAGGTGCGGCGAAGATGTCTGCGTTGTATTCAAGCTGGATTGCGCCGCCCCAAAGCAGGGCCACGACCTCTGTTTTTGTGGCGTTCAAACCAGTCCCACCATGCCGCGCTATTTCGTAATGTTGCTTAAAGCGATTTGAGGTCAATATCGCGAATCTGTTCAAGGGTAAGATTCTCCGTTGACAACTTTTCTTTTAGCTTCCGTTCTGTTGCAGTGTCGTTAAACGCGTCATCAGTGGCAATTCGTTCCGGCACATATCGCGTCGTAGTCTTGTTTATCACTTTACCATCCGGCCCTTCGGACGCGGAGACGGCCTGTACAGCTCTGAGTTTCCAGCGGGGCCCCGCATGATACACCGCTGCATAAAGAATCTTTGCATGCTTCTCTCCCGTTCCTCCACACCGGCAAGCCTCATAAAAGGCCATATGAACGGCCTCCCACGGTTCCGCCATCTTTACGCAGGCGACATCATGAATGATTGAAGCGTTTCGATATTTACCCTCAAGCGGGCCGCCGACTATCGTCCAAAAAGATCGAGGAATCGACGCTCCATTGACCTCTGATGCCTTCTCGGCTACCCATAACTTCCCTCGCGGATCAGTATAGAAAAAGTCTTTCTCCAGTCGAAGATCCCGCCCATTGTCGAGCAACGTAACGGCAGGGCTACCCGAGAATTTGCCCCATTTGTTGTTTCCGTCCCCTGGCACAAGTAGCCAGATGAGGCCAGACAAGAAAAGAACGATAGCAAGTCCTCCCACCAATTTCAGAGGAAACGGCAGGTTGTTTTTGAGCGAGAACACAGTCAGCCTACTCCTTTAAGTCTTCATCGATCGGCCACGACCATCTGAATTTCGATTGCTACTATTACTGGCTCGCGGTGATCTTAAGACTCACTTCGACAAACTGCAGCGATGTTCGTCGATCACTGCGAAATAGCGTTGCAGATTTCGACCATGAAGCGCAAATCAGTGGACATGATAAGCTTAGGACGGCGCACTGAACAGCCAGGTAGATCATTCGTTTCCAGCCTTGAATGCGCGGGTTTTGAGCTGACGTGCGTTCCTGTCTGTGAAGACGGTCGGTCTCGGTTCTTGCGTTCTTCGTTGGGGCCATTGGCTCGCATCGGCTGCCTGCATTCAGGATGCAGTGACGGCGCGAGGTGGGCCATTTGGGTGGGATTGATGGCTCGTTGTATGATCGAAGGGTGATCTACGCTGACGAGGAGTGTCTGGGGAGGGACAAGGCGGAACGTTGGGGAATTGGGGATTTTGAACTGGCTTCTTGGAGGCTGACCGGGGCTCGGCCTGGTGGCTATTGTGTGCGACTGAGGTTCGCTGGGTGGCACTGCTTCATGACACGTACACCCATGGTTCCACGACCGAGGTTGGGGCGGTCCGATGCACCAATTGGTGTCGATTGCACCCTTCCAGGCAAAACCGACGCGGGGTGGCCCGGGTTGGTCCCCAACCTGGGTCTACAGGAGGCGTTTCTCAGAATCAGGGATTGATTAGCTCCTGTGTTCAAAACAACCCAGCTAATCTGCCCTCGCTGGGTGGCACAGGCCGGTGTTCCCCGCGCTGGCTAGGTTGACTCCGCATTGACCGGAATCAATCAGCCCCCCGCATCGAGCCGACCGAACCGCAATTTTGCATTCCGTACCGATTCAGGGAGCGGTCTTCGAGGTTGGAATTGGGTGAGCTTCCTCGTACTCCGCGACCTCACGTTCCATCCGTTCGATCTCTTTCTTAGACTTGGATTGGCTTTCGTTATACTTCGCCAAGTCTTCGGCAGTCTCCTCGGTGGAATCGAGTTTGGGCCGGGCGAACTCGGCTTTTGCGGCTGCGAGGGCTTTCTTGGTGAGCTCATACGCAAGCTGATCCGTGCCCTTCATCTTCTCTTCTTGGTCACGGATAAATTGATCTAACTCAGCGCGGTCCTTAGTGAGCTCGTCTTGAGTTGCTTTCTCGGCGGCAGACTGTTGCGGCGAATCGGTCCGACCGCAACCACCGGTCACCAGAATTCCCATCACCAGGGCAACGATCACTCGGGTTTGGTGCTTCAACATCGCTTTGGCTCACAGTTTAAGGGTAGCTAGACACTCTAATCAGACTACTCGAGTTCGAAATCCGATGCCAGCCAACTTGCCGCGCGCACTGTCGCAGGGTGGCCCTGGTTGCTCTGCAATCTGGGGCTGCAGGAAGCATGTTCTATAACCAGCCATTCTTATCTGACGGATTCAGTTTGCTTCTCGACCCCTCGATGCTGCGTGCAATTTGACATTGGCTCCTTGATCCTCTCAATATGAGCGACAGACGCCGGAAATTTACCGATCAGCGATACATCTTCTTTCTGGCGTTTGGAACTGGTCATGATATTGCTGCGCACCCCATTTGCCTCGCAATGGGTTTGAGTGATCCGTGGGGCGTTTTGTTCAACAGCTTTGAGTTTCCGTCCGCAAAAGCGAGAGTCGCGGTGGCGATCGGGGCCAGGAGAGTAGACAATCCCGCCAACTAGTGTCATGTTCTAACATTGGATGCTGCAAAGATTTCACATTCGTTGTACCCTACTCTGGACGGTCATTCGTGTGAGTGCTACGCAGCAGTCGAATTCGACCGTTTGCTTCCGATCAAGTCGAGTCGTTCATGACGTGATTGTTTGCGGGACTCTAACGAATTGTATTCCATACGAATCATGACCAGACTTCTCGCGATTTTGTTTCTGACCAGTTGCCTCACCTCCACGGTCGTGGCCGCCGACATCGATTTGAGTCAGTCGAAGATCACTCCTGAGGCGGATAAGGTTCCCGGCGGGACGATGGTGACGGTCAATGTTGTCCTCAAAAACACGGGGGACAAGCCGTCGGACGGGACGGACCTGACCATCAGTTTTCCGCAAAATGGGTTCTTCATGCGGATCGACGAACTGCCGGAGTTGAAGCGGAACGACGACGAGCGCGAGGTCACGGCGCGGCTGAACATTCCCGCTGGGGAGGAGTATCGGTTTGCGTTTGTCTTGCTGGCCCCTCGCAGCGAAGTCGGCAAGAACCTCTCGATGCACATCGAGGTCCGAAACCTGCTGGCCGACTCGCTGGCCGCCGCCCGGTGGAACTCAGATGTTTCCGTCAAGATCACCAGCGTTCCCACCACTGAGGGCATCGTTATTGGCGGATTGAGGTTTTATCCCGCCGCAGGGTGGTTGCTGGGATGGATGGTGTGTGGCGGGTTGATGTTCCTTTGGATTCGTGCTCGTTTGCAATGGGTTCGGGAACATCCCCAATGCAGTGTGGTGCCGCTGCCAGCCGACGTTCGTCGAATGTCTGCGTTTGGACTCGTTTCGCTGGTGATGTTTCCGCTGGCTTTCATGATGGTGGCTGGAGGGATGGCCTGGCGCGATCTGCAGACGCTGACGAGTTGGAAGGAAGCTCAAGCGACCATTCTGGACCGCCGGGAAGTCGTGAAAACCTCGTCGGACAACAGACCCGGCCAGCAAAGGCGAACAAGCTCGACGCACACTCCCGAATTCGCGTTGAAGTATCATGCGGGCGAACGTGAAGTCATCTCAACCGGTTTCGTCACTGGGTGGACGATACACATCGGCGGTCAGGTCACGGGCAAAGCTGACATGAACGATTGGGTTCCGGGCAAAACCATTCCGTGCTGGTATGACCCCGCCGACCCAGGCAACGTCGTCGTCCGACGCGGCTTTGGCATAGCGAACCTCTTCTTCGGCCTGCTGCCTCTGCCGATCCTTTGGTTCGCACTTCGGCAATTGCGAAAGTTGAGCAACGCCGTGCGACGGCTTGAAGAGCGCGAAGTTCTGGAAGAGTTCACACAATAATCCAGTACCCAAAGGCGCAAGACAAAAACTAATACCCCCGGGACATAGAAATAAGCGAAGAAACGGGGATCGATATCACCCCAGTTGTCAGCCCCCAGTCGGCGTCTGCAACGTGTGTCAAGATGCTCGAGGATGGGCGAGAGTGCAGCTCCAGTGTTCCCGCTCGGGCTGGGTGGCACTGCTTCATGGCACATACTTACGCATGGTCCCACCGCCGAGGTTGGGGCGGTCCGATGCACTAATTACTGTCGATCGCACCCTTCCAGGCAAGACCGACGCCCTCATAGTCGACTATTGAGTCAACTTCGTAGCAGAGTCACTCCGCACTCGTGCTACTGCTTCGGGTCGGCGCGGTTGGCTGACATTTAGGTGCACGACATACTCGCTGCACCTAAGCAGTGCTCTGAGAGAATTGCGCATTGACGGAACCACTGCTTAACGACTGAGTACAGTCGCAAAGCAGTGCCACGACCTCCGTTTTTGAGGCGTTCAATCCAGTGCCACCCTGCCATGTCGACATTCTCTGCGGTGTGCCTCAGATTGCCCCATTGAATTCGCTTCTCGCCTATAGGTTTAAGAACCGCAACCAATCTGCGATATCTGCCCGTTTTCTTCAAGCTTCAAGAAACGATCTTGAAGTTGGCCATTAATTGGTTCGGATGTTGAATTTGTCACAAGGCGAAACTCGCCATTTTGACCATCGAGTTGAGTTACCCTATCCAGAACAGCAAAGATATTTGAGATTGTGTCGACCATGACCTGACGAACAAGATCAAACAACGCTTTTTGATCATCACGGTCCAGCTTGTCGTATACCTTCTATGTTCGTTTCCAATGTGGATCTGTGGCATTCTGGTGGTCTGTGGGCGTAAAGAGGTCTTTGTAAAGAGAGATATTTTCTTCCACGGCTGTGTTGCGAATTTGCTTTACAAAATCCAGCGGGATCATGCGGTGGCCTTGTTCTTGAATCGATATCGGTGTTTGTTCATATCGATCAACTCCTAAAGTCGGTGGGGCCACCCTGCGATCAGAGTTAGATTTAATTTTCGTGGCCTTCATCTTCCTCGTCAGGGGCGAACTGCCACTCAGGAAATGGATCATCACCGCGCGACCAGATTTCCTGCCCCGCTTGCCATTCCTCGTCAGTTAGCAGGCAGGCATCCAGCTGGGCCGTTAGTTGTTCGGCATCCAGGTCGACTGCGATGAAAACAAGTTCCTGCCGACGATCGCCCACTTCGGGCATCCATTGAGATTCAAGTTCGGCTCGCAATTCCGGGTCATTCGGCCAGTCATCTTGAGGGGTTTCGTACCACCACTGGCCCCCCACCTCCAGCTCGCAGCAACCGCCGGCCTGCGACCACACGCCGGCGTATTCCGGCCGCGTAGCCAGCCATAAATAGCCTTTAGAGCGGATGACAGAATCCATCACATCCGACTCCATCAGCGAGAACAACCTCGCGGAATGGAAGGGACGTCGTGCCCGATAAACAAAGCTGGAGATCCCATATTCTGCCGTCTCGGGAATGTGCTCCCCACGCAGTTCCTGCAACCAGCCAGGCGCTGCGGCAGCCTTCTCAAAGTCGAACGTACCGGTATTCATTACTTGCTTGAGAGGTACCCTGCCCCGTTCGGCATACACAATCCGGGCTTCGGGATTGAGATGCTGAAGTATCGCTTGCAGTCGACCGAGTTCCTGCTCATTAACCAGATCGATCTTATTGAGCACAATGACGTTTGCGAATTCCACTTGTTCCACCAGCAAGTCGACAATATTGCGGTCATCTTCTGTGTTGAGTCCGATCTCACGATCACAGAGCGCATCGACCGATTCAAAGTCCCGGCCGAACTGGGCCGCATCCACGACGGTGACCAGCGTATCTAGTCGTGCCAATTGCGACAGACTCAGCCCCTGCTCATCCTCGAAAGTAAAGGTTTCCGCGACCGGAAGGGGTTCTGAGATGCCCGTTGACTCGATCAGGAGATAGTCGAAACGCCCTTCACGGGCGAGACGCGACACTTCCACGAGCAGATCTTCTCTTAATGTACAGCAGATGCAGCCGTTACTCATTTCGATCAGCTTCTCATCAACGCGACTCAGGTCCGCGCCGGCATCGCGCACGAGACGCGCGTCAATGTTGACCTCACTCATGTCGTTCACAATGACTGCGACTCGCAGGCCCTCGCGATTGTGCAACACATGGTTCAGGAGCGTGGTCTTGCCCGCGCCTAAAAAACCGGACAATACCGTCACCGGAAGACGTTGGCCGGGCGGAATGGTGTTCGATGTCAAATTCATGATGAGCGAATCAAACCTCCTGAAAGTCAAATCAAATAGTTTAGAACCGAAAACGAATAGGGGGGCAGCCATTTCGAACGTGCTTGCGACAGCCAGCGAGGCGCCGCACCCCAGATGGTCGCTCATGGCGAGCGACTGCATTCACCTGCATAGACTAGCAGTATTTGAACTTAAATTGCAATTGCAATTTAAATGCGTTTATGGCTTGTTGATTACTGTTGCCTCGGATCGGAGCACAGTCCAGTCTGCCGCCATCGACCGAATTCAAGTAGCTCTCCCTTCGTGCACAATGAATTTTAATGCAAAACATTTGCAAGAGATTGACGAGTGCAGGTGAAGTCGATATCGTCAGTAGGGGACCCGAATTGTCCCATCACACCCCAGGAGAGCTTTCATGTCCGGAACGCCGATCCCGGTACGAAGATCATGGCCTGACGCACTGCATGCGATGCTGCATCATGATTTCTGCCCCAGCGCGAATCGGTGGGTCTATTGGATTAAACGACCGGAGGCGAGCCTGGCGTTGGCGGGAGTTGCGGCTTTGGCTTGCGCGGTGTTTGTGCAGCCGATCGCGTTTGTTGCGTTTGGGGCGATCCTGTGCACCCTAGCGTTGGGCTGGATCTGGCCAGTGCTGGCGATCCGGGGATTGCAGAGTGACTTGCAGTTCGTGCATTCTCGGGCCACCGAACAGCAGCCCACGCGTGCCCGGTTACGGATACACAACAGGTGGCCATGGCCAGTCTGGGGTCTAACGCTGCGTGACGGTTTCTTTCCGGAGGACGCATCGGCACAGGCCGCAGCAATCGCCTTGGCGAGTGTGCCTGGTTGGCATACGAGTGAGTTTGTTTGGGAATTTTTTCCACCCTGCCGTGGTCGGTTCCCGTTGACATGTCCGCGGCTCATTACTGGATTCCCGTTCGGTTTAGTACAGGCTGGAAAGTCTGTGCAAACCACGACTGAATTACTGGTCTGGCCGCAGGTGTCGCCACTCGATGTGATGCTAGATTCCACGGAACAGCATTCCTCGGACGACCTGTTATGCGAGCACCGGGTTGGAGAATGCGGGGATTTCACGGGAACGCGCGCGTTTCGGCAGGGCGATTCTTTGCGACGTGTTCATTGGGCACAAACCGCGCGGCACGGGCGGCTGATCGTCACCGAGCGTCAAGCCGCCACGCAGATGGCCGTCCGGATCGTGATTGACCTGAACCCCGCCGTGCATAGGGGGCGTGGTGCGCACGGCACAATGGAATGGGCAATCCGGCTTGGTGCCAGCATTGCCAAGATCTATCACCAGCAACACGCCATTGTTGAATGCCATCTCGGATCGACCGTGCATCGTATCAGCGGCGGCGAGGTCGGTTGGAAGCGATTTCTCGACGAGCTGGCAAGACTGCCGCGTGAAGGTCTGGTGTCCGATGATCCGCTGGAAACCTGTTCGCATCGCCGGCATGAGATCCTCGAAGTTGTCGTGACGACCGATCGCCGGCTCGACATTCAGCCAAAGCTGCAGCATCCGTGCGGACGACAACGCCTCGTCGTGATGACTGCTGCGACAGTTAAACCGGAGATACCCCACAAGCCACTGAGTTTTTGTGCTGCCCATCATTGGCTGGTGATCGAATCGAGCGATGATATTGCCGGCCAGTTTCAACGCGGTTGGCGGAGGCTCTGTCATGAACACTAATATTGAGCTGGTCGCACGGACGAGAGTTCATGGTAGGGCGTTGCGCGCAGAAACGTTGCCGCTGATCCTCTCCCTCTTGGCTGTGACCACGCTCGAAATTGCGCAATGGGAAGCTGTCGGGACGCGGTGGCAGATCGCCGTCAAGGTTCCGATTATCGCGGCGGTGATGACCTGGATGTATTGGGTTTTCTCACGCTGGAAAGGCATCGGCTTGGTGCCAGGACGTTTGACGAGTGTGCTGCTGTTGGTGCTCGCGTTGTTGCCGATTCCCGTGGAAGCCGTGCAACGGGCCTCTTCTGACGCCGGTAATACGTTGGAACTCTTATTACTCGCCGGTTTCCGCAATCTGGTCTGCGGATTGGCCGTGATTTCCTATCAACGGGGGTTCGACCGCATGTGCTGCGTTGTCAGCATGTTTTTGATGATTTTTGCGTCAGCAATTACCAGCGATCCTGTGGTTCATCTGCTCGTCGTCTTATTCACAGTATGTGGTATTTGGTGGTTGATGGGACTCTACTGGGATTCGCTTAGCGGACAATTAATAGGGGCAACGCAACCACGCTTTCCTAAGTATTTTCTGATATTGATTCCACTGCTCTTACTACCGGTGTTGGCGATCCTCCCGGTCGTGGCTCCACTGGCGGCACGTGCGCTGCCCGGCTGGTTGCCGTCATCTGGCGGAGACCAGTGGAACGATCCTTACGCCCGGAGCGGCGTCAACGATGGGGACGCCATGGTTCCCGCGACAGACGATGCCCGGAGTTTCGGGCCGGTGGAAACCGAAATTTTCATGGAGTCGACGAAACCGAGCCTGTATGACGTCTTCAATGAGATGTATGGGAAGCCGCCGAAAGTTCAGAAATCGGACCGAGCGATCGCACTGCGCCCTGAATTTCTGAAGCACTCGCATGAGCGGATGGCTAAACAGCAGAAGCTTGGCAAGCAATTCTCCACTGTACGCCGAGCACGATCACCACAGCTCAAGGCCCAGCAAGACGTGACGAGTTCGGCGCTGCTTTACGTTGGGGGACGTGCACCTCAACACTTGCGGTTGGAAGTCTTCGATTTGTTCGACGGAGTCGAGTGGTTTCCTGAAGAACTGGTCGGCATGCCCGATTACCTCAAACTCACGATGCTGGGCCAACAGCCCTGGATTCAAGTACCGCAGCCCGATCCGGAGGATGTACTCGCTCCGGCCGAACCGCATCAACTTAAGATTATCAACCTGCAAACCAACCGGATCCCGTCGCCACCGGGGCTGGTCGGCGTTCATATCGATAAGGTCGACCGGGCAGATTTGTTTGCTTGGGCGCAGAACAGCATCATCAAGATGGATCGTGATGAGTTGCCCGATTTGACTGTGATTCACGTACAAAGCCGGACTGTCCGGCGAGAACGTTTGCGCGAGACTCTTATTCACAATAGTAGTGGACATACTATTCATAGGCAGGTTCCGCAGTCTGTCGACGAGGCAAAACTGGCCGCACTGGCCAATTCCTGGGCTGGCCCCTCTACGAACCCATGGAATCGCATTGAAGCCGTTGTCGCCCGCCTTCGCGCATCCTGTATTGTCGATCGCGACTATCGGGCGCCCGAAAGCTGTGACGATACCGTTGGCGAGTTTCTGTTTGAGTCCAAACGCGGCAATGACTACATGTTTGCGTCGGCGGCAGCGCTCCTGCTCCGTTCGCTTGGCCATTCCACCCGCGTGGTCACCGGATTTTATGTTGATCCCGCCAAATACGAACAGCAGTCGCGACATACCCCTGTCGGCCGTGGGGACGTTCATGTCTGGTTGGAAATCTATACCTCCCCGGGTACGTGGGTCACGTTAGAACCCACACCCGGTTATGAAGTCCTACGTCCCGCACCGAATCTATGGCAACGCTGTCTGCAGACCCTCACCGCCGTGGTGATGCATGTCTTGCAAAACAGTTGGTCATACGCGGTCTGCAGCCTGCTCGTAATCACGGCCTGGCGTTTTCGTGCCGAGGTGAGTGATCGGATCCTGACTGGTTTGTGGCATCTGCAGCGCGATCGGCATTCCCGTCAGCACGTCCTGCGTACCCTGCTCCTCCTTGAGAATCGCTGTCGATGGATCGGTTTTGTCCGCGGTCCTTCAGACACTGCTTCAAAATGGCTGCTCAGTCTGGCTGATACACAGGGAGCGCAGGAACACGATGTCGTCTGCCGCTTTTCCCGGATGAGCGATTGGGCGCAGTATGCCCCACCCCATCAAACCGCGATACCGGAATCACATCTCCGCGAAATCTGCCACGATATCGTTAATTACTTTACTTTAGTACATATTAAGGACCTTCGCAGTCGGAGATCCACACGACCATCGCGGCGTTAGCACATGCTGGGCGTGGTAATACATGCCCGGCTACAGAATCCTGGCTGGGGACACAATCATTATAATGCCTGTTCAATCCTGTCCGCTCTCCCCCTCACATGCTCAAGATCTTGCGGGTATCGATCAAGTACGCGTCGCGCTGAACGGTGTTCTGCGCGGCAAGCCAAACGTCATCGAGAATGTGCTCGTGTGCTTGCTGGCACAGGGACATCTCTTGATTGAAGACCGACCGGGGCTTGGGAAGACGACCCTGGCCAAGGCACTGGCCGATGCCGTCGGCGGGCACTTGGCTCGGGTGCAATGCACGCCCGACCTGCTCCCCAGCGATATCACAGGTTTCAGTATCTTCAATCAAAAGGCTCATGAGTTTGAATTCCGTCCGGGCCCGGTGTTTTCCGAGGTCCTGCTGGCAGATGAAATCAACCGGTCGACGCCTCGCACCCAGAGCGCTCTGCTGGAAGCGATGGCGGAACGACAGGTCACAGTCGACGGTTTACGTCATCCGCTCTCTCCGCAGTTCTTGGTGATCGCCACTCAGAATCCTCATGAGCAGCATGGAACTTATCCGCTGCCGGAAGCCCAGTTAGACCGCTTCGCGATGAAGCTTAGCGTGGGGTATCCCGAATCGGATGATGAAATCGAAATGTTAGCGGCCGCTGCGACGACGATTGACGACCGCGAGGCAAGACCGGCGATTCTCGTCCCGGGGCAACTTTTCCGGCTGCAGCAGAGCGTGCGTCATCTCAGCATTGATCGGTCGGTTCAGGATTATCTGGTGCGGCTGGCCCAGGCGACGCGACGGCATCCGCATATTTCCTTAGGAGTCAGCCCGCGCGGTCTGTTGACGTGGCAACGGGCCGCCCAGGCCCAGGCATTTTTACGGTCCAGAGAATTTGTCACACCCGATGACGTTCAGGACGTGGCGTTGCCGGTGCTGAGTGTGCGGCTTGGTATCGAGCGTGACGATCCGGAATCAATCATCCGCGAGCTGTTGAAAACGGTCTCCGTTTCCTAAGACTATGTTTGAAGGATTGTGTGATGCACAACAGATATTTCATGCCGTTCGCCACCTTGATCAGTGTGTTTTTTGGTGCTGCCTCCGGCTGCGGTACCGCAGCGACGGATACCTCGATTCTTCAAGGAAACACGCCGCAGGCGACCCGCCTCGAACACCATCAGGCCGCGCATCATCCGGGGACCTATGCCGCCGCCGTGAATCAACTTGAACGTTGCGATATGCGTCTCCAGGCAGAGGCCGGCCACGCGGCCTCCGCTGACGTGAAACGGGAGCTCAAGGAAGTCCTCGACATTCTGGAATGGCTGCCATCCATCGCCGCAGATTCAGATCTGAAGAAGTCAGATTGGGAGCAGGTGAAGCACAGTGCGACTCAACTCACCGGCTTCTATCAATCGTCTGCTGCAGCCGTGAACGCCGGGGGCCGACCGCAGAACGGAACTCGTGACGAATGCCGCCGCGCCATTGAGTCCCTTCGTGGTCTTGTTCCGGCGGCGGATCAACGACTTTGAGTCTCCTATTCTTCTCCTCGGAGTACGACGATGTTTGAGACGATCTTTTGGGGAGCCTGCCTGCGGATCATGCAGTCGACGCTGCAGGCTGCACCCTTTATTTTTACTGGTCTGTGCGTGGTGGGCTTGTTGCACCGCATGATGGGACAGAAGCAGACGCGTTGGCTATTCGGATCGAATACGGTGGCTTCCCTGTTCCAGTCATGGGTGATCGGGATGTTACTTCCCGGATGCTCACTGGGTGTCATTCCCATTTGCAAGCAGTTGCGCCGCAGCGGGATTGCGGTGGGGACGATCTTCGCTTTTGCCCTGTCGTCACCGCTGTTTGATCCGCTGTCCATGCTCTATGGGCTCACTCTTTCGAAGCCGATCACGATCGTCGCATTCGCCTTTTGTTCGTTGATCGTCGTGACGATCTCGGGCACGATTTTTGATTGGATGTTTCCGAACACGGAGGTTCAATCGGAAGAACCCCCGGAGACGCCCCATGGCATCAAGCGACTCCTGGCCGTTTTGGTCGTCATGGCCCGTGAATCGGTCAGCGGTACGGCCGGTTTGATTTTGATCGGTCTTTGCGGCAGCGGGTTATTGAGCATGCTGCTCCCAGCGGGAATTCTTCAACGCACGATGGCGCATGATAATCCCTATTCTCCGCTGTTGATGACGGCCATTGCCATTCCCGTCTATGCCACGCCCATGACGGCCATGGGGCAGTTGGGCTCGATGTTTCAGCACGGAAACTCCATCGGCGCCGCTTTTATCCTGTTGATTTTTGGGGCCGGCATGAATCTCGGTTTGCTTGCCTGGATGATCCTGAATTATGGCTGGAAAAAGTCCGGCATCTGGATGGGGCTGATGTTGCTGGTGGTGATCACCTTGTCGTACTGCATCGAGCGTCCGCTCTACCCGAAAGATATCGAACCGGCCGATCATACGCATGCTTTTGATAGTTATTGTTGCCCGTTCGTCGTGGGCGTGAGTCCCACCGGAGGCTATCTCGCCGAGATTTGGCGACGGGTCAAACTGGAAACGCAGCTGCATGAAATCGCTGGAGCGATCCTGATGGGCAGCCTGATGACCTTAGGCTTGTTCTTGAAATGTCTGGATCGTTCATGGGTTATTGAAACGTGGTTGAACAGGAAGACGGACGACTCTGTCGCGTTAGCACGGGGAGCCTGGGACATCGTGGTGCCAGGGCCGATTCTCGCTGTCGCCGGGCTGCTCTCAATTGTGGCCTTCAGCGTTGTCGGCTGTTTTGCCTATTACCCTTCTCCCACGGAGACATTGGATGAACTGAAACTTGCGGAAACGGAAGCCCTGACCGCAGCGATGACCGGCCAGAACGAGCATGCTCTGCACTGGATCCCCATCTGCGAAGGCTGGAATCGTCGACTCCAAGTGGGAACATATCTCCGTTACGGTCGCTTAAGTGAGTACCACCGCATGAAGGCACGCGTTGTCAGTGACAAACTCGAAACGCTAGAACATCTTGTGGAAAATGGGGATTCGCTCGATGTCATCCGCAAGCAGGTGTCGGAGCTGTCACGCGCGTGCGGACGGCTTTCCCGAGCGTATCGTGAAGAACTCTGAAGCGGCTAAGAGTCTCTGTTTGGATGTGTGGTCAACTCTATCGTGTGACCGTCCAAGTCCTTCACCACGGCTCGACGGCCCCATGGTGAATCGTGCGGTGCAGAGACGACAATTGCCCCCGCCGTCCGCAGCAGTGGCAGGAGCTCATCGACCGAATCGACGCTGAACCCCAGGCGCACGCTGGTCGTCGGGAGTTGATTTGAACCGAGGGGGTAGATCTCTAAGACAAACGCGTCGACTTGCGAAGTGGAGTGTTCCGGCCCTGTGTCGTGACGATCGAGTGTGAACAGTAACCCAAGTGCCCGATAAAACTCCGCGGCCCGGTGTATTTCAGGCGAACGTAACACGAGCAAGTTTACCTTAGGAGGGGCCGCATACATTTTTGTCTCTTCTCCGTTTAACCTGCGGTTGCCATGCATTAGGACGAAAATGGTCACTGGAACCGATCGTAATGCCCCACACCCGGCTGGGTAGCGCAAAGGCCCATTACTCGATATAGTCTTTGCGTCATTGTGAGAGATTTTCTCAACGCCACACTCCACGAAAGCTCGCGAATGCTTTGCTCCCGTTTCTCTCGTCCACGTTTGTATCAAGGAGTAAACAGCTCGGGTTTTAAGGCGTTGCTAGCTAGAAATGTCATTAGGTCGCCTATACTTTCAAAAACGTGCCGTTCGTCACGCGAGTACGTAGATTCATCGTGCTGCTCCCCTATGGGGCATTCCTCCCACGTGAGTATTATGGCTTCTTCGTGTATCCAAACGCTGACGAGTCCTTCTTTGTCACCGTCAGAATAGATCAAGTTGTTGGCTTTTCCGTTCTGAAGCCGTTTCACAAAGGTATCTAAAATCAATGTCAGCTCCTGACATTCCTTGCTCAACTTCGACGGCTTTGCTGGTTTTCTGCTCGACCGACGGAGTTCTGTGCGGATGAGGTCCAGTCCCACCATATGGTGGGACTTCTTCAGCATGCATGCTTCGGCAGACGGCTTGAAACTTCTAGCTCAACAATTAAATGCTGAAAGTTTCTGACAACCATTGTGTCGCAATTGAGTTGATTGTGTATCGAGTTGGCGAGATTTATGGCCATGTGGATTATCGCTAGATCGTTTTCGGTCTCTTTGAAATCAATTTCCATGTCATAATTTGAAAAATTGATGCCACAGTCATCTTCTAATCCATGCTCATCGAAGACGGAGATAAACACACCCGAGTACACCCCTTCAAGCAATGTGCCAACATCAGATGCGGTATTTTTTGTCAGGATGATCGAGAGTGTCGTTTCGACGATAGCTCGGACTTTATCGAACGACGATGCGGGTTTGCAAAAACACACTAGTGATTGTAGACATGTTGCTCAATTATTGTGCGGTGCGGGCAGAGCTCTGCATGGGCCGGCCGACATCGTTGACCACTGTCGGTCAGGGGGCCGTTCGACATAGACCTCGCTTTCTGCATACAACGGGTCCGCCTGTGAGCAATCTGGGTAGGCTAAATAGTAGAAGCTTGTGATTTTCATTGAATCACCGCGTTGCGTATCGTTGTCAGATCAGAACAGCAAACCCACTGTTCCAGTCAATCCTGTTAAGTAGAGATTGTGGGAAAGACCGGAGCGACATATTCCAATGTCGCTCCGAAGAGGAATTCTGTCTTGGCGCCTGCAGGTCAGCGTGTTTGCAGCTTCACCAGATCGGCGTATGTCCGTCGCTCCCAGCTCGAGATGTTGCCGGTGGCGTCGGTGATGGGAAAGACCTGCACGAATTCGAGCGTCACCCCCCATTGGTTCTTGTCGTTCGGGGCGACGTTGACCTCCAGGTGACCGTAGTGCTTTCCGCCGGAAATCAGTTGTTTGCCGTTCCAGACTTCCGGGGCATCGTCGTGGGCCAGGAACTTGCGGAAAGGATTTTCAGCCCCTGTGGTGGCACCACGCAATCCGTCTCCGCCCATACCCACGTCGTAGTAGTGGATTTCGTGGGGGACCTTGGTTCCGTCAGCTAAGAGTTCTTCTCCTGGAACCAGCGATCGTTCGAGCATTTCGTCGTGTCCAGAGATCACGGCGTCGACGCCGTACTTCATGAACAAGGGCTGTAGCACGCGCATCGCGATGCCTGACTGGCCGGAAAAGTTCGGCTTGCCAAACGGCACGCTGTGCGGACCCGAACCGTAGGCCGTGTGGTGGTACTGCACGATCGTGAAACGGCTTTGCTTTTGTGTCTCGGCAAGTTGCCGCTCGAGCCACACGTACTGGGGCGAACCGGGGTTGAAGTCCGCGGCATGACTTCCCGAAAGATTGTGATTCGTATCCGACGCCGTCCCTTCTGGCGATCCATCGCTCGAATCGACGGTGATCAGCGTGACTGGACCATAGTCGAGGCGATAGTACCGGCCTTCGTGATGCGGATCAGCTGCTCCGTTGGAGGGGAATTCGAAGTAGGTGAGGTACTTCCCGCATCCGAAGTCGGAGGCCTTGGTGGAGTAGCCGCCGAAAGCACCGGGGCCACCGTAGTTTTCGTGATTGCCGAGGGCCGCGATGAGTGGGATATGTCCGGCGAGCGTGTTGTAAGTGCCGGCATTGTGCTTCCAGAACTCGTCCCAGTCGCGTTGTTCGCCCCCCGACTCCACCAAGTCGCCCACGACGGAAATGAAGTTCGGTTTGCGTGAATCAATCACCTTCAGGTTCTCACGATAGCCGGTCGTCTGATCGACCAGATACCGCGTGATTTCGGCGGGCCGAGTGGTCCCTTTTCCGGCAGGCCATTCGACGGGGGGCGAGGTCGATGATTCCGGTTCGGTTTCCGGATCCGAGTAGAAAATCATCCGCACGGCCGTGTTGGCATCGGGCGCTGTACGGAAGACATCGGCGTGTTCGACGGTGCCTTGTTGGACGCGATAGCAATACTCGGTATTCGGCTCAAGACCCGTCACGCGAACGCGATGCAGATACGGCAGCCCCGGATGCGGTCCCCCCGGTTCTTCGCCGAAAGGATTGTAGCTCAGCGTTTTCGCCTGCTCGGGCATCGACTTCAACTGGACTGCACCGCCGGCCTTATCCACAGTCACGGTGCCTGCCTCATTCGCATTCGACAGCCAGCGAATCGTGATGGCATCTCGACTGGGATTTTGCAGGTAGGGCGTCACGCGAAAAGCGTCTTCCGCGTGCCCGACTCCGGCACACGTGAAAACGAACAAGGCCACGTACAGAACGCAATCTTTCATCGGCATCACTTTCGGGATTCCAGGTTAGGGGGATCCGTAAACACCAACATTTCCCAGATAGGTTGGACCGAGAATTGATCCAAGTTTGGAATAGATACTATATTTAATCATGCATCTCCCCCGGAGACCAAGGCACAAGGAGTCTCCCGCGGCTTTTTTGCCCCGATTCCCATGTCTTGTCTTCCGCCCATATCCGCAGAGTGACACAGGTTTTCAAACCCGTGGGGGCGCCGCGAAAAAGAGGCCGTTCGCTCGTCGACTTGCGCCAATAGGTGTTTCCGCACCAACGGTGCGTGTCGCCTTGCCCAGGGGATGCTCAGTACCGTTCGGTGCGCTGATCACACGGAATGCGTCGGAGCGGCCGCTGACTGCGAAGTCGCAGTGCATCCCAGTTCGAGAACCTGCGCCACCCTGCGACATTAAACATTGCGCGATCAATTGATCGGCAGAGATTCATCTCAGAGGAGCTTTAGATTGGGGGGGAACTGAGGGTTGGAAGCGCACCGTCAGGTCGCACAATTTTTTGGGCATGCCGGTCAACTCTCGGGAATCCGAGATAGGAGTCAAACGTTTCGAGCAGGCTATCGGAGATGGCTGGCTCTAGCTGATGTGCTTCCGCGGCGACAGACTCCTGGTCCCAATTCAGCAATGCTTCGAGCAACAACTCCGTGATGCGAAGCCGGTGCACGAATCTCCTCAAACGCACACGACCCAGCTCTGTGAGCTTGGCCCCCGCATGCGGTTGATGAATGACTAAACCGTCTTCCGCCAGACGCAAGAGTGTGGTGCTGACGTATCCCGTGGAGATCCCCAGTGTCTTCGCAATTTGACTGGGTCTAGCAAGCTCATCGACTGCTGTAACGCATAGTCGATCAATCACGGACAAGTAGTCGTCGACGCGGATTCTTCGCATGCACGTAATATTCCAACACCACAGAAATCGATCATGGAGAGCTCGGAGAAGGTCATCGGCGTTCCATGATCGATGCTCATGCCTCTCGTGAAAACGTCGAAGCGTGTTAGTAACGTCTGAGAAACATTCTGGGCTTCTGGGCTCTCAGTGTGCCTTTAAAACAGGGGAATTTGAATTCAAAGAGAATTCAGAAACTCCACTACGTCCTGCCGCTTCTTTTTGGCCAATTTGCTGAAGCAATCGCGAGACTTCTTCCCCTGCCCTTCATGAGCGAGGATTGCTTCTTCTATGGTCTTTGCTCGGCCATCGTGTAAGTAGGCCGGCTGAGTTCGCAAACCCCACAAGGGGGCGGTTCGCATTTCTGTTCCGGTGGCGACGCCTTGCTCGATGCCATCCCCCAGCGATCCCATGTCGTGCAGCAGGAAATCCGAGTACGGATGAAACTCCTGTGTTTGCAAGGCACGGCTCTCGTGGTATCCCGTTACCAGTGTTGGAACGTGACACGCAGCACACCCAATGTCGTCGAAGAGGCGACTTCCACGCCGGGTCGCGGCCGTACTTTTGGCGACCGGTGGAGGAGGTGCGAGGAACGTCATGAAATCGGTGAAGAGAATCAAGTCCTCATCATCCGGCTCGTTGGGGCTGTCGACGGGATTGTCGTCTAGGAGTGTCTCGTCCCCCTGGGGGGCGTTTTCTTCGGAAAGCAGGCGACCATCGTCACCAGGGAAAAAGGGGGTGATCACTCCAGGCTGCTCGGGGGATGAGAATCCGGCAACCGTGATTCCCATCTCATCTTTATATGCGTCCCCGGAAAAATCGTAGAGCGATGCCAATTGGGCTTTCCAACCAAAACGCCCGACGCGATGTTCCCCGGTCCGCAAATCGGTGACATAGTTCGGTTGACCAGCAGTCTCGGGAGTAGTGAACAGTTGCCAGAGCGCCAACGATTCAAGTGTCGAATCCGATACGGCATCTACCAGCCCCAAACCGAAGACTTGTGTCGCCCGGCGGCTGGTCACGATCGTGGCCTGTGGCGGCACGATTTCACCGACAAAATCCACATCGCCAACCGGCCCGATGCCTTTAGATTGGATCGTGGGGCCGCCGAAATCAAACAACGGATCGAAGGCTCCTTCGATCCGGGCTCCAAAACGGACTGAAAGCACATCCGATCCCCCTCCGGTCGCCATGCCTTTATGGCACGCGACACAGGAGGTGTCATTGAACACCGGGCCGATGCCGTCGCTCACCCCTTCGACCGCTTCGAAACTCGTTTTACCGGCTTCGAATCGGGCTAGCTCGGCGGGCGATAGATTCGGCAACGGACTTCCGAATGCGGGGGGAGGAGTCTTGATAACGGGGGCTGGCTTGGCCTGGGCGACCATCACAAATGTGAAGATGAGCAACAGCGCGGCGGAAACCCAGGAACGAATACCACTGACGAACATGAACATTTTCTTTCTACGGAGCGGTGGCGACCAACGAGCATCAATCAGGATGCTGGAAGAACGATGCAACACACATCAGCAACAAGAATTAGAGCTCGCCAACGACCTCACCGGCGGCGCGAGTTCCGAGTGCCCGCCAAGTCGCCAGGTCGATGTTTTCACTGGCTGACCGCACGGAGCCGTCCATCATCAGGGCGTGTACAAGGCCGACATGATGGCTGCGAGCTGGCAAGGCGGCGTAGGCCGTCCGAGTCGCATGTGTCCCTTCCCGCCACGAGACGAAATCGATGTCGTAATCTTTACCACCGACGTTGTACGGCAGTTCGGCATTGGGTCCGAAAACGGTGGTAAAACCGCTTTGCTGGCACAGCCCGTCAGCCCATTCCGTGTGTCCGGTGTTGAGCTGTAGCGAGGAACCAATGCAACAGCCATCCCCACTTTGACCAGTCACGAAACTCGGACTGCTCGGAGGCACAGCCCCTGGATCGCTACTGGTGTTGCGGAGATACGGGGTGAACGTTTTCGCCTCCGACGCACACAGCGTATTGCTCATTCCATCGGTGAAAGATCCCGAGTGGTACTTGCTATTGGGATGGAATGCCCCGTCACCACCCGTTCCAGTGACAGGGTCGTAGATCTTCCACGTGCCGAAGTTGACGACGTAACTGGCGGGGTAATCCCGAGCCACACCGGTTGACGGATTCACCCGAACCACGTCATTCGGCTCACTGGGACACAGGTAACTGGGGATCCGCGTGGTCGCAACGTTGACCTGGGTCGAATAGGCGACATTCCAATTCACGAGATTTTGCAAGTTTGCCTGATCCAGATAGGGCAAGACCCGGGCGAAGATTGACCACTGGCCGCCGACGGTGGTGGTGACCCCAGGAACAACGCAATAGCTCGGAGGGAAAGCCGAGTGGGCATCCAAGTAGTTGTGGAGTGCTAACCCGATTTGTTTGAGTTGGTTGCGACATTGTGTCCGTCTCGCGGCCTCTCTCGCTTGTTGCACCGCGGGCAACAGCAACGCAATCAGAACGGCGATAATTGCAATCACCACAAGGAGTTCGATCAAAGTAAAAGCACGTCGTTTCATTCAGGATTTCCTTTTTGTCTTGAATTTTGATGACACATATATGTTATTTCTGCCATATTTATTTGTTTTTTTGATTGATCAAAATTACAAGCGTGAGTGTGCGATGTCAATCAACTTGAGTATGTAAAAAAAGAGCGGAGTGCCCACCGCTCATTGAGTCAGGGCGTGTCTCCGTCAGCGAGGCCAGCGGCAACTTTGCGGCCCGTTGGCTGGGATGGAGATCGCGCGTGTGGCGGCGCCGGTTCTTGAACCGGTGTGAGCGAAGCGAGTTAGAGGCCGCTTCGGCTATTCACTCCCGCCCGCCTGTGCTTTTGTGCCGGCGGGGTCTGTCACTTTGCCAACAGGGATCGTCTGCATCATTCGATGTGTTGCTCACACGGAACGCGTGGAAGGTCGCCGATTTCCGTCTACAATCTCGAAGTTGGCAGATCGCACGTATATCATATGGGACAAGGTGGCGTACTGGTTCACAATGGCAGTTGGGATGTTGCGGCGAGAATTCTTCGGAGCCCCCCGGGTTGGCGTGATTGCACATCTGGAATCACCGAATATCGGGTTCCCCAGAAGCCTTTCAGAGTTGACCTCGGGCGGCATGTATAGGGGGCGTCGGTTTCATCTCGAAGACGGCATTTTTGCGACAAGATTTTTAAACAGATCATTAATGACTGGCTTAGTACGCTAGAGACGAATTGATGGAGTCTCTAATCGAAAACTGCTTGATGTCGTCAGGTTTGTGCCTTTTGGGGGGCGAGAATATTGTGGATCCTAAAGAGATACTTTCATTGGTGAAAGACCTTCTTCAAAGACCTCAAATGTATGTGGGGTATCCCCTGGAGGCTGCTGGTCATGTGGAAGCCCTAATCGGCATCGCGATTTCAGTTAGTCGATCTCTTTCCGTTGTCGACGGTAGGAAGGCCACTTGGCCGCTCGTTCGGCGAGCGACTGAGCACCTGAAGTTGCCGCGCAATCGAGGTACCTCGCTATCCTGCGAATCCATTTCACCACACGACATCTATTCTTACGATGGACTAAGGCACAACACGAGTCGACTGCTTTTGGAATTGGCAGAGGATCCTCAGTTTGCGTTTATCGAAGAATGGCGGCAAGAGTTGGAAAAGTATCGAGTGTCGTCTCATTGAGAACGACAAAGGGCAGGCATCTCAAATTGAGACAGCCACAGCTTCGTGAAGTGGAACGAGGGGCGCCAGAGAGCTGCGAGAAAACGCCTGATGCCAGTCCTTTGTCGCTTGTGTTTATCTAAATGACCTCAGCAACCGAATCACTTCGTATGCTTGACAACTCTTACCTAAGACTTCCGATAGAGGGGCGGACAATAACGCAATTTAAACTGGATTTTGCATTCGGAATGGAACTAAGCAAAGATGGCTCTGAGTTCTCGATTCGTATTAATACCAGTTTTACTCTGACAGAAGCAGCGGATACTTCCGAGTACGATCCGGAAAAATTGCCAGTATGTGGCCCGGCATTACGATTGCTCAACGCTCATGTCATATCTGCGAAGGCATTTCATAGTGGCCGACTCGAAGTTATGTTTTTGGACGGGATTGTTCTTGAGGTAAATTCCAACTCTCAATTTGAAGCATGGGAAATTGTGGGCAACGACGGGCTGATCATCGTATCGCGTCCTGGGGGGGGATTAGCTGTGTGGCAGCCCAATCGTATTGACTAGCTTCGTCGAAATACTCTCAAGAAGAGGTATCTCGACATAGGCAAAATAGTTTTCTGAAATGGAATATGGGACGCCAGGTCGCTGCAACAAAATGTATCTTCGCGAAATTGACATCCGTGCTGATGAGAGAATCGTTGACCGATTCCTGGGTGGGTTTGTCGCCAAGTTTAATCGAGATTGCTGCTGCATCACTGAGCTTTACGCATCGCTTCTGAGCCGTCGCGTTGCAACGGTGGGTATCGCCAAACTCGTATTCATCTTTTCGGACCTAATCCATGAGCCGCCAGAACCGTCCAAGGCACACGTGATTTATTGGCCGTTTCCCTTCGCCGCGTACGTGGCATTATCACAGAGTGACAAGAAACAGTTGATTCACAATCGCCTGTTTGAGGCCTTAACGTTTGTGGGCGGAATCCATGGTTGGTCTAGCCGGAGTATTGAAGCGATCTTCGCGGACGCCAATGCAACAGGGCTTGTCTTGAAGGGAATCGGAAAGAATTGCTGGAAATCTCCATCGGGTGAGTATCGCGCTTGGGTCGAGTTCGTTGTCGAATTGGATGCGGTCTATCTCGAATGCATCTTGACCACGGCAACGAAACGTATCGAACTGGCCCGCCGAACATTGGGAACCGCGATCCCTCAGAGTTGGTGCCTCAAGTACTACCTGTCGGTCGGTCGCTGGATTACACCTACCGTGTTCCAACTGAGCTCGACCGATTTCCAAAGATGGAAGCGAACGGCAGATTTTTCAGATGTGATTCCTGGTTGAGACTCCTTCTTGATCAAGCACGACGTCGATCACCATGGAGGACGGAAAAGCCGGAAAACAAAGGACACCGAACGAATCGGGACGGAGATCTCAACCAAACAACGTTTTATGATGTATTTGGAAAGGCCTTAGATGCCCCTCTCGACTGGCTGGATTTGTCGTGACACACCTCGCAGCACGATGGAAGCGCTATCGGGGTATGAGCTACTGCTCCACGATTTCTTTCATATCCCGCACAATACTCTCGTTCTGAAATGCACGGACTCGGCTAAATTGGATGCAAGTAACCCCAGTGAAATGTGGATTGTTTTGTATTGGTGCACCCGTCTGCATATACCGACTGTCTGCATTCTTGATTCGCCTGCTCTTGAACCCTTTGGCGCTGACAAGTTGATTTTAAGGGACGAAGAAAACGATCTGGAAATCCACTTCTATGCGGGAAAAATACTAACACCCGAGCAAGCGGCAAGTTGGCTCGCTCCGCCCCCAAATAAATACTATGGTGCGGACTGACTCGGGCTATTGACGTGAGAATTGATGGATTACTTTCTTATTGAAACAAGGTACTATCCAGAGCCACGAATTCCATTTTGTTGAGCACCAGCCAAGCATATTGGATAAGCCATGGCGATAATCACCTCATGATGAAGGAGACGTTGGCGTGCGACTTTACCGGCCAGTAGGCATTGTCGAACTCGAGCTGATCGCGACATCCGGTTGGACGGCGTATCCTCCTCGATTGGATCATCAGCCAATCTTCTATCCCGTTCTCAGTTACAAGTATGCGGAAGCCATCGCGAAGAATTGGAATACGAAAGACCCGAATTCAGGATTTGCCGGATTTGTGACGGAGTTTGATGTGGATGACCTTTTTGTTGCCCGATATCCGGCCCATATTGTAGGTTCTCGAGAAGATCAAGAACTTTGGGTTCCTGCGGAAGACTTGTCGGATTTCAACAACAAGATAATCGGTCCTATCATCGTTACAGGGCACTACTACGGAGAATCCTTTTCAGGCACGATCGATTCCGCAACAAATCTACCGCTCAGCGTTCTCGCTGCGAACAGGTTCAAGTAGGAGGCAGACAAAGCAGGGGGATTTTCCAATTAGTAACGATTTGCGAACCGCATCTCTGCTTTTCCCGTTCGCGTGTTGAACGCTTCGATATAAATAGTGTCCCACGTTGCTCCGAAGGCATATATCCTGCCGTTCGCTTCAACAAGCTTGACGTGATGGAGAAATCCAGCTCCACTGCCCCCTCCGAAGGCGGTCGAACAGACATTTGTTTCCCAAATTGTCGTTTTTAACTTGCGATCGATTGCTGTTAGTTTATATGAGAGTCCTAAATTGTCGAAACAGGCGACAAACACGACGTCAGGGCTAATCTGCGCTGCAACGCCATTAATGTGGCCACGCTTCGGATCATCTGCGAGCAAAGATCGTGGAATTTTGCATTCCTCTCCGTTCATGGTAAGAAGCGCGAATGACTCTTCCTTCGAGAGGTCAATCACGGTGTCGATGTTGGACACAATTCCTTCGACTCTTTCGACCGACTGGCGGTTTGGCCGGTATTTCTTGAGATTAAGCACATTGCCGAATGGGTCTTTCGGATCGGCTTCCTTTAACATCGCAGCAAAATGCGTTGGGATACTGACTCGCAGCCTCCCCTCACAAAAACCTAGAAACTCTGCCGCTGCAACCTCGTAACGGAGTTTTTGCCACCGGGATGCGCTCGCTTCTTGGGGCTCCGCTCGACGAACAGCGCGCTCCCACGCAGCCCTCAACGCCAATGAATCATCTCGGTGGGTGATGACGGGCGCAAGCGCATCGAACGACTTAATTTCTGCGAACAGCTCAGCATCTAGCTCATATAGATCTTCTGCGAACTCTGCGGTCAGTCGATCTTTGACAATGGCCGCAATGCTCCGCTTTTCTTCGGACCGCGACATTTGGCAAATGTAAAGCTCGATCAAGACTCCAATTGCGCAACTCACCAGGGCGTACTTGTCGCGGAACAGATACGACAACCAGTCCGCAGTGTGTGGTCGATTACGGTTGCGCATTTGCAAGACCTTTCTTTAAGCCGCTTCGCTCTAGAAAGTTCAAGAACTGGGGCCCGCCTGCGACACGTCTTAGCTGAGAATGTATTGCCCATTCAGGGCTTTAATCTATTGGAGACCGGTTCGTGGCTGACGCGCACGGCGAGATTCTGTCGTCCCGATCGAGACTATGGCCAACGTGGTTTTCGGTCAGGAGCTCGATTTGGCTTCGACGTTGCGAATGTAGGCCGGTTCTCGGGCATTTGAAACCGCCATGTCATAAGTGATTTCGCCGCGTTGATAGAGTTCCAGCAGGGCGCTATCCATCGTCTGCATCTGATGCTTTCGGCCTGTCTGGATGACGCTGTAGATCTGTTGGGTTTCGCGTTCCCGAATATGGTTGCGGATGGCGTGATTCACGACGCAGATCTCACTGGCCAGGACTTGTCCCTGACCATCGGCTCGCGGGAGCAACCGCTGGCAGATAATCGCCTGCAAACAATTTGCAATTTGTGTGACGATCGAATTCTGCTGCTCACCAGGAAAAACGCTGAAGATTCGCTGAATGGTTTGTACCGAGTCTGGTGTGTGTAACGTGGCCAAGACCAAGTGACCAGTTTCCGCGGCAGTCAGTGCCGTTTCAATGGTCTCCAGGCTGCGCATTTCACCGATCACAATGACGTCTGGGTCCTGTCGTAGCACGTGAAGGAGGGCGTCACTGTATGATTTGACATCCGTCATCACTTCCTGCTGCACGACGATGCTGCGCTGGTTTTGATGCACGAATTCAATGGGGTCCTCAATCATGACGATCTTGGAACGCCGCGTTCGATTGATGCAGTCCACCATGAAACTGAGCGTGGTCGTCTTGCCCATGCCTGTCTGGCCGGTGACGAGGATCAAGCCGTTTGGCAGGCGGGTCAGCTCTTCGACGATCGGTGGCAAATGGAGATCTTCACGCGTACGGACCTCGGTTTCACAGAGGCGAATGGCCATTTCGGGAACACCCGAATGGTAATAAATGCTAATCCTGAAGCGTCCCAGGTCTGGCAGGTGCCGGGACAGGCATAATTGCCAATCGCGGTCGAGCTGTTCGCGGTGTTTTTCGTTAAGAATACTATTAGTGATCGATTGCAGCTGTTCGGCGTCGAGCGGCTCGCCTTCAACGGGACGGATCTCACCGCCAATACGCAACAGCGGCGCCATGTTGGTGATGAGATGAACGTCGCTGGCTTTTAATCGTCGAGCGGCTTTCAGGATTTTTTCGAGGTTCCAGGTCATTATCGATTTCCAAACAAGCGTCGCCAGACGCGCGTGAGTGACCAGCCACCCTCTTCTAACTGAGACAATTCACGCTCGGCATCGGCGTGGTGGGGGCACAGTTCGAGGCAATGTTGCCAACTCTTGATCGCTGCTTTTTCCAATCCCAGATCTCGTTCTACTTCGCCCCGTACAAACCACGCGTAGTATCGATCCGGAGCAAGTTCTATGGCTCGACAAATGCGACCGAGCGCGCGACTGGGAACTCCCAAACCTTGATAAATGCGTGCAATTTCCAGGGGGACCAGCCAGTCGGCCTCAATTTGCATCGCCTTATCAAAGCAGTGCGTGTGCGTATCTTGGCCAGTGGCGAGCATGAGTTCCCCTCGCACTGTCCAGCGATAGGCCGACTGTCCCGTCGCCTTCAATGCTCCGTCAGAAAGTAACAGGGCCTGCCCCTTGTCGCCCATTCGTCGATAGGCCTGAGCCCGGCCTGCTAACAGATCGCCGTTACCGGGAAATAGCTCCAACGCCTTGCGACTCCAGAGTTCCGCCTCAACCGATTCATCGAGCATGATCAGCATCTGGACCTGCCCCAGCCAGCCGGTGACGAGGGATTTGTCTTCCTCGAGGGCTCGGGAATAGAGCCGCAGTGCGTTCTCATACTGCCCACACCGCCGCTGCTCGATCGCCTGTTCGAGGCTGCTTGCCTGTTGCTTTCCAGGTCGGAGATCTGGATTCGAATTGCGTGGAGAATCTCCTCCCAGTTCGAGTTTGCTAAACCGCGCCATCTGAACTCCAGTTTTCGTCAACGTATCGGCCCCATTCGTGACCAGGGGAGATTTCGCCAATAGACGCGCCCCTGGATATTCGAAAGGGGAATGATGCTTAATGTTCTCGCGAGACTTTCGCCATTAGGAGGCAATCCTTCGATTTGCTCACCACTGGGAAGAATGAGACAATGCTGTGGGGGAACAACGAGACTCAAAGGCAGGGCTGAAAACGCGGGATTGAGCGGCCGCTGTGTTGAGGGTTGACCGTCAACCGTCAGCGTTTTGCCATCCCAGACTACCGATTGCCCCGACATGGCCAGGATTCGATCAACTCGTTGTCCTGCAATATTGATGACCGCATTTCTTCCCTGAAGAAATGCACCTACTTGGGCAGAGTTGATTATATAGAGTACGATATCACCGGCTTCTGGGGGCGCCCAGAGATAGGCATTGCGATTGGCCAACAGGACGTCCCCCGCCAGCAGGGGAGTTCGGTTGACTTGGATCACTAATGGTTCGGCGTAGTACGGTACGAGATTGAATAGCGGCAGGTACAGAAACATGCCGAGCAGTCCGCATCCTAATAGAAGGCGCGAAATACGGACGACAAAGACTTTCGAACTGGACTGTGCGAGGTCATATACCGAGATGGAATGAATCGTGATGGCGGTGGCAATGAACAACAGGCTGATTATTGTTCCATAGCAGATGGCTGCCAACAGCCCGCATAACAGATAGCCGCCAAGCAAGAATCTGCCCAGCTGGACTTTGGACGCCGCGAGTTGTGGCCATCCAGGAACGATTGCTCGTAACGCCGTGACAGCGCTGCGCCAGCCGTTAAGGGAGTCGGTGTCGAATCGCCGGGTAAGGTCCGCGATGGGGCGTCTTAGTGCATACCACGCGTGCCAGCACGTTGTCTTACGCCAGGTTTTAGCCCACTTTGTGGCACGTGGCGGATGCACGTTAATGGGGGCAGTCGCGAGCAGCAACGAGGCTCCGCAACGGCCGCAATGAGTCGTCCCGGGCATATTGTGAAACTGGCAACTGCTGCATTGGGGCATGGCATCGCCGGGCGGAAAAGGAAGTTCGTCTTGGTGTGCGGCACGGCGCTAGTCGTCGGTGTATTAATGTTTTTGACACGGAAGCACCGGTGGCTAGCGCCAGTCCGCTCACCGGGATCCAAAATCGCTCTATTAGCCGGTGTATTTGGCTTCTTTAAGACGTTTTCCGATTTCGAATATTGAGATGTTGTTGGACCTGCTGTTCGGCTTCGTAATATTCGCTCGTGAGTTCTCGTGATTGTTCCTGCCCCACGATGCGGGCGATGAATTCGGCCGCATCCAGACATTTGGCCCCCTTGATGCCGATCGTGCGGACGGTAACCTGCCCTGTCGGACTGATCTCGATTTCGAGTTCTTCGGCCATAATTGATTCCTGTTTACATGATGTGCAGCGAGGCTCTTACCAGTTTCTGACGCGGATCTTCACCGTCCGAT
>JAZKFE010000039.1:0-5712 GCA_040386595.1 Planctomycetota bacterium | reverse complement strand
ACGCACGGTGGTGTGGGAGGGGATCCGCCGTGAGGCGGACCCCTATCCCGATTTCATCCCCTGAGTTCAAGTGCCGCGATCCCAGAGACCGTGTCTCTATTAGGGATCATGCTCACCTCTCTCCGGGAATACCGAGGCGAGGGGAGAGGAATCAGCCGTTTCGAGTGTGGTCCACCAACTCACGGCGCCCCCCCAGCGACATGCCGCCGACCGCATGTGCGGCGGTCATTTCTTCTGCCACTGGTCGTCCTTCTCAAGCACGCCGCGCGCCCCCTCGCCGTCGAGCCACGTCTTGGCGTCAGCGTCGTCACGAAGGTAGGCGTCCCAGAAGGCTATCGTCAGTGCCAGAATGGCTTGGTGATGATTGGGGTTCCGCGGCTCCTTCTCTCCCGGCAGGGCGCGTTCAGTGAATACGGAGTGCTCCGCGTTGTTCAGCACCAGTTCGTATTTCCCCCCTGGTGGCAATGCTGGGAAAACGACGAGCCGCGACTTCGCATCAGCCCCGGTGAGAGGCGAGGAATCTTTTGTCCCGGTGAGCAACATCCACGGAATCTTTACGTTGGTAAACGCCTGCTGGACATCTCCCCTGGCGGGGCCGCTGGGGCTCATGATGATCGCCGCTTTGATTCTCGAATCGGTGACTCGCTTTCCCATCGCGTAAGACTGGCCGCTCATCGCCTGCGTGGTCACCGCGCCGAAAGAATGCCCCGACATGCCGATGCGCTTCAGGTCCAACCGCCCGGCAAAGGGATGCGTGGCGTCTTTGTTCCAGACTTCCAGCTGGTCGAGAACCGCGGGAACATCCTGCACGCGGAGCAGGAAGTCCTTGACGCCCGCCGCCTTTTTGAGCGCGGCCCGACGTTCGACAACGGGCTTGTCTTTCCAGACGCTGTCGTCGCTTCCCGGATGTTGTAAAAAGACTGCGACATATCCGCGCATGGCCCAATGCTTGCCGAGGAACGCCGAGCCTTCCCGGTTGCCCCCGAGACCGTGGCTGAACAGGACGACGGGAGCGGCCGCCGCGGCCTCGGGCAAATAGACGCGGATCGGGATCTCACGAGATCGCTGTTGATCACTGATCGCCAGATCCTTCTGCTCGGGCGGTGTCTTGGCCGAGAGCAGTGGGTCGTAGCCCGCCCGAAGTCCAGTCGCGACCACCAGGAACAGCAGAGCGCTCGCGAATGAGTGCCTCATCTTGCTACTTTCTCGAGTTGTGAAATGTCGTTGCTGCGACAGCACTGACGCTAATTTTGCCACGCAAAAAAAGCCCGCAATCTCATAACCCGCTGACAGCGTTCGAAGTTCCGCAAATTTCTTAGCTTCAGACTAAAATTTTGAGGAGAACGAAGATAAGGGGCAGGATAGCACCGGTTTGAATACCCCAAAACGGAGGTCGTGTCTCTTGTAGACCCCGGTTGCGAAGCAAACCGGGCCACCCTGCGTCATGTCCATGCCCCGGATTGAATGTCAGGCAACCCGTTGATGCCGCCCACTCTACGGAAGGCTGCTGTAGACCAAGTTGCAAGCAATCCAGGCCGCCCCCGCGAGGCGGCGCTACTTCGTCGAGATCACTCCGAAGCCGCTCCAGAAGTCACTCGCGTGACCAAACATGCCGATGATCGGTTGATTGTCTGGTTTTTCTCCCCGGATCGCTGCTTCAATCTTGATGGGGCGGCCAATTTGTTTGGAGGCATAACTGTTATCTAAATCCAGTCCAGATCGGGTGACACGCGAAAAAACGACTTGTATCGAATCGACACAATTACCGATTGCATGGCGGATATCGCTGACAGCGTATCCTTCGCGCGCCATGACTTTTTCGACTGCCACACTTTCTGGTTTTCCTCGCCATTCACCGAGTTTCAATCCCCCTTTTGTCGCGTAGATGGGCTGAATTGCTTTCACCACGAGAATTGAATTCGCATACTTGCCGATACTGCAGTTGAAACCCACCAGCACGCCTCCTTCCGGAGGTAACTCTTCATAAGCAGTACCTAAATCATGGCGGGTCTCGACGGACGAAACATACGACTTCCGCTTCACCTTTTTGCTGACGGAGTCGATCAGCGTCATCAGGGGCGTGTTCTTATCACGCGCGAAATACGCTTGCTCGATCAACTTTTCGATACGCGTTTTCGTGAGACCGGTGGCGCCCTTTTCCGCCTGCGACAGCCAGTGCACCGCCCTAGTGCTGAAACCCACCAGGCTGCGGTCTTTGCGGGATTTGGCGTAGTCGAGCCAGTCGCTACCCAATTTAATCATGGCCTCGGTGTCGGTCGGTACTGCTAAGTCACGAGCGACTAACTCGCGCTGTTTCTCATCTCCAGTATCTTGCAACAACTTTAAGCCTTCGTCCCACTTGTCCTCGCGGAAACACAGCCAGCGGCCCCAGAGGGCTTTGGCCTCGGCATTGTTCGGTTGCTTTTGCAACGTGGTGTGGGCTTGATTTGCCAAGGGGAATTCCTTGGCCAGCTCCTCATTCTCACGACGCAGGTCGACCAGCATTGCGGCGGTCGCCTTGTCTTTCATCCGTACCGCCACTTGCCCGGCAACCATCGCCACATTGCCGGCGAGCTGGTAGTCGTTTACCAGCATGAGTTCATCAATCAGCGTCAACGAATGACTGATGAGATCGGCATTGACCGCGGGGCTTTTAAACTTTTGCGAAACAATTTTTAGCGTAGCTGCTTTGACTTGGCCCGCATTCGTCTGGAATTCCAACGCCTGCGTGTCGGCCAGCGCCATCGCTTTCGCCAGATCACCAGCTTCGGCCGTTAATCGCCGCACTTCTTCCAGGCACACATATTTGGTGGTGAGGTCGTTGCCCGATTCGTTGGCGACGTTCTCGAGTTTCGTGGCGAAAAGAAGTTTCTCTTCGTCTTTCTTCAGGTTTCCATACTCGTCTTTGAAGAGCTCACGCAGTTGTTTGTTCGATGTCTCCTGAGCGGCTAAGTCGGGAACCGGCGCCGCACTCGTTTTGGGCGGATCGTTCTTTGGAGATGGTTCTGTGGTTGGAGGCGCGGCCTGCGCGACAGTGTCACTCGACTGCGTTGGTTGGGGGGCGGCCAACAGCAGCACTAACCCCGCGACAAACAGCGCCAGGGGATTCCGGAAAGGCGACTTCCGCATGCGGTTGGTGGATCCGATGAGTTGGCCGGATCTCAACTTGTGACCTGCTCTCTTCAATTTGCCTCGCAATTCGGAATCAGAGGTCTGCTTCGCCGCCGGTTTTAGGAAACAGAGGCGTGCATGCGAAACTTCGTTCAGCAATTTCTGGCAGTCGTGGGCATTCGCCCCCGATTGAAGTGGGCGCAGAAATCCCAGCTGCCGCTCCGCCGCGGCGGCAATGACTTGCGGATCTGCTTCGAAGGGTTCTAACCCCAACAGCCGGTAGGAATGGGGAGGTTGATCCTTGGGCAGGATCCCTAACCACTTGTGATATGGATCGAATTTTGAGGGCATCAAGCACCTGAATTGAAAGTGATCGATCGTGTCGAGCAATACGCGTTCACTGACAGAATGTCATTTCCCTATTCTAATGACCAGCAACTGTTTCTTAAAGTGGACGCGAAATCCGAGTGCCCTTGGGGGAACGCGGGGTGGCTCGGGTTGCTTCGCACCGGGGGCAATACGAGACACGACTTCAACAGGCATTGAACCGCGGATTTTTCAGATTCAAGCCAGCGATCATCGCCAGCACTCCTACGATCGTTGGCGATGATGCCACCGGAGCGAAGAGAAAATATGTCGGATTGCCAAACTTGCTTCCTGTAAACCCCGGTTGCGAAGCAACCCGGGCCACCCTGCGAATAGATGGATGGCGTGAAACGGCAACAGGGCTCTCGGACTTCATTGCGCCAAGCCGACATTCTTCGGCGGGTACTTCTTGAACGTGGCCCCATGCCCCTTCAGTTCGCTCGCCATCGACGCCAGAAAAGCGTTCAGGCGATGGCCGACAGGGTATTGCTCTTTGGGGTCGATATAGAGGTTAAACAGCCACGGGGCGAGGCCGACTTCTGCTTTGGTACTCATATCGATGTCGAGCCACTGGGCGCGGTATTCGACGACTTTAATGTGGATCTTGTACTCCCACATCCGCATCGCCATCAGATCGGCCTCGGACCACATAAAGACTTTCTCGCGTTTCGACTTACCGCCGTCGGCAAGCAGAAACGAAGTCTGATCGATACCGTCGATGTAGCGATCTTTCGGGAGCTTTGTGGTTCCACCGCCCAGACTGACGCAGGTGGTGTAAAGATCCATCAGATCGAAGAGTTCATCGCTCTCGCGAGGATTGATCATGCCGCGCCAGTAGGCGATGCCGGGGACACGTATGCCTCCCTCCCAAGTGGATGATTTCGAGCCCTTAAACGGTGTGTAGCCCGAATCGGGCCACGAATCCATTTGTGGTCCGTTGTCGCTGGTGATGAAGATAAGTGTGTTGTCGAGTACCCCGGCAACGTCCAGGGCATTGGTGATCTCGCCGACGTACGCATCGACTTCGACGACGGCGTCTTTGTAAGGGTACTTGCTGGCACTTTTGCCCTCGAACGCCTTCGATGCAAAATTGTCAGCATGTACCTTCATAAACGCGTGTTCGAGAAAGAACGGCTTATCAGTTTTGGCAAGTTCAGCAATCTTCGCGACACTGAATTCTTTCAGCACTCGGTCGGCTTCAGCCATATCGGAGGGGCTTTTGACGCGTGAGACTTCTGCGGTTCGGCCCCCTTTGAAACCATGGATCAGAGCCGGTAGCGTCTCGGCCTGGTGGAGCATTTCCAACCGCTCTGGGTTCAGGACCAAGTCGGGATAGCGGCGTTTGTCGACCGATTGGGTGATCTCCTTCTGGGCGCCGTAGTAACCGTAGAACTCGTCGAAGCCGATATCATGGGGACGCATTCCTTCGGCTTCACCGACATGCCACTTGCCGCTAAGGACGGTGGTATAGCCAGATTCGCTGAGGATCTTCGGTAGTGACACTTCGCCAGCCCAGGGATTCACCTTGAGCTTGTCGCCGGCGAGAATCGGACGCGTCAGACCAGTACGCACCGGCAAGCGACCGGTAAGGATGGCGGAGCGGGTCGGAGTGCAAGTGGGCTGTGCATAGCACGAGGTGAGCTTGAGTCCCTCACGGGCGAGTCGATCGATATTCGGAGTGGCTGCGCCAATGAGAGCCCCGCCACCATAACATCCCGGATCGCCGTAGCCCATGTCATCAATCACAAGCCACACGATATTGGGCTTTTTGCCCATTTTCTTCGCCAGCGTTGCGAGCTTGTTCATCGCCTCCTGATCCTGCTCGGGAAATGCGAGCGCGGGTTCCAGGTTCTCGGCGCTGCGGACCGCCTTACTCATCACCGAGGACTGCGCGAAGGCAGGTCCGGTCATGAGCAACATGGCCAACACCCCGTTTAGATACATGGTGAGTTTCATGGAAGCGCCCTTGGGAAATTCAGCGGCCGGAGTTCCGAAAAGAATCAAACTGCCAGAAGCCGGATTTTATGGGATCGGGTGGCTCTCGACAAACACCTGCTTCGCGGGGTGGCCCGGGTTGCTGCGCAACCGGGGTCTACAAGAAGCACGACTTCAACAGGCGTTGATCCGTGGATTTTTCACATTCAAACCAGCGATCATCGGCAGCACTCGAACGATCATTGGCGATGATGCCACTGGCGCGAACCTCGCGTCGCTTGGACTTCGCGATGGTTGATT
>JAZKFE010000038.1:0-3809 GCA_040386595.1 Planctomycetota bacterium | reverse complement strand
ACGCCTGTGAGACGCTCTTCATCACTAAAAGAGTCAAGGTTGTCGAGGAATACTACTGCGCCGCCATCGTTTGCAAGCTCGATCAAGAGTTCGTGTATCGTTCCTTCGAACGATATCTGCGCTTTCATTGCACTCCAACCACGTGGCACGCATCGGCCAGGGCTCAAGACAAGGATGTGGCTTTCGATTTGAAGCGACTCGGCGATTTGACGTAGAACGCCGGATTTTCCCACACCAGCATCACCGCGAATCTCTACATAGCGTCCAACGTCGAAGGCTGCGTGAACCATTGCAACGCGTTCATGGCGTGTTAGGACGACCTCGCCGACATGATTGTCGATATCGGCAATTGCTAAACGAGCATTTTCTGCCAGAGCAGCGCGGGCGATTGTGTGCCTCCGGTCTCCAGCAAATCGGAATCCAAGAACAGTTAGAGATTCAAGAAGAGTAGCCCGGGTCTTATAACCACCACTCTTTGCTGTGGCAAGTGAGATCTCAACAAGATTTCCCCACAACGCATCGGCGCGAGAAGCTTCATCGGCATGTAGAGTCCGGAGTACTCTCTCTCGGGCTAGATCTGCTGAAGCCGAACCAGGTGCAGTGAAATCGAATGTAAGAATTTGGAGGCGACGCAGCAATTTCCACACCGTTTCGAAATCATGAGGAGTGCCCTCCTCCTTCAAATGACTTTGAAATGTATCGACGAACCCGCGCATGTCGTCGTTGGCGGCGCCAGATAGTTTTAGTTGTGCGGCGAAGGTTGTTGCATCTCCAATCTGTCGCGCCAGCGTCAGAACATCCTGATAGGCACCATCAATCTTCCGCGATCCTTTCGCTGTCGCAATTGCCAATTCATATTGAGTAAGCCAAAAGTCGGGGCGACGCGCAGCGGAAGCAATCTGGCCAACCACCTTGCGAAAGACTGTGTCCGTTGGGCTAAACGAAATAGTCAGCTTTACTTGGATCTCAAGTACTGCTTCTCTGCCAGAACTATCGGTCGCATGGACGATGACATCGTCGAGTGGCCGTCCTGTGTTTGCTTGTTGGAGAGCGATTCGATTGATCGCCGTTCCAGGGAGCCCGCGCGGCGGAGCGCCACAAAGCATAGCAAGAAGGTAGAATGCCGCGATCTGTCCTTCAAAATGCGCGCCAGCGGGGCCGCTGGCAGCCGTACTGGTCCCATGCAAGCTCGGGAGTGTAGATCCTTCAGATCTCGATCGATTCTCTTGTATATATTGCTTTCAAAAAAACGGCTTGGGACCGCCGAATGTATCAGCTGCGAACTACTCTCAAAGAACTTCTTCTTGTCAAGAAAGGAACCGACGACGCCAGAAGGAATTGCAACACTAGCGTTCTAGAGTTCGTTCCCTGTCTACTCCCGGGAGAGGAGAATTGAGGAAATCTTTGGTTAGCCCGCGCAAATGGGCATTGTAGGCCCAACGTACAAATTGTTCGAACAACCGTTCATTCTCCAAAATCAGTCGCGCGTTCTCAGCCTTCATCCGTTCGAATTTTTCTTCAAGCGCAGAGACTGCGGCGGGTGAAAGATCCCTCTTAGTTACGACCGTAGGGGCTTGGCCGACGCGTTGCTTCGCCAAAGAAAAAGCGTCCTTAATTCGAGGATGCCGATCAAGTGCTTGTCTTGTATATAGCACCTTTGTTCGGTGATCAATACATTCGATCAAAAGGTCCCAGGTTAGCTTGCCACTCCAGCCGTCAAGTATTCCAACGATCGCCTCGAGCGCACCGTGATCTATGTTTTTCGCGCGCGATTTCTTGTTAATCACTTCGCCCCCTTGAGCAAAATCGAGTTCATCACTACACGAGCCTTTCCTTTGAGATGTATGACCGAATCTTTTCTGTCTTCAATTGCTTGAGAAATCCGCGACACTGTCGGCACATTAGAGAGCTGCACAACTGAGCCGGCGGGTACCTCCGGGTCGTCAAGAATATGGCAAAGTTGCTCTAGGCGCCGCACAGTCATGCGATGATGATCAATCCAGCGGTCTGCGCCATGGTAACCACGCTCTTTGGCTTCCTCTGCCCGAAGCAAAAGTAGCTTAGCTTCCTCAAGTCGCTTCCTTGTAAATATCGTCTTTGCTTCATCGCCCTTGATACATACATGTTCGTTGCAATTGATGCAGTCCGCGTGCAACTCGCATGGGGACATTGTGTAATCATGGACGCAGCAGCCAAAATCGGTCGTATGCGCAGTCAATATCTTTAATCGAGCGAATTCATCTCGATTGATGGGCATGTTCTTCGGTAGTTCTGCCAGAGGGCCAAACATTGCGCCTGGATCACCGATCGATGACCTGATCTTCGCTATCATTTGCTCTGCCGTAACATGGTTGTAAGCATTGTTTTGCTGCACGTTTATGCGACCAGACCATTTGGCAATATCCAGCTGGGTCATCCCGCCGGCCTGTGCCAATGTATTTAGGTAATGGCGGAATTGATGGGTCGATACGCGGATCGGCGTACCATCCTCCTCACTGAACCCTAGACGATCAAATATTGATTCAAATCCAAGTTCGCTACGTGCACCGAGTGCTGTGTTGACCTGGTTAATCGTAACTGGATCGACGAGACAGCGATATGTAGCTCTTTCTGAATGGGTCTCGTTTCGTCGCGTAATCAGCAAAGCCTGGGAGTATCTCAATCCAGTTTCTCGGCTTAGATTGGGGAAGCCTTCTGGAAGCAGTCTAAGGACTGCAAACTCGAGGTCTTTTCGTTGTACTCGCCCCTCTTGAATGGGAACCCCATTTCTCACGCACCACTCGCGCGTCGCGGCCACACTTCCGCTTGTCCAGAGCACATCGACTGCTTCCTCAAGAGTCAGCACATCTTCATTTGCGAGATGTCTTACTTCTTTCGCGAAATATAGCGTCGTCGGATTGTTTTCATACCATTGTGCGATAGTCCTCGCAGGTACTGTGAGAATTCGAATTCGTTCAATTGCATGTGATACGACCTGCGCCATGGAAGGAACTATCCATTTAATCATCGGCTCGCCCCCCTTTGCTGGCTGCCATCGGAGACCATATGCAGGCGTGCCGTCATTTGCAAGGTCAGACACTTCACAATCGTCGGAGAGCAGCAATGCCTCGTTTATTCGATCAGGAGCTGAACACAAAATCGCAGCAACCGACGAAAACAACGTGTCGACGAATGAAGTCGCCAGATGGAATGCCTTCGGCAACGCATCAAGGGCAGCTTTAGAAGGCATCTTTTCCTGACGCCGCTTGTCGAATTCCTTGCCCACTCGCACAGTGTCCGATGGACGCTTGATCGGGCAGCGCCACTGAAAATGTGTGGAAGAAATTCCGTGACCAACCATAAAGCTTGCAATCAACTCCAACTGGGACCCTACGCGATACGCAGTCGTCTCGGCGAGGTTTCGCGAAAGTAATGCTGCAGCTCTATTGAGGACCGTCGCATCTATTCGTACCGGATCTGCATGACCATGTTCCAATAGCGCGGACTCAATCGCACGAGTCGCCGTTACTCTGAATGCAGGATTCTTGGTTGGACGAAGTCCTTGCATATACCGAACATATGCTTTGGCAAACGAAAGGAACGGTTCTTTCATGGGAGCAGGTGTATTCGAATCCGCAGTTGCTTGCGTCGAAAAGTAGATGCGAACCCGCTTCCTACCATGCCCTTTCAAATTGACTGCTTCAGTCACGTCCCAGGCAAGCTCATCAAACGACAGTTCCTTGCCGAAAGCTGTAAGTTGATTTCGGCACAAGTCAACAAACGCTCGCAGGTTCTCTTCGGACTCGACCTCCTTCCGCGGCGTGAACAAG
>JAZKFE010000037.1:0-7781 GCA_040386595.1 Planctomycetota bacterium | reverse complement strand
TGGAGCCTCACCCTCCCAGAATTGTCCAAGGCGTAGCCATGAGGGGCTCTGCCAACGGCCGTAAAATTACTCAGGCCAGGGGGACTTCTCGGTGGACATGGAATACAGAATCACCTTGGTGTTGCAGTATTCGGTCGCAGCTTCTTCGTAACCGAGTTCGGTGCCGAACCCGCTCAGTTTGTAACCGTAAACAGGGGAGCTGGCCCGGAAGGCGCCACCACCGTTGATGGCAATCTTTCCGGCTCGAATTTGCCGGGCCACACGCAAGGCTCGCGTGCCGTCGGTCGTCCAGACATTCGCCATCAGACCGAAGTCACAGTCGTTGGCGATGCGGACGGCTTCTTCTTCGGTGCGATAGGTGAGAACGCTCAGGACGGGGCCGAAGACTTCTTCGCGTGCGACGGTCATGTCCGGGGTGACCCGGTCGAAGATCGTCGGGGGGAAGAAGCAATCCGAGTTCGATTTCGGGGGTGTGCTTGTCAGGACGCAGTTGGCACCTTCCTGCTTGGCCAACTCGACACGCTGCCGTACGAAGTCACAGTGGGCCTTGGTTGCCAGGCAACCCAGTTGTGTTTGCGGATCGGTGGGATCCCCCTGCCGCAAGCCCTTGGCTTTGGCAACGATTCGCGCCAGCAGTTCATCGTGCTGGCTCTCATGCACCAGCAGTCGCGAACCAGCCACGCACACTTGGCCCAGATTCACGAAAATCCCGGTGATCACTCCGTTCACCACGTTGTCCAAGGGGGCGTCCGGGAACACGATACTGGGGGTCTTGCCACCCAGTTCCATCAGCACACCCTTCATGCCCGACTTGGCGGCTTCCAGCATCTGGGCACCGGTTTGATGACGTCCCGTAAAGGCGATCTTGTCGACACCTTTATGATTGATCAGAGCTGTTCCTGCTTCTGCCCCGGTGCCGTGAATGACATTGATCACTCCGGGAGGGAATCCCACCTCCTGAGCCAGCTGGGCCAGCATCAACGCCGACAGGGGGGAGACTTCAGACGGCTTCAGCACCACGGTATTGCCGCAGGCCAGAATCGGGGCCAGCTTGATGGCGGCATTGGTAACCGGGTAGTTCCAAGGAACGATCGCGGCGATGACTCCCATCGGCTCGCGGATCTGCATCGTGATGCTCTCGGGGAACGTCCCGTAGCATTTTCCTGCAATTTTGTCAGGCAGGCCGGCATAAGTTTCAAACAGATCCGCAGAGACGGGGGCATCCCAGCCGAGCGTATCGCGGATGGGCTTGCCGATATTCAACGTGTCGGTCATGGCCAGGTCTTCGACACACTCGCGAATGCGTTCCGCAAGCTTGTAGAGCAATCGGCCACGGTGCAGTGGATCCATCGCCGGCCATGTGCCCTGGTCAAATGCGCGTCGGGCCGCGGTCACGGCACGGTCAACATCGACGGCGTCAGCCAGAGCGACATCCGTCAGCGTCTCGCCCGTCGCGGGATTCACCACGCTCCAGGTTTTGCCGGAAGCACTATTAACCCATTCGCCATTAATGAATAACTGATTCGGCCAAGATCGCATAACGTCTATTCTCCCGATGTCGAGGATTGCCGGACGCCAGTTAGCCCTGCGTCGTCCCGGCGAAAGGTTGTCTTCGAGTGCGTAACAGCATCATGTCGGCCAGCCGCCCAACGATCAAGGATCAGAGACGGTTAATGCGAGCAACTTTTATAAGGAGGGACATGGAAGACGATTGCCGCTGATGGTTTGTTATTTTGGGGGCATCGCAAACTCGATTGGCATCACAGCTTGTGGAATTGTTTGATGTTTCTGGCCCGAAAGTATGTCACACTTGCTTGGCAAACGTGTCACAGGTTCTGGATGGTTTTCAATTTATCGTCGTTCCCCCACGGAGCTCAATCATGTTTAATCCATTCAGCGAGATTGCCGAGGGGCACCTGACTGATGCGGAATTGGTTGTACGTACCAAAGAGGGGGACTGTGTCGCGTTGGAGACGCTGATTCTGCGGCATCAGGCTTGGATCTACAACATCGCAATCCGCATGGTCTTCCAGCCGCACGACGCCGAGGAAGTCACCCAGGAAGTGCTCGTCAAGGTCATCACTAGCCTCAGCACTTTCAGGGGGGAAAGCAAGTTCCGCACCTGGCTCTATCGCATCGTGGCGAACCACGTCCTGAACATGAAGCGCCGCAGCGCGGAAGCACAAGAATTGACGTTCGTTCAATATGGGGCCGCCATCAACGACACGCCCGACCTGGATCTGCCTGATCCGAAAACGGTCCCCGTGGATGAGCCGCTGCTGGTCGAAGAAGCCAAGGTCAGTTGTACGATGGGGATGTTGCTCTGCCTGGACCGCAAGCAGCGGTTGATTTTCTCACTGGGGGAGATTTTTGGCGTCAGCGACACGATTGGTGGCGAAGTGCTTGAGATCACCGCCGACAATTTCCGTCAATGTTTGGCCCGCGCGCGTCGCGATCTCTACAGCTTCATGAAAAACCAATGCGGTCTCGTGAACAAGGACAACCCCTGCCGGTGTGCGAAGAAGACCAAGGGTTTCATCGAGCGGGGGCACGTCGATCCCCATGATCTGCAGTTTGTTCCGCGACATGTCGCGCACATCAAGGATATCGCGACCGAAACGGTTCGTGATATCGAGGATGTTGTCGAGGGACAATATGCCGCCATCTACCGCGATCACCCGTTCCTGCAGCCGGTGGATCACGCCCAATGGCTTCGCAAGATGCTGGAAAGCCCGCAGGCTCGCGCGGCGTTGCATCTGAATTGAAGATTTTCTCGAGGAGTTGTCACAGTCGGTCGGCAGTTGTGTCTGAGAGATAGACGGAGCAAATTGCTCCGAAATTCATACCTCAGGAGACAACGATGAGCAATCCCGCACTACAAGCCGCAGAGACCACCGAGTTTACCAATAAGCGAGTCCTGGTTACGGGTGGGACTAAAGGCATCGGAGCGGCTGTCGTTCGCCGGTTGATTCGGGCGGGGGCGACAGTGGTTAGCACGGCTCGTACCATCCCCGCTGACTGTTCGGCCAAGCAATTCATCGCGGCGGACATTAGCTCCCGAGACGGCGTGGACCGGGTGATCGCGGGCACCCTGGACCGGCTCGGGGGCCTTGATATTCTTATCAACTCTGCTGGCGGCTCCACTGCCCCGGGGGGCGGTGCGATGGCGCTGAACGATGATCATTGGCAGCAGGCACTCGATTTGAATCTCTTTTCGGCTGTTCGCCTGGATCGAGGCTTCTTGCCGGCAATGGTTCAGCAAGGCTCTGGCGTCATCATCCATGTCTCGTCGATTCAACGGTTGCAGCCACTCTTCGAAGCCACGTTGGCATATGCGGCAGCCAAGGCTGCACTTACGAACTACAGCAAGGGACTGTCAAAAGAGATGAGTCCCTGTGGAATTCGTGTGAACTCCGTCGCACCCGGCTACACCGAGACTGAAGCCGCGGTCGCGCTCGTTGAAAGGTTGGCATCCCAAGCTGGAACAGACGTGGCCACCGCGCGGGCGGAATTGATGAACTCGCTCGGTGGAATTCCGCTAGGTCGCCCTGCTCGACCGGAAGAAGTCGCGGAACTCATCGCATTCCTGGCCTCGGATCGTGCGTCTGCCATTACGGGCGCGGAATACATCATTGATGGCGGGACCGTGCCGACGATCTAAACTTTCAGACACACTCACATCAATCAGGAGAGCTCTATGTCTGCCTACGCCATCTTTATTCGCGAGACCACTCGCAACCAGTCCGAACTTGAAACGTATACGCCCAAGGCCGCCGCATCGATGGCCGGGCATGCGATGAACGTTCTTGCCGCTTATGGGCGACAGGAAGTATGGGAAGGTTCCGAAATGGAAGGAATCGTCATCGTCGAATTTCCGACAATGGCGGACGCCAAGGCCTGGTATGAGTCTCCCGCGTATCGGGAGGCGCGGGAGCACCGTTTCCGCGGAGCCGACTATCGCGCTGTTTTGGTGGAGGGGCTCATTTAGAGTCCCCGCCCGAGCTTTTATCTGATCTCTGGGCCGATCATCAGGCGTAGGCGACCCAGCCGCGGAAGGTGAACCCGGTATAGAAGAGGCTGACGTTCGAGAATCCGGCTGCACGCAGGATCGCTTCGTCCTGCTCTGGCGTTAGAATGGTCAGTTGCTTGTCGATCGCCGCGCACGCGCTTGCCGCTTTCTCGGGATCAACGCCCGAGGCGATGGCGAACGCGGCATAGCGCGACAGCCAGAGAGCTCGCTCACCTGCACCCTGTGGAATGCTGAAGTGGGCGACCACGAACGGTGCGCCGGATCGCAGGCGGCGGTGAACTTCAGCAACCGTGCGTTGGCGCTCTTCCAGGGCCACGAAGTGCAGAGTCAACAGACAGGTCGCGGCATCGAATGGCCCTTCCGGAGCGTCGTCAATGTAGCCCTGGTGCAGACGCGCCCGCGCGGCATGCGATTCGAGTGTCTGTTCGGCCAGATTCAGCATCTCGGCGGAGGGATCCACGCCGTCGAAAGTCCAACCGGGGTGGGCTTGCGCCAACGTCTTCAGTTCCAACCCGCCCCCTGCTCCCAGAACCAGGATTCGGGCATCTGCGGGGGCTCGCTCGGCCAACAGAAGAGTCGTCATGCGGTGTAAGTCCGCGAAGCCGGGCACGATACGCGGCGGCCCCTCCCGGTATTGGGCCACGGCCTGGGGATCGGAGAAGGGGGAGATGTGCTGGCTCATAACTTAAACTCCAAGAATTTCAGATCGGGTAGACGCAGAGTGACCGCGTGTTAGCGAGCGGCGTAATATCCCTGGCCACGTTGTGGATGGGGTCCGATGTCATGGCGCTGCGTCCTCCGATGATGTTTGCGTCATGACGCATGAGCGTTCTCGTGGCTGTCATGCGAACCGCCACGAGCCACGATGCGTTCGTGCAGGTCGGCGCTGAGCATGGCCAGTGTCACTTCGCCCAGGCGTGATAACAGTAATGCTTCCGCATCGTGGAACGCTTGAGAAAGGGCGGCATTTACCGCCTGCTCGACCAGGCAATCAGGGGCTTCCGTCCGATTTCCGATGGCCAGCAGCGAGGGGCTGCCGAGTGCTGTGTAGATGTCGTGCAATGTCACCTTTGACAAGTCGCAGGCCAGCGTCCACCCGCCGCCATGCCCCTTTTCTGATCGCACATACCCCTGCTCTCGGAGACCCGCCATGGTCCGCCGGATGACCACGGGATTGGTGTTCATAGCTTTGGCGAGCACCTCGGAAGTCACGGGGTGACTTTGCTCGGCCATGTGCAGCAGGACGTGCAGCACGCCTGATAATCGACTGTCGTGTTTCATGTAACAATTGATATTACATGATTGCGAGGTCGTCAAGGCCTGGGCTTATTTCGAATTGGTAGAACAGAGGATTTAACCGCGAATTCACACGACCGAAAGCCCCCCAAGCCTATCGCTTGGCGGGGGATATGAAGTTTCCATGAATTCCCAAATCACGCGTAACGCACTCCGCTGATCCTGCGACATACAGGCGGGCAAATCGGGCCGCAGCGAGTCACAACGCTTGCTTCGAGAACTTGGCATTGGCCTACCTTGCCCTCCTTTTTTGAAAACATTTGCAAGTGATTATTGGAGTACCTGTTCATGTCCAAGCGTTCGAGAATCGGATTCACACTGATTGAGCTGCTGGTCGTCATTGCGATCATTGCCGTGCTGATCGCTCTGCTGCTGCCGGCGGTGCAACAGGCGCGGGAGGCGGCCCGCCGCAGCCAATGCAAAAACAACCTGAAACAGTTCGGGTTGGCGCTGCACAACTACCACGATGTGTCCAACAAACTGCCTCCTTTCGGCGGCGGGACGGGAACTCTCAGCAGTGGTGGTGAGCGGTCTCGTCTGAGCGGAATTGCCTTCCTCTTGCCGTATCTTGACCAGGGGCCTCTCTACCAGGAAATTCAAACCCTTCCGGGAGATAACCCCCCGTACAACAACAATAGTACTTGGACGCGAGTCATTCCCGTACTGCAGTGTCCCAGTGACACGGGAGTACTGGATCCAAACACCGCCGGGAATACGCGTGGTAAGAAGAACTACATGTTTAGCGCTGGTGACAGCCATGCGGGAAATGGTTGCGCGAGACCTGCCTACCCCGTGGCCGTCCAAAGTCGCGGCCTGTTTGCTGCTTTGACGTGTTACGGACTCCGTGATGTGACAGATGGTGCCAGCAATACAATTGCCATGGCAGAGATGGTGGGTGCGGACTCGGCGAACGGTCCTGGCATCATCGCCAAGAACGTTTTGGCCGGTGGCACAGCCAGCCCTGCGGCCTGTGCCGCTCTGTGGAATGCCAGCACCAAATCCTATCCGGGGGGCGCCTACGTTGGCGAACCCGCGCGAGCCTACCGCTGGGCGGACGGTGCCGGCTCGTTCACGGCATTCTCCACCGCGATTCCGCCGAATTCGGCCAGCTGCTTCAGTAACAATGGAGGGACCTCCTATTGCGACGGTATCTATAGTGCCGAGAGTCGTCACGTCGGTGGCATACATGCCCTGATGGCAGATGGTGCCGTGCGTTTCATCAGCAACAGCATCGACGCCGGAAACCAGGCGGCTCTGCTGCCCAACGTGACAACTTCCAGCCCCAGCCCGTACGGCGTTTGGGGCGCTTTGGGGACGCGTGCGAGTGGTGAAGTCGTCAGCGAATTTTAATGATCGGTCCAATATGAACCAGTTTGCCGACCGTTGCCGGCGGGGAATTTCGTACCTGGAATCTTCGCGAAATATTTATGTGTCGAGCGAACTGGTTGCTGATGGGGCTTGAACCTATTGAAAGAAGGTTGAAGCGATATGTCTCGAGCGCGAGCTCAAGTTCAAGAGCTGCTAATGGTGATCACCTTGGTGATCTGCGGTTGTGGGGAACCATCGGATCATTGGAAGGACGCCCGTCCGGCGACGACACCAGTCAGCGGAGTGGTGACTTTTCAAGAGAAACCATTAGAAGGAGCGATTGTCGTGTTCCAGCCCACCGCTCCCGGTGGGATCGGGGCGTCCGCGCTGACTGACAGCGAAGGGAAATTCGAACTCAAAACCTTCCCTCCCGATTTAGGAGCGGTGCCTGGAACGTATTCTGTCACCATCACGAAGACGGAGATGCCGAAGCAGTCAGCAACTACGGGAAACGCCGATGACCCGGCCCCGATTTTCGTGGTTTCGGTGATTCCTGAACGCTATGGCATTTCGACCAAGTCGGACCTGACCGCCGAAATCCCCGAAGAGGGAACGGATACGATCGTTTTTGATCTCAAAAAGTAGTCAGCAGAAGTTGCACCCCGGAGACACGGAGAGCACTGAGTTTTGAAAGATGCTCTTCGTGGCCGCGGTGGCTGACGAAAAGAGTTTTCGCTACGGAGAAACGCGGATTGAACACGGAATTATGAGAGCAGAGAGTCGTGTCAATAATCGTTTCTAGCAACGCAATTCAGTCCCGATAGGGACGACACCTGGGGAAACTGCAGAGTGTCGCCCCTTTAGGCAACGCCGTGAAGGATTCTGGGAGGGTGAGGCTCCTGCCGAACCGCTAAGTCTTCCGGCCTTCGGTAGACGAAGCGGTTCGGCAGGAGCCTCACCCTCCCCAGGATTCGAATCACCAGGAATTCAAGATCTCTTTAGAATTTGCGTTCCAAAACCCTTCACGGTGTCGCCCCTTTAGGGCTTGGTTTCGTCTGTGGTAAGGACCGTGGGTTTGCAGCCACGGCTAAGGTCTACGGTGGACCCCATTGTCTAGACCAGAAAACGGTTTTTATTAGAGAGACTG
>JAZKFE010000036.1:5419-11369 GCA_040386595.1 Planctomycetota bacterium | reverse complement strand
TGCCGAACCGCTTGGTCTCCTGGGACTCGCAAGACTGAGCGGTTCGGCAGGAGCCTCACCCTCCCAAAATCCTTCACGGTGCCGCCCCGGAGGAGCCAGCCCCTCCGGGCCGCAGAACATCTGACATAACGCATACGAAAAAACGCCAGCGAGTGCATTCCTCGAATTGTTCGAAGGGATGCACTCGCTGACGTTTCAACACGTATCGGCGGTCATGTTGCGACGCGCCTTGTGCCTGCAATATTAATAGAACCCGCCGCCAGCACCGTTGCCCAGGCCTGAGCCGCCAAAGCCGGTGGCTCCGCCGCCGTTGCCGTTGTTATTGCCGCCACGGAAGTTGAAGTTGGTGTAGTAGTCCGACTCACCTTCGTACGAGTTGAACCCGCGATCGTACGGCACAGCCACGATGGTCCGTTGATCCGAATCGGGATTCCCCAGGTCCGCCAGATAGCGGGCCACAACCACGCGGCGTTCGGCATCCAGCTGAGGATTCGCGTTGTTCGGCGTCCGTTCGATCAACACCGGGAAGGGCGTACTGCGCATCCGTGCCGCCACTTCCATCAAATGGTCCTTGCCATCCGGCGTCAAATGGGCTGTCTCGCCGGTGAAGTGCACCAGGTTGAAGACGAAGTCGGTCGCTTCCGCGTTGGTTTGTTGCGTGTGCAAGTGCGACCGGATCACGCTTCCCAACGGGTACCGCTCGGGAACCATATTCCGCGAATGATTCGCGATGCTACACGAAGGCATGCTCAGGTGCCCCCCACTGAAGGGGCCAGGGCAACAGCAGCCTCCAGCCAATGCCGCAACGAGCAATGCCGCGGTGGTACGGCGGGGATTCTTCGGATGTTGGGCTGTCATTCTAAGCCTCACTTCGCGTAGTCACGCGGACATTTCGATCTTGGAAACCGATTCACATCGGCCGCCAAAATCCAGGTTCTGCGGCAGTCAGCCAACCTCAGCGAGCGTCCTAATAACGTCGCTCAATGGACTGAAACACTGCCGATTTCTGTGGTATCTCGTAGATCGGATCGCGGTACGGTCTGGGGTTCAGGACTCGGCCAATCATCCGCAGGAATTGGCCGAGGGCGGTCCGATTTACCGGTAACTGCCACCTTGCTGTGACGAGTAACCAGTTTGTGTCGCCTGCGTCTGGTTCGACTGGCCCGAGCCTCGCAGCATCTGCGGAATTGTCATGACTCGTCGCGGATTGGCCTGAGCACTCGTCCGATTCGCGGTCGATCCGGGTGCGTTATATCCTGGCTGTCCATTGCCCCCCGGAGGGCCATAACCCGGAGGCGGTGAATAGCCACCACGTCCGCCATTCTGCATCGGAGCCGCGGGGTAACGTGAACTTTGAGCCGGGTCCCAAGCAGGACCATTGTTCGGAGCCCCACCAGCACCCGCTCCACCCGGAGCCGGTGTGTAGCTGGGTGATGACGCCTGCGGATTGAACTGACCATAGCCGATCGGGACACCCACACCGGAACCATGACCATAAGGAGCCAACTGGTAGACGTTGGTGTCGTTGTTTCCTTGCGAGAATCCGTAGTGCAGCAGCATCTTGTCGTCCGGCTGCGTCACTTCAAACCCAGGCATCGGCGGAACTTCATCGGCATCCATCGGACGAACGATTTCCGGCGAGACCATGATCAGCAATTCGTTCTCGTCTTCCGTCGCTCGCTTAGCCTGGAACAGCAACGGACCGATCAGCGGCAACCCACCCAGGAAGGGGAGACCCGCGACTTCTGTCCGAGCACGATACGACAGCAACCCGGCCAGGACGATCGTTTGACCTTCTCGTAACTGGACCGTGGTATCCACACGCCGCGTATTCAAACCGGGGATACCACCCGACGATTGACCGCTCAATTCACTGTATTCAGGACGGATTCGCATCCGGATCAGATCTTTGTCAATGATGGTCGGCGTGACGAGCAACGACACACCGAACCCGCGGAAGACCGTCTGTTGCCCACCGACACCGTTGATCCCCACGATCGTCGGCACCGCGAATTCACCACCGGATAGCACCGTCGCATCATGACCGCTCAACACAGTCAGGTTGGGTTCGGTCAAGATCCGGGCCGTTCCGTTTGATCGCAGAGCATTGATCAAAATCGAGATGTCGCCCGCTTCAAACACCCCCTGCAATCCGCCAGCACCAGCACCGACACCACCACCCGAGATGGCTCCGGCCAGCGAGGTCGTAATCACATCACGGCCATTCGCAAATATCGTCTGCAGATTGACGCCCATACGGCGAAGCTGCGAACGATTCAATTCCACAATGCGCACCCGCAGGTTGATCTGAAAATCACCTGGGATGGTTAACATGTTAATGATCCAGTTGGACGTATTATCAAAGGCGTTAAATCGCCCGTTCATCCCAGTTCCATAACCGCCGCCACCCAGCCCGGCCCCGCCCAGTCCGCCGCCACCCCAGCCACCGCCGGTCCCCGCGGCATATCCACCGTTGCCCGCTCCCCCCAGTCCCAAGGCATATTGCGGACCAGCCAAGGCTCCCAGTTGAGTGATGACCTCACCTCGAATGATTTGCAGAATCCAAGAGGCTTCTTCACTATCGCGAGCCTGCCCCTTCACGATGATCTTGGTAGACATCGGGATCAGGTAGACTTTGCTATTGGGGAACAGAATGGCCAGCTTCTTCTCCAGCTTGCCATAGTCAATCCGTGCGGATTCTTCCAAACCGGGGTCGCGAGTTACGGTCACCAGATAGATCAACGGATCGGCTTCGTTCTCACCTTCGAACCACACCAGAACCGTTGTGGTACCGATGGAGGTCCCGATCACACCCATCTCGGTGGGGCTATACAGGACATAGTCGGCCACCGAAGGATCCGTGACGTGCACCCGAGCCACGCGGCCCTTGAACACCACGACCTGACTGCGACGGTGGACCACTTCCAGCTCGGCATTGATTCGCGGCATGGACCGGACTTGGTCCGGTACGTCGACCGCGTCGGGCAGCTCTTCCGCGTCATCCATGCTGGGCGGTAGTTGCTGAGCCATCCGCTGGGGAGGTTGAGCGGCTAACGGAAGTGCCGACACAATCAGGCTGCTAAACAGGAAGCAACTCACGCTTCCGGTCCGCAAGGCCCTGTGCCACCATGAGAGGCAAGCAGTTGGTGAAAGAGATTGTCTCAACATCCGATGTTGCTCCTGTTTTGACCATCACGGAATTCGGCGGCAGCATTCACTGCCTCCCGTAAAGGTCCCTCGACGTGTCAACGAGATAGAGCGTGCGTCGTGGTTTTGACTCACGACACCGCGATCAATCGTTGAGAACACATTTTCAGCCGACTCGATCCTTGAGGCGGCTGGCTGACTGAAACGGCTAAATCTTGATTGTCTCTCTTGTCCCACTGCTGGCAGGCACGGCGAGATCTTGAATGAGGAAACGCTCAGACGACCAAGGGGTAACAACCACCTTGTCTACCTGAGGTGTCCTCTTCAAAACGGGCTCTGAGTAAATTGCCCCGACCTCGCGCACCGCTGGCCTATATTCACGAAGCTGGTATCGGATGCCCGCAAGAATCCCAATGAATCGTTTCCAACTCTTACAACGCCCATGCCACCTATAGCGACTGTAGCGACTTTAAATTCGGACCGCGGTCAGAAAGTTAAGGCCTTGAGCATTTCCGCATTGCCAGCCGAAAGAGGCGTTCCGAGCGAAACGCAAGTTGCTTTAAGTTAATGAGATACAACTCTTCGATGAACGGGCTCGCAACTCAAAACTCAACACGCGCAACAAGACGGCTATGATAAACTTTTCCATCTATGGAGAGTTTCCCAATTGCAACGCGTTGTTGCGGCGATTGCGGCTCTCGTCGGAATTCGGAGGCCAACATCGGGGGCCCCAGGCTGCTGCTGGGGAAATGACGAATGTCGAATGAATGACAAATGACCAAATCCGAATGACGAACACGTACGGGCGCACAGGGAATGCTCTCGCCCGGGTAGCCCAGATTCTCGAATCTGGGTGAGCGCAGCGAACAAGAGGTTGCGGCTCATTCGAATCCGGAGTCGTCGTCGCGAAGCCCGTAGCCTGACTCTCCGAGTCGGGTTCTTTTTCACTACGAAGAAGAAAACCCGACTCAGAGAGTCAGGCTACGGGGGCGTCAGCCGGGATTCACCACACGTACATCGCGGCGCGGGCTACAACAACGTGTAGCCACCATCAATCACCAGGGTGGCACCGGTCATATAGCGACTGGCGTCGCTCGCCAGATAGACCGCCAGGGGGCCCAAGTCTTCCGGTTGCCCGAAATCGCCCAGAGGAATCTGGGTCTTGAACGAATTGATGATCTCCGGGTTCTGGTCAGCCCAACGAACATTGGGGGCCGTCATAAAGCCGCCGGGGCAGATCGCGTTGGCCGTGACGCCAAAGGGAGCCCAGTCGACGGCCACGGTTCGGGTGAATTGAATCACGGCCGCTTTACTGGTTTCGTAACTCCGCCCACCAATGCCACGATTGGCGACCATTCCTGAAATCGACGCAATATTGATGATCCGGCCACCGGCCCCGCGAGCCACCATCGCGCCGCCAATCAATTTGGTGCAGAGAAAGGTACTCGTCAGATTCAGGTCGAGAATCTGTTGCCATTGTTCTAATGGCAAATCCGCAGTCGGAATGTCGATCCGCCGACCGCCAACGTTGTTAATCAAAATGTCGATCGGGGCGTACTTCTCCAACGCCACCTGACAAGCGCGTTCCGCTTCGGCGGGAATTCCGACGTCGGCCTGAATCAGATCGACGTTGCGACCACGCTCACGGATTTCCTTCGCCGTTTCCTCGAGACTTTCGATCTCGCGGCCCACCAAGATGACATCGGCGCCCGCTTCCGCAATCGCCAAGGCCATCTCCCGGCCCAGTCCGCGGCTACCCCCTGTAATTAAGAGTCGTTTGCCATCGAGACGAAAACGGTCCAGGACGCTCATGTTGAACTCCTTCAAGAATGATAATCACGTGAGCAGCAGATCTGGTCAGCTTAAGCAGGTCGCATTTGAAAGGCAAAGGTGCCGCCGAGGGATCACGGGCAAGTGTTCCACAATCGCCTCAATCACCTTGCGTAATTCTGGTACAGGCCTCGTGCCACTGTTTCGCAACTGTACTCGGTCGTTAAGCAGTGCCCGGACGGCGTGGAATGCACTGCTTAACAACTGGGTACAGTTGCGAAACAGTGGCACGACTGAAGATGTCCCAGAATCGTCCAAGATCATTTTGGGGGAAGCCAACCGATACTTCGGTCATTAACCAATTTCGCTGGCGGCGGGCCACAACGTCAGGGGCCACGGAGAATACGGCTGGAGGCATCGGGCGGCTTCCGCGTTCGGCACCAGTACCGTCAGCTCATCAGGTTGCAGGTCGGATAAATCCAAATCACCCAGATGCCGCCACTCCCGTTCGATTGACCAATCGTGAGATCGCGTGCCACCGGCCACATCTGCCGAATCTCCACGGAACTGAAAGAACGGTCGCTGAGATTCCGTTAAATCATTCCACACACTCTCGCCACCATAGATTGCAGGCAGAACACCTCGCCGTTCCAGAACGTCACGCCGAATACTGATCGCATAGGGCTCGAAGTCCCAATGAGCTCGATGTGTGCGAAAGCATCGCAGACCAGGCAATTCCCGAACGGGTGCCGCCGTGAAGCTGACCATCGGGTAACCACCTCGAATCGTCCTGCCCGAACCAATCAACCGGCGCTGCGTGACGATACGCTGCAACGTGTGAAACGCGGAATGACTGGCGCCAAGACGATCATCCAGAACGCTATCCAGATAATCCTCTGACGTCTGCTGCGGCCAGGGTCCAGGGCAGGCGCGTGTCGTGTGCGTCAGATAGGGGACGAGATCGTCGCGGGGCAGGGGAGCTAATGAGAGAACCAACTCACGTTGCCCCGAGGTATCAGTCCGCTCCAGGCAA
>JAZKFE010000036.1:0-5409 GCA_040386595.1 Planctomycetota bacterium | reverse complement strand
CAGAATCCACAAACGGCCGCAGACTCTCAGGATCAGGGGACCACAATTCGGCTCCTGGCGACAACAGGGATTCGCGAACGGACGGAGGCTGCAAGTCGGGCAGATCGACCAGGATGATTTTTTGGTCGGGCGTTTGCAGTCGCTCGAGCAACAGTCGGTGGATGTTGCCTCGCGGACGAATGGACAAGACCAGCAACTCGTCCGCTTGAGCAATCAGTTGTCGATCTCGAATCGCGAACCCATCGGCGGTACCTTCCGCGACCGCGATATCCGTCGCCAGCTCCATCGACACTCGCATTCGTTCGGCACCACGGACAACGAAGTCCGAACCCGCAGTCCCTGGACTGACGAGCAAAATCTGCTGCCGATCACAAATTCGCCGCAAGCCGGCTCGCAGCCCCCGCAACCAGTTCGAACCGGGATCGATCAACCGCGGCATTCGCGACATGACGATCGCAATTCGACGAGGCTCGCTCATGGGCCACTCGCAACTCGCAAGAATTTCAGAGCCGATCAGGATTTGCCGGGCAGAAGTCGATTGACTGCCTGCCGGCCACTACGTGGCAATCAGTATACATATCGATCATCACGAGAGGAACTCGTCACGGTCCGCGCGAGAAGACGAGGTCAGCCAATTCGAGCCTGCCTCACCAGTTCTCCACGCGGATTCGTCATTTGGATTTGGGCATTGGTCATTCATTCGACATTCTGGTTTCGTCATTCGTCATTTCCCCCTCCTGTCGAACAAGCTTAAACGGTTGTCACCACACTACATGCATGTTCGTTCAGAAAAACCTCGCTTGACACAAATCCCGGTATCACGATCATTCCCCTTTACAATAAAACTACCCGAACGCTCCGGGTTGATTTCCAGTCGGATCTTGAAACAACCCCCAAGCCGAAGTTTCCCCGGCGTCTCCGCATTCATTTTGCAGAGATGCCTCTGGTTGCGCACCGCGGAATTTGACTGCGTGCGGGTGGATGAATGGGACTTCTGCGTGCGGAAAAGGATGTCTCGCGACAATGTCGTGGTACCATCGACCGATCATCTTAGTGATGCTGTTTGGACTGCTGGCCGCGTTTAGAATCGCGGCTCCCACGGATCTGCTGGAAGGCGATCAAGTGAAGCAGCTGGGCTACGTCATGGATATTCTGCAAAACGGCGACTGGCTGGTGCAGTATGAGATCAATGGCGATGTCTCGACAAAGCCCCCCGTCTACAACTGGCTGGCGGCCACCTTCTGCCTGATGTTCGATACGCACGCGGAATGGGCCATGAAGCTGCCGTCGCTGCTCGCGGCGGGCGGATTGCTCGTGTGTTTGTACTCGCTGGGCAGTTATTTCTTCGACGAACGAGCCGCCTTCTATGCGTGTCTAACCTGCATTGCATCACATCATTTCTCCAAGCTGATGTGGTTCGCGCGGACCGACATGTTGCTGGCCTTTTTTGTGTTGCTGGCCATCACGTTGCTGGTGCGGCTTCCGTGGAGCTGGTGGAAATCTCCGCTCATCGGCGGCATTGTGGCCCTCGCGGCACTCACCAAAGGGCCGTTAGGGCCTGCGTTCTTTGGACTGTTCCTGCTGGCCTGGGGCTGGCATCACGACGCCTTAAGCAGCCGTGTCGGCTGGCGACGTTTTCTCCCTGGCCTGGCCACCTGCCTTGTCATTTGCGGGATCTGGTTGTTTTTGGCCTGTCAGATGCCACGCTTCGAGCACACCGCCATTCGCTGGCAGCTCGGCGAGCGGATGGCGGATCCGGACAAGGCCCGTTCGTTCTTCTACTATGTCGGACATCTTCTGACTCGCATCGCCCCCTGGCCCATTCTGGCGGGGATCGGTTATTGGATGTCTCGCCGCCGCAACGAATGGACCAACGCTCAATTTGTGATGATTTGGTTCATCCTGAGCTTCCTGCTGCTCAGCCTAATTCCAATCAAACGCCACGACCATTTGCTTCCCGTCTATCCCGCGGTCTTTCTGCTGGCGGGACTGGGACTGCGATACCTCGTGGAACCGGTGCTGACGACGCAAGCCTTCTGGGTGATGTACCCGATCAGCGCGGGCCTGGTGGCCTCACCGGTCCTGTTTCCCTGGGCCACACAGACTCCCGTGATTGCGATGATTTCCGGTGGGTTCATCTGCGGAGCGGCCGCCAGCTGGTGCTTCATGAAGCGGCAGCGGGTCTCGATGGCAGTCATCGCCGCAGGCATGATCTGCATGCACGGTGTGTATCACCATTGGCTGCATCGCAGTGGCCGGGCTGACTACAACCAAGTACTAGCATTCGTCAGTCAGGTGCGGCAGGACGTCCCTCCTGGGGAAAAGCTGGTCGTCTTCTATGCTCACCCGTTGATCGCCTATGAGCTCAATCAACATATTCGCTTGCAAGATCCACAAGAGCTTCTGGCAGCTCAACCCCAATGGGTCATCATGCCCGATTACTTCCGCGAGCGGATCACCGAAGAAAATCATTGGCAGCTGACACCTCTGGCAGATATGACAATCCTGCCGCGTGAGGACCGCGCCACCCTGTTCCGGATCGAACGGCCGGCCCGGCTTTCCTCGCACCCCGAACGGGCAGTACGATAACGCCGGAATGGCGTGATCGAAGCCAGGTTTGGCGGACACCAGAGGGTAGGCAATCGGGATGACAGAACGAAGCGGGGAATACGCCGCACGAGGCGACTATCACCGGCATCTCGACAAGCGCTGGGCCTATTACCCTCTTTATGTCGAGAAGCAGCGGGTCGTACGCCGCTTCCTGGATGCACTTCCCCCCACGGCCCGCATCCTGGATGTTGGCTGCGGTGAAGGGCTGCTGGTCGAAGAATACCGGGCTCGCGGCGCGAACATCATCGGCCTGGACCTGCATTACGAATCTGACGCTGTCCGCCGCGGCGACATCACACAGCTGCCGTTCGAATCCGGAGCGTTCGATGTCGTTCTGGCCCTGGATGTCATCGAGCATCTCCAATTCCCAGATCAACCTCGAGCCATCGTCGAGATAGAGCGCGTCCTGGCACCCCAGGGGCAATTTCTGGTGACGGTGCCGAATCTGGCCCACTTCTCCAGCCGGCTCGCGTTTCTGTTCGCCGGCAGGCTGCTGAGAACTTCCAGTATCGATCGCCATCCAGGGGACCGTCCCTATGCCGAGTACCGTCAGCTATTTGGGAAACACTTCGATCTGGAGCGCATCCGCGGCCTGTTTCCCACGTTCCCAATTTCCTCCTTGCTGACACTCGCAGCCCCGGCCGGCATGTTGTGGTGGCATCGCATTTTGAATTGCGTCGCCGCCTGGCCAAGTTGGTGTTTTCTCAACGTTTTCTGGTGCCGCAAACGCCAGTCACCGCCGTAGCCTGACTCTCCGAGTCGGGTTCTCTGCGTAGTGAAGAAGACCCGACTCGGAGAGTCAGGCCACGGAGGACGAAGAATCCCGGGGCTCACGCCAAATGGCACTCACTTTGCGTTCGATTCGTGAGCGTCACGGCGCTAGCCGCCGGCTTTTGCAATGTTTCTGACAGAGAAGAGCCGGTGGCTAGCGCCATTCCGCTCACAAGTAAGTGCCATTTGGCTGACGCCGCCGGGCTCGCCAAGAGCCGCTTGTGGGGGTGGAGTCGATGGAGCTCCAACCTCTTGTTCGCTCCGCTCACCCAGATTCGAGAATCTGGGCTACCCATCCGGGTGGAGACATCACCATTTCGCCTCGTTTATCTCGTCATTCGGATTTAGTCATTTGTCATTCATTCGACATTCTGGCTTCGTCATTCGTCATTTCCCCCTCCCGCTTCCAGCACCCTGACTTGGCTGCGCTCCTGCCATCTGGGTAACATGTTGCACTGCGCCCACCGTGTCTGCACCTGCAATCTGATGCCCGCCTACTTTTGGCGGCTTCACCATCCCGAACATGGATCCCACCATGAGAACGTTGTTCACTGGCTTAATCTGTTGGGGTTTACTGACGTCTGCGTTAACCGCTGAGGAATGGCGCCAGTTCCGCGGACCAAGCGGTCAGGGACATGCCGAGGCGAAGAATCTGCCGGCCACCTGGAGCGAAAAAGACAACGTCCAGTGGAAGACCGCAGTGCCGGGACGAGCCTGGTCCTCGCCGGTGTTCGCAGACGGGATTATCTGGCTCACCACGGCCGTCGAAGTTCCGGCCGAGAAGATCGCAGAGAAACCGGCCGAAGAGAAATCCGAGAAGAAGGACGCCAAGAAACCCAATCCTCTCGCGTCAGTCACATTGCGAGTCGTCAGCATCGATGCTGCCTCGGGAAAACTGCTCAGCGACACCGAACTCTTGACGGTGAACGATCCCCCAGAGATTCATTCTCTGAACAGCTATGCCTCGCCCACACCGACGCTCGACGGGAATCTCTTACTCTGCCACTTCGGCGAACTGGGGACAGTCGGGTTTGATACCGACGCCAAGAAAGTCCTGTGGAAGACGTTGCTTCCCGCCCTCCTCGCGGTCGGAGCCGGCAGTACTCCGGCAGTCTACAACGATCTGATGATCATCCCCTGTGACGGAACCGATCAACAATACGTGGTGGCCTTGAACAAGCTGACGGGGGCTGAAGTCTGGAAGACCAAGCGGCCCAAATTGACCGGTGAGGTTCAAGACTATCACAAGGCCTATGCCACCCCGTTACTGGTCAAGGCGGCCGGCCGAGACCAACTCGTGAGCCCCTCCGCTCAATGGGTCGTGTCCTACGATCCGGCCACGGGGAAAGAGCTCTGGCGAGTACGACATGGCGAGGGATTTTCCAATGCACCATGCCCCGTTGTCGTGGGGGATCTGGTCTGTGTCTGTACCGGTTTCATGAAGCCGGAACTGATTGCGATCCGCCTGGATGGTGAAGGGGATATAACGGACAGCCACGTCGCCTGGAAGATTTCCAAGCAAGTTCCCACGATGCCATCCCCGCTGGTCGTGGAAGATGCCATTTACTTCATCAACGATCAAGGGGTCGCCACCTGTGCCAAAACCAGCGACGGCAAAATGTTGTGGACCAAGCGGATTTCCGGCAACTATTGCTCATCGCCCTTGTACGCGGATGGCAAGATCTACTTCAACAGCCAGGAAGGCAAAACGACGGTCGTTCGCCCGGGGGCAAAATATGACGAAGTCGCAGTCAATACGCTCGAAGGCCAATTGATGGCGTCGCCGGCCGTGATCGGCGAATCCTTGCTGCTGCGTACACAATCGCACCTCTATCGCATCGGGACGAAGCCCTAAATAACCTTACGGGTTCTGCTCCACACTTCTCGTGCCACTGCTTTGCGACCGTACTCGGTCGTTAAGCAGTGCCGGTGTCACCTTGCACTCACTCAGGGACAGACGAATCTCGACCGCACTGCTTAACGACTGGGTACAGTCGCAAAACAGTGGCACGACTGGAGATGGCCCAG
>JAZKFE010000035.1:0-2467 GCA_040386595.1 Planctomycetota bacterium | reverse complement strand
TGCCAGTCTCTCTAATAAAAACCGTTTTCTGGTCTAGACAATGGGGTCCACCGTATTCTGTGTGAATCCGTGGCTAAAAAACTCTTCCGTCACCACGGCCACGTTCGGATAAGGGCCTATTTCGTGGGCGGTGTGATTCGCTTCTGGATCTCGGCGAGGACGTCGGGATGCTGAGCCGCGATGTCTTGCGTCTCGCTGGGATCGACTGTCAGGTCATAGAGCTCGAAGGTCGGCTGGCCAGCGTGCCGGACCACTTTCCAGTTTTGCCAGCGGGCCGCAATTTCGGGAGCGCCATGCTTGGCCTCCCAAAAGAGAAATCGTATCGGCAGTTTGCTGCTGGAACGGATCAAGGGCAGCAGCGATTGACCGGCTTTGCGCACGGGCCGCTTCTGTGCGGCCACTAACTCATAGAGAGTTGGTGCGAGATCCCAGGCCGCAGAAACCACCGCCGAGGCTTGGCCGGCGGGAATACGGCGCGTGCCGCTGATGATGAAGGGGACTCGCAACCCGCCGTCATAGAGTTCGCCCGGCCCGCCTCGCAGCGTTTTGTGAGACGCCGACGCATTCGGGACCTCGGTCGGCACGGGGCCCACAGTGGCGCTCGTGAGGATGAAGACCGTGTTCGAAAGTTGCTTGAGTTCCTCGAGTTTCTTCAGCAGTTTCCCCACATCCTGGTCCATCCGCGTGATGGCGGCGGCTCGCGCCTTGATATTGTCAGGCCATGGTTTGCTGGCATATTCGTTGGGTTCGCCAGCAGTTCCGGTCGCACCTTCGACGGCCAGATAAATCTGTAAAAATAGCGGACGTTGGCGATAGTGACGCGACATGAAATCGGCCGCTTCGGTCACGTAGAAATCTTGAGCCAACTGCCCCTGTTTGCCGTCGGCATTCTTGGTCAGTTTGAGTGATTTACCATTTTGTGTCAGGCTGGCCGGAAACGGTTGCGGCTGGCCGATGGGGCCGAAGGCACCCAGCCATTCATCAAATCCCTGATCCGTGGGAGTGGCTTGCCCCTGTAACCCCGCAACGCCCCAATCGCCGAACAGGGCGGTGTTGTATCCTGCCTGCCACATGACTTCGGCAATCGTGATGTCTTCCGATTGCAAGACCGGAGATCCGTTCGACCACGTCTTCGCCTCATCCGGACGTCGCCCCGCCGCCAGACACCAGTGGGCGGCGACCGGGTCCGGGCTGCCGGCATAAAACTGAGTCATCCGCGTCCCCAGCTTGGCCAACTGATCGATGTAGGGGGTCTTGATCTCCGAGTCGCCGTAACAGTTCAGTTCGCTGAGTCCCAGGTTGTCGGTGACGATCAGCACGATATGGGGCGACGAGCCACGCCGCGACCGTTGCTGACGATTGATTTGCCGGAGGGCCGCGCGATTCTGACTTTTTTGGACAGACAAGATATCGTCGGCCTGCTGCAGTTGATCGCGCAGGGGATCTTTGGTGTCGTCTTCCAGTGCCGGGTTGGTATTCAGTAATTCGGATAGTCCGCGGACCAACGGCGTCTTGAGTTCCGGGCGATTGCCAGCGGGAGCGTTCTGGTCGGCGGGCTCAGCAGCTGGTTGCCCCTGTCCTGCAACCGGAATCCCTGCGGGTTTGGCTGCCTGGCCAGCGGGCGGTGCCGGTTTTCCCTGTGCGACGGGGTTCGGCCCGCAGCCCACGATCGATCCTACGAACAGGCACAATGTCCCTAACGCAATTCGGGCGAATGAGTTCTCAAGGGACCGCTTCGCAACATTCTGGGACATTTCCAAACTCCGTAAACCGAGCGTATCGCAACCCGTTGGCCTACTTCTCAGGCTGCGCATCATACCCATACTATAGTCCACAGAAATCAAAACGCAGGGCGCGTGGCGATTCCAGTCAATGTGCCATCGCCACGTGCCTCGTTCTGTCGCTCCGCGTTCAACTGACTGGTGAGGTCTTCACCGTGCTGTAACCGATTTGGCAGTATGCTGTTACAACCTGATATTTCCTGAAACATGGGGTTGCGGATACACTCCTTGCGGATTGGGCCTGGAAAGGATTCTCGGGCTGGAAGTTGCCGCGGACGGAGTCGCGATCATGTCGTTGTTGTGGAGATTGATTTTTTCGAGCCGCTGCACCAGCACGCACCATAAGTTGGCGTTGGATGCATTGCGGTTTGTCCGGGGACCTCAGGCGGATCTCTGGGGGAATCTCTTTCTGGCCAATCACGAGCAGTATCTGACGGGTTCCAAAGCTCCTGACAATGAGTTCAAGGACTTCAAGAATCACGTCCTGCACGTGGAAGACAACTTCTGGGGTGGTGCCACGTCGACCGCCCGTCATTGGTATCAGAAGACGGTCGCGTCACTCAGTCAGGGCGAATGGCCCGAAGCGATCTATAACGCGGGGGTCCTGAGTCACTACTTCACCGACCCGTTTCAGCCGTTCCACACCGGTCAGACAGAAGCCGAAGGCAAAGTTCACCGGGCAGCCG
>JAZKFE010000034.1:0-5653 GCA_040386595.1 Planctomycetota bacterium | reverse complement strand
GCACCGCCCTGCCAGATCGCCACCCGCGGCCAGACCCTTTCACGCGGGGCGGTTTAATTTCGGGAGCGTCATCGACAACGAAGATTTCATTTGGCCGATTTGAAAAATCCGCGGGCTTCCATCCATTGCGAACAGCGGAGGGGCCAGGAAGACAGCACAGGATCCTTCGGAGCGAGGCCAATTCCGTGACGGCCCTGTTCGTAAATGTGCAGCTCTGCCGGCACGCCCTTCGCATGTAATGCCATGTAGAACATCAGACTGTTTTCTGGTGGAACAGCGGTGTCTGAGGACGTGTGAAACAGGAACGTCGGCGGAGTGTCACGCGTGACATATTTCTCGTTCGACAAGCCTTCCAGCAACTTGGGGTCGGCGTTGGCTCCCAACAGATTGTTGCGAGACCCCACATGTGTGTAGGGCGAAGACAGGGAAATCACTGGATAACACAGCACCAGCAAATCGGGACGGCAGCTGAGCTTGTCGATCGGATCAGTCGCCTCGGAATCGCCGAGATCGTAATGCGTTCCTGCGGTCGACGCTAAGTGACCGCCGGCGGAAAACCCTAAAATACCGACGCGTTGGGGATCAATCTTCCACTCGGCGGCATGCGATCGCACCAGTCGAATGGCCCGTTGCGCATCTTGAATCGGGGCTGGATGGCGATAACGGGGGGCCAACCGGTATTTCAAAACACAGCCGGTCACTCCCAACGTATTCAACCACGCCGCGACATCGCGACCTTCATGCCCTTCCGCCAGGTGACCGTAACCACCACCCGGGCAAATCACCACAACGGCCCCGTTGGCGGTGCCCTCGGCCGGACGAAAAATCGTCAAGGAGGGGATGTCCTCAGGATTGGTCCCCGCGGCGTTCGGGGCCCCTTTGGGCCAGAGTAGCTCGACAGGCGCATTCGAAACCGCCGGCTCCGCCGCCAACAACGCCAAGGGATTCCAGGAGAGAACCACTCCCAAGGACAACAAAAAAGCAGATCGTAACATGATCAGACCACCACAATACGGGAACGGCCCACGGTATATAGTACAAAGAAACGTCTACAACAATGATCGTGAGACCAAACGTGTTGTCGCTTCTGCAGCTATCCGATCTTCGCTTTTTGCAGTCCAATTCCAGCATGACGCGGGAACTGGACGGTTGGCAACAGCAATTGGTGGTGCTCCGGTTATCCCGCAAACACCTCTTCCAGTGCCCGACGCATGACGCTGGGGTCAGGATCCACACCAGTCCACAACCGGAACCCAATCACCCCTTGATTCACCAGCATCCCCAAACCATCTAATACGACGCAACCCCGCGCACGGGCTTCGCGCACCAGCCGAGTCTGCGGGGGGTTGGGAATAACATCGGCAACAATCATATTTGGTTTCAATGAATTCGTATTGAGCGACACCCGCGCGTCAACATCGGGGAAGAGACCAATCGAGGTCGCATTGATCACCACGTCAGTGTCCGCTGGTACAGAAAAATCCCCATCCCACGGGACATAGCGGGCAGCCGCCAATTTTCGCTGCACCAGCAAATCCGCGAGTGATTGACCGCGGCCGGCATCGCGATTGACGATGGTGATCTCGGCCACACCAGCCAATGCCAGTTCGACGGCCATCGCTCGCGCCGCCCCGCCAGCTCCCAAAATCACGACACGCTTCCCTTGCGGATTTGTCACTTCACGCAGCGACTGGACGAACCCTTTGCCGTCGGTGTTTTCCCCAATCAGCCGATCGCCATCGCGTACAATACAATTGACCGCGCCCATCAATTCGGCGGCTTCGGACAGTCCATCCAGATGCTGAATGACGGCCACCTTGTGAGGAATCGTCAGATTTCCACCACGAAAACCCATGGCCCGCAAGCCGGCCACGGCGGCTCCCAAGTCTCGTGGGGCCACCTCAATGGTCAGGTACCGCCACTCTAAGCCATGATGGAGAAAGGCCGCTTCAATCATGGCCTGCGTCGGGTTCTCGGCCACCGGCTGACCAAAAACTGAAACCAATTCCTGTTTGAATGAACGGGTGGCACCCATCTTGGGGAGAGCTCCAAGTGACTGAATTGTTGAACAGAATGCGTTGATCGATCGTGCCGTTGCCACGGACAGAATGTCTCGCGCAACGAGCCGTGTATCGTGCCAGACGCGGGCCGCTGATTCAATACACGGCCACGGATCGGCAAGATTTTAGAGCGCGGCAATCCATCGCCGCAAAGGCATTCTAACAACGCAGTCGGAGCAATTCGCCCACTTACCAGTGCGAAATCGGTCCGTTGGGGACCTTGATATCGGCGGTAGGAATGGGACTGGTGCGGGTCCCGTGACGCTCGCGCAGTTCGGCCACATTGGCCTCAAATTCCTGGATGCTCCAGAAGTTCTGGAAGCGTTTTTCTAGGTCTTCAGGAATGCCCAGACGGGCACCGTACCACATGCCAAACTTACGGAACTCGACGCAGCTCCGTTCTTCTCCGTGCTGATCGATCATCAAATAGAAATGACGACGCAGAAAGCTCAGCTGCTCTTCGACGGGTGGTTCCCACGGTTCCGTGAGCCCCTGATTGGCACGGTCAATGCGATGATACAGCCACGGATCGAGCATCGCACCACGTCCAATCGCGACGGCATCGCAACCGGTATAACGCCGCATGTGGAACGCCTGCTCGACCGTGCGGACGTCTCCGTTACCGACCACCGGGATTTTTTCGACCGCTTCCACCACGGCCTTGATGCCGGATAAGTCTGCCTTACCGGAAAAGCCCTGCGCCCGGGTACGACCGTGAATGGTAATGGCCGCGACACCAATCTTTTCAAATTCCCGAGCCAAGACCGGCGCGGTGATGTTCTCGCGATCCCACCCCAATCGCATTTTGACGGTCACGGGAATCTTCACCGACGAGACGATCGATTCGATCAACTTCAAAGCGTTGTCGGTATCGCACATCAACCGGGCACCGCCCCCCGTTCCGACAATCTTGGCCATGGGACAACCCATGTTGATGTCGATGGCGGAATAGCCTTTCGCTTCCAGCATTTGCGCAGCGGGCACCATTTCGTGATGCTTGCTGCCGTAGATTTGTACCGACAGGGGCTTGTCGACGTCGTTCGTGGCGATCAATTCCAGCGATTTGCGATGCTTGTGGACCAGATGGACGGCCTGCACCAAGTCGGTCGTCGCCAGTCCCAAGCCCCCTCGTTCGCGGAGCACTTGTCGGAATGCCAGATGCGTGTAGCCCGCCAACGGCGCTAGAAAATACCGGGTGGGGATCTGCAGCGGCCCGATCGCAATATCAGGTGATTCTTCAGGGAAGGGCCGGGTTAAATCGGGGAGGGCAGCCGCTGCCGATTGGGTTTCACATTCAATTTCCGTTGCCGACATGAAATAACCCTAGCTCCACCAGTGCCGCTTTGACTTCCCGAATTGGCAGCCCCACCACGTTCGATAGGCTACCGGTTACTTGATCCACGAACAGGCTTCCGGCTCCCTGCAAGGCATAGCCACCCGCTTTACCGGCAGACTCGCCAGTCTCCAAATACCAGTCCAGCCACGTCTCGACATCGGCCAGAAACCTCACCGTCGAGATGGTAACGAAAGTCTTCGTCACCAAACCATTTGGGGAGTTCACAGCCAGACAGACACCGGTGAAAACCTGATGTTCGCGATCCGCATAATACTCGCGGAACCACTGGCGAACCAGTGCGCTCTGTTCGGGGCCCGCTGGCGGCTGCCCCAAAACCACCGGTCGTGCATCGGCATCCTTGGCCACAACGACGGTATCAGCCGCAATCAAAGCGGCAAACGACAGCCCCTCTTGTTGCAGCATTTCGAGCGTCTGCTGGTACTTATGACTCGCGATACGTAGCAGCTGCTGCATGATCGCGGGTAGAGAATGCAACCCGTCAAACGATTCTTCCTCGGACGACGGAGGGGGCCGCACCAGAATGCGATCCGGCGGAACAATCAACCGCTACAGCTCAATACGCCGTGGCGAACGGGAGGCCAAAACAATCGGAGGCAACATCAGGATCTCATCAGAATCGTTTCGCGTTTCACTCGGAAAACAATCCCGGCGGAAGCGTAGGACTCAGTATTACGAGAGTCGCCGATTCGAGCAAACGAAACCCAGGTGCAGAGATCCTCAACACACAAGGCACGGAGAACACAGAAGGTCGTCAACAAGAATGCCGTGCGGGGCCTCATTTTACGGGAGTTGCAGCGAGTAATTCCTGCAGCGGTTTCGCATCGAGATCGACCAACCGAATCGGTCGGCCGACGTTTGACACGTTTTGCGTCAGGTGATCGACTCCGACGGCCTGGCAGACGGTCGCCAGCAAATCGGCCGTGGCGATCGGCTTGTCTTTGACCGTCATCCCGTCGGCGGCCGTTTGTCCGACCACTTGACCGCCACGAATTCCACCGCCGCTCAAGACGGTCGACCAAGCGACCGGGAAGTGATCGCGACCCGCATTGCCGTTGATGACCGGGGTGCGGCCGAACTCACCCATCCACACGATGAGCGTCGATTCCAGCAAACCACGTGATTTCAGGTCGGTCAACAACGTCGACCAGGCCGCATCCAGCACCCCGCACAACGCCGTCAGGGCCGGAAAATTGTTGGTGTGCGTGTCCCAGCCGATGCCCCCTTGATTGGCGGCTTCACTTAACGTGACTTCGATAAACGGCACGTTTCGCTCGACCAACCGGCGGGCTAGAAGACAGCCTTGACCGAAGTTATTGCGACCGTAAGCATCCCGCAATTCGGCCGGCTCTTCGTCCAGTTGAAAGGCTTTGACCGTCTCCGAACGCATCATCTTGACCGCCTGTTGATAGGCATTGCGATGCGATTGCGGCGTGAGTCCCGGGTGATTGGCCTGGAAGTCCGATTCGAGGTTTTTCAATAATTCCAATCGTGAGTCAAACTGGTCGGCAGTCACCGCCTTTGGCAGGCTGAGATTTTTAACAGTCAACTGCTCAGTCTCGGCCATGCCCGGACGGCCGCCGCGGGCCGCGTTGCCAACCGTCAGCGGCGCGTACTTCGGCCCAAGGAACCCCGGCCCAAATGCCGCCGGACTGAGGAACCGTTGCGGCGCAATGCTGACAAAGTTGGGTAGTTCGGCCGTCTCCTGCCCCAGCTCTTTACTTAACGATGCCCCTAAGGTCGGGTACTTCACGGGACCTTGCGGCAGGTATCCCGTTCGCAACAAATACGTCGCCCGGCCATGGTCCCCTTCTTTGGTGCTCATCGAGCGGACCAGACTCAGATGTTCCATCTGCTGTGCCAATTTGGGCAGATGCTGGCAAATTTGAATCCCCGGGACCGACGTATCGATGGGTTTAAACTCACCGCCATTTTTGTGCTCGGGCTTCGGATCAAACGTATCGAGCTGACTCGGTCCGCCAGACATCCACAACAAGATGACCGAGCGACTACGCCCCTGACGTTTCGCTAAGTCATCCGCCAACAACGGAAACCAACCGGAACCAGATGCCCCGAGCAACCCCAGGCCGGCATAGCGCAACCAATCACGACGCGAAAACGTGCTGTCCAATGAGCGTGTCATATTGGGCCTGCAGTGAAACGAAGATGAGGGCTAGATCCGGCCGAAACGGGCTTTGCGGGCTAATCTCAACACAGGGAGTCCCTGTGACGGTTAATG
>JAZKFE010000033.1:35218-43672 GCA_040386595.1 Planctomycetota bacterium | reverse complement strand
TGCTTAACGACCGAGTACGGTCGCAAAGCAGTGGCACGCAATCCGAATTCTTAGCTGTGACACAGCACTAAGCATCGAACAACCGTTCCATCGCGAGGCGTCGCAATCCGCCCCGTGTCGGAGCCTTTTAAGGTTGGCAAGCAAAGAACTACTGAATTAATGTCGACAAGTGGTTTTCAGAGATGACACGCGCGTTGATGACTGGTAAACTCGGCTGAACAAACTGCGTCCCGTTAGATCCTGTTTGCCTGCCGACCATTCCGCTTGCGTTGCTTGCCCAGTGGCTGCTCATTGTGCGAAGGTATTTCATGCATCACGTTCAGGCGAAATGTCCGGGGCCGGTCTCACGTCGCGAATTCTTGCGCGTCGGCATGCTGGGCTTGGGCGGCATCACGTTGCCGGAATTGCTCCGTTTACGCGCAGAAGCGGGGGAAAATCGGTCGGAATCGGACACGTCGATTATTTTTGTGTGGTTGCCGGGTGGCCCGCCCCACATGGAAATGTACGACATGAAGCCGCAAGCCCCAAGCGACTATCGGGGCGAGCTCCATCCCATTCCGACTAACGTTTCCGGCCTAGACGTGTGCGAGCTGATGCCCTTGCACGCCAAGATCGCTCACAAATACAGCATCGTGCGGTCCATCGCCCACGAATTCGCCGACCACGGCGGCGGCCACAAACGGTTTCTCACCGGCCGCATTCCCAAGTCGCCCGTGGACACCGTCAACGACAATCCGATGGCCGGCGGAATCATCGCCAAATGCCGTGAAAATCGGATGGTCGGCGTTCCGAATTACATCAATCTGGCGGATGGCGGACGCGAAGGTGCCGATGTCTTCGCGTTTGGCTCGGCGTATCTGGGACCGTCCTACGTTCCGTTTGCGGTCCCCGGTGACCCCACCATCGCGAACTTTAAAGTCCCCAACGTAGTGCCGTTACCCGAAGTCACCGGCCGCCTTGATGACCGCTTAAGTTTGCTGAGCGGGTTTGATCGCATGCGCCGTGCCGTGGATACCGGCGGCCTGATGAGTTCGATGGATCAGTTCAACAAACGGGCTCTCGACCTGTTGACTCATGACAAGGCACGGCTGGCCTTCGACTTGTCCCAAGAACCGGAAACCTTGCGTCAACGTTACGGCAAACACGCTTGGGGTTCGCGGATGTTGATGGCCCGGCGGCTCGTCGAAGCCGGTTCGAGTTTTGTCACGGTCCTCATGGAAAATCCCTACCAATCAGGTATCCCGTTCCTCAAACAAGGAACCTACAACTGGGATTCGCACGCCGTCAATTGCCACATGTACGACGATCTGCGAGCCCGCTTGCCGATCTACGATCAGGCGGTCACGGCACTGATTGAAGATCTCTACGACCGCGGCCTCGACAAACGCGTGCTGCTGGTCGTGACGGGTGAATTTGGCCGAACACCACGGATTGAAAACACCGTTGGATCGCAGACTGGCGTGAAACAACCCGGCCGCGATCACTGGCCGCAGGCCATGTCTCTGCTGATCTCGGGCGGCGGACTTCGCATGGGCCAGGTCATCGGCTCCACCAATTCCCGCGGCGAGCATCCCAAAGACTGTCCGATGACGCCCAACGATCTGTGGGCCACTGTCTATCAGCACCTGGGCATTGATCCCGAACGCACCTTCCCGGACCACCAAGGCCGTCCAATGCCCATTCTCCCCTTCGGCAAACCGATCCGCGGCCTGGCCTAAAGCCAAGCAAATAATCTCACGCAAAGGCGCCAAGACGCGAAGTTCCGGAGCTCAACAGAACAAAAACGTTCCCACTCTTGGCGCCTTCGCGCCTTTGCGTGAGATCTTTTTCGTGGCGTTTTCAGCAGGTCCCCTACCCCAGTTTTGGTGGGTAACGCAACGGGTCGGGGCTAACTGGTGGCAGCTTCAGTGCGTCGGCAGCTTTCTCGTCGAAGAACACCGCACACGACGGGTCAGCATACACCAAGCGCCACCCCGGAGTGTTCATGGCTCCGGAGATCATCTCGCGAGAGTGGCGGGAATCGAGCATCACTGCCGGCAACTTTCCTTCCTTGTCACGCAGCAGTTCCGTCCAGCTGGGGTCGGCGTGCCCCATCCGAAGACTGATCTCGCCAAAGCGTTCAAACGTCTCGCGAGTGCAAACCTCCAGCCGCCCATCCATGAACACTTTTCCGTCAGGTCCGTTGTGGTAGGAATAGACCGAAGCGACTCCAAAGTTCGCCGCGAACACGCGATCAGGAAAACCGGGCTGCCCCATGAACTTGGCGGCCTGGTGCGGGAACCATTCACGAGCTTCCCCCAACCGGAAGGGCCGAATCTTTTCACCCCAGTTATTCCACTCGCCAGTGACAACAGCCACGACCATCAGCAACAGCATTAGCGCCACGCCACGCTCGGCCCCCAGCGACCACCCCGTTCGCGGTCGCTCAACGTGGTCAGCCGACGGGGCTCGTGCGACGATCTCGCTGACATTCTCGGCGAGCACGAAACCGGCCACAATCGAGAAAATGTTGGTATTCCGGCTAGCCTTCCAGGCCAAGTACGAAAAGCCTGCAAACAAGATCGACCGAAAGATGCTCCACTTGCCACGTGCCGCCAGCCAGACAAACGATATCGCCGCCGCCAGCCACAGCAAAATCTCGGCGTTCAGATACAGATTGATGAAGCCGTTCTTCAGGAGAAAGTCGATTGGCGGCTGGAACTCGCCGATTCGCGTGGAATAAAAGTCCTGCTCCACTGTGAATTTACGAAACAAGATCAAGGGGAATAGCGCCCCTTCCTCGAAGTACGGATTGACCAGTGCGGCCGCGACGCACAACCCCGCGGCTCGAATGGCCGTCGACGGCGTGGGGTTGTCAGCAGACTCTGCGAGCCCCCAAGTGCCGCCGGCATACGCCCGAATGACATAGTCCACGGCATAGCATCCGCCCACGATCAATCCCAGGATATATAGGGCGTGGCAGTTGATCCAAAAGACTTGCAAGACCGGCAATAACCAAATCAGCCGTGGGCGTTGTTCGAGACGAGTCACAATCCAGAGCCAGCTGGACAGGCACAACAAGGTAATGATTTCCGGCCGTTCGTACCCTCGTCCACTGATCGTAATGGCAGGCAAGATCCAGCATAGAACTCGTTGCCAGCCGCGCAAATGAACGCCCCCGGCATAGCATCCGATCCCCAAAGCCGTCATCAAGATCGCGGCCTTCGCCAGAATCAACAGATCGGCCCCTCCCAGGCGATACACAAGGGCCGCTCCCACTTGAAAACCCCAATGCAAATCGACCCAACGTTTATCGAAATCGGTGAACGTATAGAGGTCGTAGCCGGGTATCGAAAAATTCTCCAGAATCCATTCACCCGTTTTCAGGTGCCAGAATAGATCAGTATCAAACAGCGGGAAGCAACAGGCCAGAAACATCCATAGCAGCAAGCCCGCCGGCAACCAGTCCCAGCGAAACCGGCCCTTAGAAACGACAGGAGCACTGTCGGCCGGGGTGACAACCACTTTGATCTTCGACGGGCGAGGCGCTGACATGGATCCCGTTCCCACTCTGCCGCAACGTCCCCCAGGGCTCCATTGCGGCTTATCGTGCATCTCAAAAAACAAATCCGGAGTGAATGGCAGATCCACTCACTCCGGACAATTTAGAACGACAAGGCTCGGCTGACAATCATAGTCCGCATTTACCGAGACGGAGGTAATGCATCGCCGCCCCCGTTAAATGATTCGCAAAACTCCACCTGTCACCAACTGCAGAATCGCAGCCGCACCACAGGCCAGCCCAATCACCGTCCCGTAGGGCCTCATTTTCTCGACCCAAGCGGGCTTCAGAACGCCCAAAGCCACCAGCGTATCCGAACCGGCGAAAGTTCCAGCAACGGCAAGCGTTCCGGTAACCAACAAGCCATAGAACAACCAGCCACGAATCAGTCCGTAAACTCCGATGATCGCCAGCAGTGCTCCAATTTTTCCGAGATTCTCTTCCCCCACCTTGGCACGTAACTGCTGGACCTGCGGCAGGCTCACCAGCGGCGGGAAATTCGCTTTCATCAGAGCTAGCCCCGCCCCGATCAATCCAATCAACAACGCAAACCATTTGCCACTGCCCCAACCCACGAGCGGTGCAGCACTCCCTGATCCGGATGCCGCAGCAGCAGATTTCGCGTCGACAGCGACGGCGACGGGCCCACAACGCAGAGCCACGATATTCACCAAGACGGCGTCCACCGGCTCCCAGCTTTCGGCCTCGACCTTGGCTTTCACTCCTTCGACTTCGACCGTTCCTTCGCGATTCACGCGCCGCTTTAACTTACAGGGACCTCCCACTACCGCCACGACATCGTATTCTTCTTCCGGCAGCGCACTCAGTCCCGTTTCCGCCAAGACTTTGTCCACTTCAGCCTGAACACCAGGAGCGAACCGGCCAGCTACGGGATGACCATTGATGTCCATCGCGAAATCATAGTCATCAGTTTTGTAGTCCCAGCCCAGCCGATTCGAAACGCCCGACAGATGAATCACTTTTCCCTTCCAGGAACCAGCAGCAACCGGATCAAAGCCCGCAGCTGGAGAATATTTGCCAAGCATCTTCGGCCAATCGGCCTGTGCCTTCTTGACCAGCTCATCATGCCGCTCAGACTTCTCATTTGCGGAACCGCCCGCCGCTTGATCGAACTTGGCAATCAACGCTTTTCCACGAGCTTGCAGTTCTGCCTGCTGCGGACTGCCCTCTAATGCGAGCCGTAGATCGCCATCCACAAACGAGTCGAGACGATCTCGGGCCGACTGATCGAGTGTCGCGGCAGTGGCCTCTTTCAAGATCGATTCCGCAAAGCCAGCGAGTTTTTTATGGGCCTTGTTACGTAGCCCAGTGACTTCATCCACAACCGACTTCACCCGACTATCCGCCAGTAACGGCTTCAAGTCGGAATTTTCTTCGACGGAACTCTTCAGCCAACTGGTCGCCCTGCTGGCCAGGGCCACGGTTTTGGGAGCCCCCAGCGCCGACATCGCCTCCGATTGTTCTTTTCGCATCTGAGCGAACTTGGCGGGTGCCGTCTCCTGCTCCCAACCTTGAAAATCACCCTGGTAGGAATCCCAGCTGCGTTTCAATGTTTCCGCGGCCTCACCACCTTTGACCTTCGCGACCGCTTGCATGAAGGGGCCGTTGAGTTTTTTAAACCGCGCAATCAACGGCTGGGCTTCACTGTCGTCTGCCGGCATCCATACCAGGATTTTTTCCACCAGTTGATAGTCACGCCCCTGAAAATCCTGGATCGCCGAATCACGATCAGAAGCCGAACCACCTTGGATCGCTTTTAAATTGTCAGGCCAGGACGCTTCCAAACGGCCAATGGATTCCTTCAATTGATCAATCCCGCGGTCATGCTGCTGAGCCACGCTGGCCTTCCGCAACGCGGCTATTTGCTTGGTCACGCTGCTGACTTTGGCCTCGCCCAATGCCTTGCGAACCTCGGGCTTTTTCAGATTTGACTCGGCATCCTTCAGATGACGCTCTAGCGTATCCGGGTTATCCAGCGATTCCTTCGCGGCAGCGATGAGGGTATCAACGGCGGCGGTAGCGTCATTCACCTCACCCGTAGTCGCGAGCTTCGTGACACGCGTCTGCAGAGACTTGACCTCTTTCTCGATCTGGTCTTTGGCAGCTCCCTCCACGTCCGCCAGCTCGACGGCCACCAGCTTCAGATTCTTGCGGATCTGTTCCAGCTTCCCCAAGCGAATGACAGCAGAATCTGTCTCGGCTTCGGTGAGTAATGTTTGAGTCGCCTCAACCAGCGATTTCGCCGAGGCCTCGTCGCCAAAGGTGGCTGGTGGGCTGCCGATTGCCAGCACGACCGACAACCCCATCGCCCAGCTCAGGCGACACCAACCGCGAGTTCCAATAGACCGAACCATACACCGCATCTCCGGTTTCCAAGTGGGAAAGGCCTCAAGATGCAGGAAATTATATTCACCACTGCACAATGAAGAAACAGCGAGTCAATAGGAACTTGTTAATAGCATCGCTCCAGACAACAAAACATTCCTTAGCTCCCGAACGAATAATCAGACGCTAGAGAGAATGTCGCAGACAATCCAGAGAGGCCTTTCCCCAGCGCTGGGGATTCTGGGAGAGAGAGGCGAGGGGTTCGAGTAGTTGCGATTGACAGGGCTCTTTTTGCTCTGGGGATCGACAGAAATTTGTGGCGTGAGAAGCGGTTGTTAGAATTGGGCATCAGGAAGGAACGATCCCAGTCTCCACAAGGATGTGAATGAGGTGGATTGGAAGTCGGTGTTACGCCAGTTCCAATCGATCGTTCGCTTGGAGCTTTGGCCAAAGTCGTGAGCGATAGAAAGCCCGTTGTCGTGTCCTGCGAGTCACGCTCAACCGCTGCCAAGTCCGTTGGCGAGATCGGGAAAGGTCACGTGAGATGTGGCATCGGAAATACTCTGCGGAATCCCCCTCGGCCCCTTCCCCGGAGTCGACTCAGGATGCCTGCCCCAAAGGGGGCAATATTCCGTGGCCTTCATGCGGTTGTGGACGCGTCTGGTGACGGTGACCAAAGTGCCTCTGGCCGGCGTGGCTGAAGTGCTGCAGGTCGTGGGCGACTATCTGGGGCACCGCCTCCCCTGTCCCGATGCCACCACCGGCCGCGTGTGGTGACTACGACAGGGATGGGCTCAACTGACGCAGCCCCTGGAACAGACCGCAGACAGTATCGTGGATCATGTAGTCCAGATCGGCCCGCAGAAGGTGTTGGTGATGACGGGCGAAGACGAGAAATGCCACGACTGGATTCGGTCACACCTGCCGAGCACCGTCATCCCACAGAGACGAACCTGGCTGGCCGCGGAAGGATCGCGCCACGAAATCCGAAAGAATGCCCCCAAACTGTAACTCAAACTTTCCCCCCCTAGCCTCATCCTCCCAACGATTCGAAACAACACGAAATTCAAAATTAGGAGCATCGCCGTTTGCAACTCGTTCACGATTCAATCCGAGCTCCCATCACCACAATGCTAGGCCTGATTCTGTGAATCCCGCTTGTCCACTTCATTGACTTGGGAGCAGGTAGTTCGGCGATCTCCTATTCTGGCAAGTGGGTTTGAAATTAGGACGGTGCTTTAATCAGGATCTACCGGTGTTGATCAGCGATTCGACCTGCCAGCATTGCGTCCCCGATGAAAGCGACCGACGGCGGAAATACCATGCGGTTTAGATCGAAATGATTTTTTCCAATAGCACCGCCTCTGGACAATCTTTCTGCCGGAGCTTGTTGAACGTGTCGACGAAACCATTTGCTTGACTTTTGCTGCTAGTCACCAAGTCGCACTTCCCGCTGCGGACAACAAAATAGACGGTGACTTTGATTTCTGCATCTTGCATGTTGTAACTCACTCTCTGAAAGAGAGCCGACGAAAGAACTCGCCGGTTGCCGCGCGGGCCCACTGCGTGCGCGGTAAAAAGGCAGAGATGAATAAGATGGAGATGCGCGAGGGTGCATGACGTGTGGCCAGAATGAGATATGAGAACTGATGCCCCAGGCATCAACGATACATTTCGCGTGCCGATGGTCCGACAAACGCTGTATAGTTGTATTTCCCAATCTGACTGACCAGATTCGATGCACCCTCGCGAGTGTAAGATTTACCAGACCGGGATTGATTCCCGCTCCAAGGCCTGTTGAGCGATGGCCACCGGCCTCCGCATCTCGCTCGCGGTGATCATGGCCAAGCGATTCCACTTGGACCGCGTGCTGAGCCGCTCGAGGGCTTCCAACGCCGCCCGAACGGTGAGTGACAGTGTTCCGGCTGTGCGAAGGTCTCGCAGGCCGTCTAGGCATTCCTGAATCACTTCCAATCGTTCCTTGATCAGATACTCTTGAGACAAAACACCAGACATGACGGGGCTCCAACGAGGATGCCACGCAGCCAAAGCGCGGACGGCATCCGATGACAAAATGAGCTTGTTTTGCCAGCGACGAAGAGAGTCGAAGGCACCAGGAATTGCAAATCGTAAGCAATTGGCGAGGAGAAAAGAGTCTCGCCGGTCCCTGTCACGGCCTGAGCTGCCGTAATGTATAAGTGATGGGTGAATCGTATCGACAGACAGACGTCAGGTCAAACGATAAATCCACTTTTTGTTCAGTTCACTTTAAGTCACTCCTGGCTTGCAATTTCGGCAGTCGATCTCGGCTGTAAGTTGAGTCTGACAGCACGCCGTTGGCGCCAGTAATAGCCAGCGAGAGCGAGCCAAGCGAAGTTCATGGAACAAATCAGAATCGCCCCGAAAAACGACCACGGCTGGTTCATTGCCGGGTAGTAGTACAAGTTCCACAAACTCCACGAGAAAAAGAAGGCCACAGCCCGCCAATCGACCCCCTTAAGCTCCTTATCTCGGTAGAGCTGCCGGACGTTCAGAAAAAGGAACATGGCACCGAGTGCTTCAAACAG
>JAZKFE010000033.1:15757-35208 GCA_040386595.1 Planctomycetota bacterium | reverse complement strand
CAAACAGTCCGTTGATCCGGTCCGACATGGGCGAGCTCCACGAGATATCACGCGACTAAGGTGTATCAAGATCAAGAAACGGATCGATCATGTGCTTCAGTTCGAATAGGGTGCCCGCGCGAAGCGATTTCTGATTGCCGCCGGACTTGGTGGCCACGGTGCAATACCGGCTGATCGTTTTCACTCCGGAGCCGGTTTTCACGGTGGTGCTATCCCGATGGATGTCGCAGGCTCGGTATGTTTCGACGATCTCACTCATGCATCGCCCGTTGCTCAAAATCGCTGGCAGTCGGCACCCCAACAGTACACAAGTATACACAAGAACCGAACGCATTCCAACGTAATTTGGACCAATGCTGGCACTCGAGGTTGCGAATTGTCGCAATCCTGTATTGTTCCACGGCCCCAGCTCCACGGCCTCCAGAAGTGTCGCTGCACGATTTCCTGTGAAGTCTCCTGTCTTCGTCTCGGTGTCCAGGTGCTTCGGGAAAACACAGGGGACATAATCTCCTTGAAACCACTTCCGAACCGCCGGCTGCCCGCTACGGGATAGATCCAAGCATACGGTGGGCTTGAAGCCACTTGCGCAGACCATCATGGGTAGCAGTGCCCTTACTGATCCCCCATATTTTACGAGTCCCCGTGCCATCCTGACGCTGACATCCCGGACGGTTTGGCTGTCCCACGAGCAGCTCGTACGGATGAATCGCAGTTCGAGCTGAGCCACCTCATAAAACAGAGAAGGATCGCCGAGGAAATGCGCTGATTGAGAGTGAGTTGCCCATTGAAGTGAATCCGGGCGGCCGTGGAGCTCAGCAGGAGGGCAACTGCAGCAGAGACCAATCGGGGTGCCGCTCAGCTGGGTTGAATGCAAAGCAAGCAGGCGATTGAGGACCTCGTGCTACTGATTGCCTTCTGTGGCCCCAGGTTGCGAGCCACCCGGGGCCACCCCGTTATGGTCTAAACCCACACGCGAAGGCGAGTGCTGTATCACCGCGACAAGTTTGGGTGCCCCTGGCTCTGCCAATGCTTTGGGGCAGTCGAAAGACGGCCGGCACAGGCAGAGCCAGGGGCCCCCAATCCCAAGGGGATGTTGTGACCGAGCACTAGTTCACGATCTTCAACTGCGTCAGCTGATCTCGGAATTGCCGTTTCAGGTGCTCGGCATCGGTGTAACTGGTTGGGAAATGCCCTAGTTTCGTGAGTCTCTTTTTAAAACGTTCTAAAGATTTCAGGTCCGCACTTTTGGATTCGATTTCGTCTCCGGTCAATTGAAAGCTGCGAAAGTAGGTATAGATCTTGGGCTTGTCAGTGGCGCTGAACGTCGTCCACGCGACGTCGAACTCTTCTTCGGTGAACTTGCCAACTTTGGTCCTGTACAAGCTCACCACGATGTCGCAATCCCGCAACGCCTTGTTGTACTCGTCCTGCAACCGAGTCTTCGACATCGCATCCAGGAAATGCTCCCAGCGTACAATCTGCAGATAGACACCCTGATCTTTAAAGTGGTCGTTCTGCTGTCGGAAGTGGAGATCAAACGCATCACGGTCCTCGCGAAGTTCCGCTGATGACGCTAAGAAAATTTTGATCGTTTTCAATTCAGTGGCTCCCGCGGTGAATGATTCGACGTCAGCATCGCACTCCGGTTTGATTGGCGTGGAGGCCCATTGCGGCAACTGGTCCAACTTCAGGCCGTCCAGCAACTCCAGAACGTTGACATCATCGCTGCTTTTGTGACATTCGATTGTCAGCTTCTTACCCGCCCGTTTGCGGTCGACCAAAAGTGACTGCTTGAACATTTCTGGGTCGGTGGTTTGCTGGCACATGGAGCACAGACAGGGCACCAACTTTTCAACGCGTCCTTGCAGCCCCTTAAAGCTGTCGTTAACGGCGTCCAAATCACTGCTAAGAACACTCAACAACGCTTTCTGTTCCGGTCCGCGGGCTCGCAGTTCGATCTCGTTGCCTTTCGTCGTCTCTTCCACCAGGACCTCGGTGCCCTGATGTTCGAACAACGATCCGCGTGCCCAGCAACTTTCGAGCTGTTGAACGAAGCGATGTTGCCGCACGATCAAGCGGCTGACCAGACCACGCGGCAGGAATGGGTAATGAAACCGTACCACCAGATCATCAGATCTGGCCCAGTTCGCCAGCGCGGCAGGTTTCGATGGGGACAGCAGCTGCGGAGCGAGCCACTGCCCAACATGCGGCGCGTCAAGCCGATAACACAGTTCGAATTTCTCCATCAGGCCACGCAATTCGAAATGCATGTCGGCATAATCCGAAGTCGACCAAAGCCGCTGACAATCATCGGCCGTAAATCGTCCGCGATTCGATTTGATGCTCTCGTCATCCAGGATACGAAACACGGCTTCGGTGGCCCATCGGTTTTGCAGGATCACCGATTTGCTGAGCAGCGGATCATTCTGGAAATGGAGGAACGCCCCCAAGTCATGCAAATAGCGACTGAGATGCAGCGCCTTGGTACGATCAAAAGGTAAGTGACGACGATAGACATCGAAGTATTCGTCCTGCGAAACATAGGGCTTGTCGCCAGCAAGTTCTTCGAGTTCTTTTCGGATCACCACCCATTTCTTCGGCACGGCCTCACCGATGTGTGGAAGCTGTTGAACATAGTATTCGATCGCTTGCTGTAACGACTTGGCGGAACCGGGACTTTCCAGATTTCCGCGAAGCAGATCTTTGAAATTGGCAAAACGTCCCTGGATACCAAGTTTATCAATGTCCTTGCTGCGATCTCCCTTTTCATTTTGAAAGATGAGGAGGGGTGATCCTTCAGTCAAGGTCTCCACCACCTCCAGCCAGAACTTAAATCCTTCGTCGTGGATGGATTTGTGGTCTTTTCGGGTATCATCAACCAGGATGTACAGCGAGTTCTTGGTGAGGAAAAACTGGTGTGTGGCGTGATAAATCTGCTGCCCACCAAAGTCCCACACATTCAGCCGAAAGGGTTGCCCATGATTGCCAACAAATTCATGGCAATGGATGTCGATACCGCGGGTGGTTTCGTCCTCCCGAGGAAGTGCTAGATCAGGCTGGTACAGCCGCCGCAACAGACTGGTCTTCCCCGCCCCCCCTTCGCCGAGAATCAGCACTTTGGCTTCGTAGAGATAGTCGTCGCCTTGCGCCTCCAGTTCACGGAAATAGTTCCGCACGGCCTCGGGACCTTGCCGGGCGATCTCGACCGTCGGTCGTACCAATGGGCAGTCTTGCACAAGCAAACCTGCAGTGGCCAACCCATGCCATTTCACCGGCCAACCCGCAGCGATTCGATCGGCAAACGGCGCCAAATCTGATACAGACGTACCTGACACCACAAGCTTTCGTAGAGAGGGCAAGTGAACCAGGGGGGTGACATCACGAATTTGCTTGTTACGCGCAAGCGACAACTCGGTCAACGCCCGCCCGCTACGGCCGATTGCATCGATCGTTGGTTGTCCCGCCTGATTTTCGGCAATGATTAGCCTACGAAGCGATTGCAGGTGTTCTACGATCGCGATGGCTCCCGCATCACCGATCTTGTTGCCGCTAATAAAGAGCGACGTGAGCCGGGGCAGGTGCTCCGCTATCGCGCGGGCTCCCGCTTCACCGATGCTGTTGCGGCTCACATCGAGTGACGTGAGCCGGGGCAAGCGCTCCGCTATCGCGCGGGCTCCCGCTTCGCCGATGTTGTTGCCGCTCACATCGAGCGAAAGGAGCTGGGGCAAGCGCTCCGCTATCTCGCGGGCTCCCACTTCACCGATGTTGTTGCCGCTCATATCGAGCGAAAGGAGTCGGGGCAGGTGCTCCGCTATCGCGCGGGCTCCCGCTTCACTGATGCTGTTGCTGCTAACATTGAGCGAGGTGAGCTGGGGCAGGTGCTCCGCTATCGCGAACGCTCCCGCGTCACTGATCTTGTTACCGCGAACATGGAGCGAAGTGAGTTGAGGCAAGTCCTCTCCAATCGCGAGCGCTCCCGCGTCACTGATTTTGTTGTCGCTCACATGGAGCGAAGTGAGCCGGGCCAACCGCTCCGCAATCGCGAACGCTCCAACGTCACCGATGTTGTTAAGCCTAATATTGAGCGAAGTGAGCTGGAGCAGGTGTGCAGCAATCGCGCGGGCTCCCGCTTCACCGATGTTGTTGCCGTTAACAAAGAGCGAAGTGAGTTGAGGCAGGTGCACCGCAATCGCGCGGACTCCCACATCACCGATCTTGTTGTGACTAATATCGAGCGAAGTGAGCTGGGGCAGGCGCTCCGCAATTGCGCGGGCTCCCGCTTCACCGATGTTGTTGCCACTCACATCAAGCGAAGTGAGCTGGGGCAGGCGCTCCGCAATCGCGCGGGCTCCCGCTTCACCGATGTTGTTGCCGCTCACCTCGAGTGACGTGAGCCGGGGCAGGCGCTCCGCTATCGCATGGGCTCCAGCGTCACCGATGTTGAGATGCATTAGAACCAATTGATCGAGGTAACGAAGCTCTAACACTTTCCCGACCAGCGGCCAAGGCTCGCTAAGTTGATAGACAAATTGGCGTGGCAATGCGACAGGCCAGTGATCTGGATAGAAAGGCAATCCAACTTTCGAACCGATCACAGCGAGGCTCGTGGCACGCTGTGATTTGAGCCTAGATAAGATGTCATCCAACTCCTGTGGAGTGACGCGGATCAATTGTCCGAAGGTTTTCATGGGGCCCTTTGCTTTACAGACGAACTACCACTGTCTGTGAGCGTGTGGATATCAAGAAGACGGGACGCACCTCGAGCTTTTACGATCTCCCGGCGTCCGCACACAGTGTTCAGTTGCACCTCAAGGACGTTACTATACCGATAACAAGTCGTCCACACGACCCCGGCGGATGCCTCACTCCAAGAAAATTTTCGCGAGGAGGCCGAGGTTGAATGCCACAAAAACTGAGGTCATGCCACGACCTCAGTTTTTGTCGAGTTCAAACCAATTCCCCCCCTGCCGTGCGACGCGGGGAGCGGGTACGGGCGAACCTTTCTCCATCTCGATTTGTCTCTCCGCAAGACTATGAAGATTATCGAAATCCAAACTTCGCCCATCGCCGAATTCCAGTATCTCAATGCCGGGCGCGGCCCCGGTCAGTTCTACGAGGACCGGCTTCCAGTACACGTTGCGCGAGTGGACCGGTTGCCGGACGGCGTTTCGGCCATCGTGGTCACGGCTGACCTGCAGGGACGGGAACGGTTTCAAGACTCTGCGGGAGGTCCACTCCGCCTGCTTGGAGAGGTGCTCCCCCAGCGACTGGTGCGAGAAGTGCTGCCCACGCTGGGGATTCGCGAGTCAATGCCCGTGGGAGTCTTTCTGGCCGGGGACTTCTACACCGTTCCGGCACTCGACCAGCGCGGGGGAACTGGTGATGTCACCAGCGTCTGGCGCGCTTTTGCCGACTCTTTCTCCTGGGGCGTGGGTGTTCCCGGCAATCATGATCTGTTCGGCGATCCGCCCCAGCGTCGACCGAAGCTGCCGAGTCGGATGCATTATCTCGATGGCGACACGGTCAACGTGGCGGGATTGAAGATCGCCGGGTTGGGCGGAATCATCGGGAACATCAACCGTATCAATCGCCGTAGCGAAGATGACTACCTGGCCACGCTGAAGCGTCTGGTTGAGGCCCCTCCTGATATCCTGCTGATGCATGACGGGCCAGACGGCAGCCAACCCGCTCAACGCGGATTGCTGCGAATTCGTGAGCTGTTAATCGAGTCAGGCATGGGCCTGGTCATTCGCGGACACGCCCATTGGGATCAGCCATTCGCAGAATTCAAAAGCGGTTTGCAGGTGCTGAATGTCGATGCCCGCGTCGTGGTGCTCACGACATGAGGTCCCTTTGAGGAGCCCCCAAACGCGATGGAAGCCGGACATCTTTCGGATGGCCGCGCCGACCTGTTGGCTCTGCTTCGGCCGCAGGGCTTTCTCGAGCGTTTCACGAATCAGATTGGGTTCGTCTCGTCGCGCCGAACCAAATGATATATGGACAAACAGTTAAGACGCCAGTTGCGTCTAATCAGCGGCTGACTTATTATCATTCATGGATTCTCTGAAGTTCTCCGCAGTTCGATGCGGCGAGCTCGGCCGTCGGCCGCGGTGGTGCCTTGCAAGCAGTTCATATTCGGGACAGATCTATGAGGTCAGACACGATCCACTGGTCAGTGCTGGTGTTTTTCTCGACGTGCTTCGTGGCCTTCGCGCAGGAAACATCCCAGGACAAACCTGTCGGAGTGCTGATCGACCAACCGGGCGATGTCAATTTCCAAACGCGTCGGGCCGCCCAACTGCGATCAATCGAAATCGGCCCGGCGGCCGCCACGTTGCTGCGGTCCGCGACCAAGAGCGATGAGGCAGAAGTCGCGTTACGGGCTCGGAACGCTCTTCGCCAGGCCACGATGTTGCCGCCGGAAGAACAGGTAGACCTGCGTAACCAGGGACAGTCCGCGTTCTACGCTGGTGATTATAGCGAAATGACTCGCATCTACCGCCAGTTGATCTACGCGGAGGGCGCCTCGATCGACGACGGCCGCTGGCTCGGTCACGCCTGCCAGTTGAGCAACCAATGGAACGAAGCCGCGATGGCGTATGCCACCGTGATCGATCGCATGGACCAACTACTCGGTAAACGACCGACTGACGTTGAACTAGTGGCACTGGGGCAAACCATTTGGCCCGGTGCGAACAGAAATGCACTTGAGCAACGAGCCGCAATCATTTTGTTGACGGCTCGAATCCAACGGTTCTATTTAGAGGACCTGGTCGCTGCGGAACGGACATTACGGCGAATTTATCGGTTCAATGAGGATTTCGCCGAACCGCTGGATGCCATTGCCAGAAAATGGCGAGAGCGAATCGCGGAGGCACTCCAACTGAAACTGGACCAACAGCCGGTGAAATTGGATTTCAAACGATCCACGGCACTCCGCTTTCCGATGATGGCGCTGCACGAATTGGCGGTCGTGCAGCAACTCAACGGAAACCATATCGACGCCCTCGCCAGTTGGAGTCGCATTCACTGGACGACGCGGGAGTACCTGGGACATGGCGAAAATTTGAATTTCGTGGCGCTGCAGCGGTTGATTCAGGCTCTTCCCGCAGTGGCTGCCGACTCCGTCCCGGCAGTGACGTTTCTCGACCAGACCAACCCCACGGCCGAGTTCAACCTGACCGACGCGGCAACTCTGGCCAAGGCTTACGATCATCCGTTTTTCTTTTGGTTGTTCGCGCTCTCTGCGCCCCCAGGATTTGAATTCCAGTCGCTGGAATTTACCTGCGACATCGAGCTATTCGACCTGAATTTCGGCGGACCATTCGAATGCTGGACTTTGGCAGGCGATCCCGCCATCCGCAAAGAGATCGGCCACATCTACTGGCCGCAAAAAAAGCCGCCCGGCCGCGACAAGATCACCAAGAAATATCTCATCGAGCCAGGCACGGGATTGGTTCAGTTTCGTTCCGGCAGGTTAAAAGACAAATTCCAAGTCCACAGCGTCAAAGTGACGGCGACGCTGCGGCCCGTTGGGGGGACAAGCCAACCCGCGAAGGAGCCGGAACCCAGCTGTAATTTCAAGACGGAGATTCTGCCCAAAGGGGGCTCGATTTCACTCAATCAGCAGCCCTGTCGGAGTGACTCGACGACGTACGGTATGAAACCGGGACGTTATGTTTTGGAGTACACTCACCCGCGGTTGCCAGAGCCGCGCCGCTACTCGCTAAACTTCCAATCGGGCGAGGATTATGCCCTGTTCATGAACCTCGACAGCCCGTTGACGAGCCAACTGACCAATCTGCGCGGGCTTGATTTCCGCAACAGTCCCAGCACGAACATCGTCCAACTGCCGGACGGCCGCTGGCTGGTGGTGTGGTGCCACGGCGGACTGCGGTTTGCGACCAGCACCGACGGTGTCACGTGGTCAGAGCCGATCAAGACCAGCGATGCAGCCCTGTTCCATGAAAACTGGAACACGCTGATTCCTTCTCTGTTCGTGGACAAACACGGCACGATCTGGGTGGCCTACTTCAGCAATCAGCTGGATATCGATCAACTCAACACCGGTGGGTACCGGCTGTTTTTAAGAAGCTCGGAAGACGGCCGCGAGTGGTCGGCGGCGCGTCCGGTCAACATGCCGATACACGACCGGTCGCCTGACAAAGTGCAGTTGTTGAACGGCCCGAACGAAAAAGTATGGATGCTGTACCGCATGCAATACGCCGAGGCGGACAGCCCGGCCCAGCTTGCGGAGTTCAAGAACTTGGAGATCCCGGTCACGGAGATCCAGCGATCCCGCGCAACCAGCCCACACGCGACGATCGACGCGGCCGGTCGGATCCATCTTGTGTGGGATCATGTTCACCAGACGCTCTATTATTCTCGACGTGAGACTAATGGAAAATGGTGCGAATCGATCGAGATCCCCGGAAAAGAACAGAGTCCCAGGCGTTCCGACCCCCATCTGATCATTCGAGACAATCGACTGGCGCTGATTTACAATGCAAGCCAAGACGCGTTTCTGCGCCGCGGAGAGTTGATCGACGGCGTGCCGACCTTCGGCGAGCCAATCAAAATCGCCGCATACACGGCACCACTCATCGGCATATCTCCGCTGACCACGTCCGCGGACCGCATGCTGATCCTCTGCGGCAGCAACACCGTCTGGACGCAGGCAGCCTCAATCGAAGAACTGCTCAACCCCAACAAAGACTAGTGCGATGTCACAACATCATCTTGGGATTGTGTGCCACTGGCTTCGCCAGTGCCGGTCGTCTCTCAACGGTCCCGAAAAGCACAAGCAGTGCCAGTGCCCCCCCAATTCTTCGCGGTGCCCCACCACGAGCCAACCGCAGTCCTCGTGCGATACGATCGCGAGGGAGCCCAGGTCGTGGTACACCATGGGTTGAGTGGCACTGTTTCGCGACGGTACTCAGTCGTTAAGCAGTGTTTTCGCGACACACCCCCCAAGCCCCCACCGCCGAAATTGGGACGGTCCCGTTCACCAATTGCGGTCAATCGCCCCCTTCCGGGCAAGTCGAAATTTCCCTAACAAGACCGACGCGTCACAGGCAGCGACTGAGCCCACTTCGTAGCAGAGTCACGCCGCAATCGATGGTCTCGTGCCACCGCTTCGAGGCCCGGAATCACTGCTTAACGACTGAGTACCGTCGCAAAGCAGTGCCACGATCTTAGTTTTTGTGGCATCCGAACCAGTGCCACCCTGTCACTGTTGATTGGCTGGGGGGGGCGCGTTGGACGAAAACAATTTCAGCGTCAAATTGTCTGGGCTTTCGTTCAGAATCCAGCCTAACAGCTTCGGTTCGCCAAGATTGGGGATTACAAGCAACAAGGTTATACCTCATTCAAAAAGGGGTTCTGAGGTATCTATCAACACCAATGAAAAAACGCTTGAGTTCGGAACGGTTTGCGTCAACACTCGAAATTGCAATCCGGCATGACTAAAATCGTCGAATGGTGGGCAAATAACCTACCACCAGATTTAGCGAGATTTAGCAATGGCGTACAAATTGCATCCCCGTGTTGAAGCCTTCTTCAAGGACTTCATCAACTCTCAATTCGAGAGCCACGACGAATCGGCGGCATGGGTAAAGGAAGTCGCCAGTCGAAAGGGAGATTGGCGACATCATTCAAGTTTGATTGAGCGTGGACAGTCTAGCTTTACCAAAGAGGTTGAAGGGCTATCGACACGAGATCAAGTCCTCATTTATTGCTATTACTACATGCAAATGCACACGGTAAGCGGGTTTCACGTTTTCAAGAACGCATTTAAGAATCAGGACATTAGATTCTTGAGGAACCTTGTTTTGGTTGACTTCGGTTGCGGGCCAATTACCTCGGCAATATCAATGGCATGGTACAATCTTGCGAACAAGAAAAAAGCTGACAAATTGAAGGTGAACTATATCGGCATTGACTTATCAAAGGCAATGCGGTTGTTCGGGAATGAAGTCTGGACAGGGGCGAAAGACCTTTTTCACGACGAATCGACAATCGATATTATGACCCGTTCAAAGGCGCAATCCGGGTTGGTTCCGCTTATCGAGGACTACCGCCAAGATCGCAAATTGACGATTTGCCTCAACTGCTCGTATTACTTCGGGAGTGAGTCGTTGAATGTTGATTACCTGATTTCACTGATCCGAAATCTTTTGACAACCTTTCCTGAAGAGCGGGTTTGCCTCGTCTTTCAGAATGCCGACAATCCCTACAAGAATTTCAGATGGGAAGAATTCAAAGGCAAAACGGAAGACGTTTTGTTTCCCAGATATGCCGACACGTTTGAGCAACTGTCATATAATGACGTGACGGCGAAGAGACTCCAAGGCAATCCCCATCGCATCAAGTTGCGTCATGCGGTCTTGCTCAATCACGTGTGGAAGGACGAATTGGAAAAGGAATGACCAGTCAGCAACGAAGCCTGTTCGGAGATCAGTCGGAACCGTTTTTCGACGAATCGGAAATCGTCGGGCTGCGGTACATCCCGGATTTCATCAATCGAGAACAACACGACGAACTGGTTCGGCAAATCGACTCGGAACCGTGGCTGACTGACCTCAAGAGGCGAGTTCAGCATTACGGGTACAAATACAATTACAAGTCCCGCAGCGTCGATCAATCCATGCGCATTGGGCCGTTGCCGATTTGGGCTGCAAACCTCGGCGAAATGTTGCGCATTCAGGGGCATACGAGTGAAAGCCCCGATCAGGTCATTGTGAACGAATACCAGCCCGGTCAAGGAATTGCGAATCACATTGATTGCGTCCCATGTTTTGCGGACACGATCATTTCGTTGAGCCTAGGTTCCGCCTGCGTGATGGAACTGACGAACAAGAAAACTGGCAAAATGGTTCCCCTATTGCTTGAACCAAGGAGCCTCGTCGTTCTGAAAGAGGATGCCCGATTCATCTGGACACACGGAATCCCGGCAAGGAAGAACGACAAACTAGGCGAGCGGACAATCAGCAGACGCCGCAGGGTTTCACTGACGTTTCGCAAAATGATTCTTCAGTCAGGGATGGAGTCGACAGATTCAAGCGTTCTGCCCGTTCTGATGCCGCCCCAATCAACGTGACTGACGATTCCAGTAACGGGGCCGGGTGGGCGCCTGCTTCGCGACTATACTCGGTCGCTAAGTAGTATTTTCGTGACGGGTACATCCCTTGGTCCCGTCAATGTGTATGCGCTTGAGGACCTACGAAATCTTCGTGTTGGAAACGCAGGTGAGATCCGGCATCGGTTTTGACAGCCGGGATCGGGCGACGACCAGAATGTGACAGAAATGCCCTGCACGCGATGATAAGACCTTCACCTGAATCCGGTGCGCCGTGGCTTGGTGGAGCGCCCAGAGCCATGGACGTGGCCGAGTGCCGCCGATTTGGTGGGACAATCCAATTCACCCATTGCGGTCGATCGCCCCTTTCCGGGCAAGACCGATGCATCACGGGCTACTGAGCCCACTTCGTCGCAAAGTCACGCCGAAATCGATGGTCTCGTGCCACTGCTTCAGGAGATTGGCTCGCTCACGGAACCACTGCTTAACGACTGAGTACAGTCGCGGAGCAGTACCACGACCTCGCTTTATGCGGAATGCTAAACCAATACCATCCTTTCAGCTGATCCGTAATGAAGGCCGGAACTCGATTGAACGTTACCTGCAGACAGAGGTTGCAAGCAACGCAGGCCACTCAGCGTAAAGCACATTCAACACTTGCTGCATCGCTTTCATTTGTTCACGTTGATTGACTCATTCACAGCTTGGCGGTGTAATGACGTGGTCTTGGCGACGTCCGATCGAAAAATCGCATTTCACTTACAAGTAAGTTCAGTGCGAAGGGACGTAGCGATGCACGACCACTGATTGCTTGACGTCGTTCAGGCCTGACTCCAGGAGATATGTAATGGGCGAACAGATCCCTTTCGGTACGAATGACTTTGCACTTAATCCGGAGCCGAGGGTGCCTTGCATCTTACTTCTTGATACATCTGGCTCGATGTCCGGACAGCCTATTGCTGAATTGAATGAAGGACTTGCGATTTATCGCGATGAACTCATGGCGGACAGCTTGGCTTCGAAACGGGTTGAGGTTGCCGTCGTGACGTTCGGCGGTGAAGTCCGTATCGAGTGCCCGTTTACCACGGCAGAGGGATTTTTCCCTCCTATGTTAGCCGCAGACGGTGTCACTCCAATGGGAGGTGCGATTCTACAGGCACTGGATATGCTTCGCGCAAGGAAGAACGAATACAAGATGAATGGTGTTGCGCACTATCGGCCTTGGGTTTTTCTGATCACCGACGGTGAGCCAACAGACGGAGATTTGTGGAAAAGTGCCGCAACTCAAATTGCACAAGGCGTATCACAAAAGGCGTTTTCCTTCTTTGTAGTTGCGGTTGAAGGTGCGAATCTTGATGTGCTAAAGCAGCTCTCACCTAGTGAACCAGTGAAACTCAAAGGGCTTCGATTCCGCGATTTATTTAAGTGGCTCTCGAACTCGCAACAGTCAGTTTCACGTTCGAGTCCTGGAGATGCAGTAAGGCTGGAGAATCCCACTGCTCCGGAAGGTTGGGGGTCAATCTAAAGCCGAAAGGAATCCGGAATGTGGAAGCTAGTCTCCGCGAGCGTCCAAGGGTCTTCACACAAGCAATCAGGACAACCCTGTCAGGATTTTGCATTCGGTAGGTGCTTACGACAAAACGATGAAAGCATTTTAGTAGTAGTCTGTGCTGACGGGGCAGGGAGTTCATCGCATTCCGATGTGGGATCGCAACTGGCGTGCCACAATATGTACAGGCTAATTGCTAATGCAATCGACGATGGATTGACTCCGGCTGAGGTTACACGTGAACTGGTCCTCGATTGGCACAAACAGGTTCACATTGACTTGTCCTTTGAAGCCGAAATTAAAGGGGTCTCGCTTCGGGATGTCGCTTGCACATTGCTGACTGCAATCGTCGGAACGAAAGTCGCCGTCTTTTCTCAGATTGGTGACGGTGCAATTGTCGTCCGAACAGACGATGGATACGCACCGGTATTTTGGCCGCAATCCGGGGAATATGCCAATACAACGAATTTCATTACGCAAGAGTGTTTTGATCTCAATCTTGATTTTAAAAAACTTGAAGTTTCCCCTGACGAAGTTTCCCTATTTACCGACGGAATCCAGCCACTTGTACTTGACTATGTAGGCAAGCGAGCACACGAGCCCTTCTTTGCCGCAATGTTTCGTGATCTTCGATCTGCCGACGACGTCGACCAGTTGAGTGTGCCTTTATTACAGTTTCTCAGTTCACAACGTGTTAACGAACGAACGGATGATGATAAGACGCTTGTCCTAGCTACCCGTAGAACTGCCGATGAAACACCACCCTCAGCTATATAATCAGGATGGCGTCAAGATAGTGCTCGGGCCGGAATTAGGGCGCGGCGGTGAAGGTGTCGTGTTCGAAGTCGTTGGCCAGCCGTCCGTTGTTGCAAAAGTGTATCTGAATCCACCAGCAGCTCGGAAAGCCGAAAAGCTGCGTTCCATGGTTCGCGCTGCCATTCCAGAACTGCTAGGCGTCGCCGCATGGCCAACGGCCACACTACATAGCTGGCCCGGCGGCGACGTACTGGGTTTGCTTATGGCACGTGTGAGCAATCACGAAGAGGTTCACAAACTCTACAGTCCGGCCCACAGGACCCAAATCTTTCCAGGGGCCGACTGGACTTTCCTTATCCGGACCGCTTGTAATTGCGCAATCGCATTCGACACATTGCATCAGCGCGGTCATATTATTGGTGACGTCAACCAGAGCAATGTACTCGTTTCGAATAAGGCAACTGTAGTCCTGATCGATTGTGATTCATTTGAGATCACATCGGCCGGACAACATTTTCCGTGTGAGGTTGGAGTTCCATTATACACTCCGCCTGAACTGCAAGGCCAAAGCTTTCGTGGTGTCAATCGCACAGTCAACCACGATCGCTTCGGCCTTGCGGTGTTGATTTTTCACTTGCTTTTCATGGGGCGCCACCCATTTTCTGGTCGATATCTCGGCAAAGGGGATATGCCTCTGGAACGCGCCATTCAGGAATTCAGATTTGCCTTTGGCAATGCTGCTGCAAGCCTTCAAGTTGCGCCACCTCCAAATTCCTTGACAATGGCGGCAATTCCAAACACGATCAGGGCGTTATTTCATCGTGCATTCGACGTGACATCGAAGTCTCCAGGCGCGCGTCCTTCTGCCGCCGAGTGGATGGGCGAACTTACGTCGTTCGAACGCCAACTCTCGCAATGTTCGCTCGAGCCTAATCATCGTTATTCATCGCATCTTACAACATGTCCTTGGTGCGCGTTGATTATTGGAGGGGGGCCCACCTTTTTCCTGAGCGTCACCGCAAATAGCCTACCCGTCGCCGGACAAAGCACGTTCGAAATTCACGTCTTTTGGGCATCGGTTGAACGGACAAGCCGGTTGAAGCTAAGTTATTCGCGTCCAGCGATATTCTCTCAAACGTCTATAAGGCCGGCAGCTCTTCCTGATAGTGCAATAGTGCCTGAGAAAGTTCCGTTTGAGCGATTACCGTTTCAGCCAATTGCACTATGGATTACCATCATATCGATCCCATTTGCATTCTCCGCTGTTACGCTCCCTTTTGCCGTCGCGATATTCGTGACATTCGCCATTTTTTGGATGGCCTGCGAAGTGCTTGCGATTCAACAAAACAAGGAGAGAAATAGCGAACGGGAAGCTGTTCGCGAGGTACTTGATTCCGAGCACCATCGTCGGCGTGATGTATTAGAAAAAATTCGCGATCAAATTACGAAAGTTGAAGCAAGAATACTGGGCTCAATTCAAGACATTGAATCGTCACGCATACGAATGTTGGAAGATTTAAATAAGCTCAGAGTGAAATACGAAAAGTTGGACGGAGATCGAAAGGCAGAACGCTTATCACTTGAAAAAGCGAAAGAGCAAATTCAGTTGCAGCAATTTCTTCAAAAGCATTTTATCTCCCAAGCGAAATTGCCCGGAATAGGTGCTGTTCGACAAGCACAATTGGAATCATTCGGCATCGAAACGGCCGCTCACATTAGCAAGCAAGCACTTTCCTTTGTCCCAGGATTTGGACCTAAGATGATTGAAGTACTAGTTGAGTGGCGTTCGTCTATAGCTCGACAATTTCATTTTAATGTATCTGTCGGAGTTCCACAGTCACTCATCATTGATCTGGAAAGGAAATATGTGTCGATTCGAAGAGACATCGAGACCCGTCTGAAACTCGGGCTGAGTGAGCTGAACTCGCTTCATTCCAAAGCCGAATCTCAGATGCGGCCTTTTCGAAAAACAATAGAAGTGTTAGTGCATGAATTCGCCCAGGCCGAGTCGGACTTTACTTTGTCAGATAGCGCGAGATTTGCCTGCGACAATTGAAACGTGAATGCGGCATCACTGATGCAACGTTGATCTGAGTAATCACAAATGCGCTAAAATCAGCTAACTTCGGCTAGCAGATCGATTTTTCCGAGGACAAAGTCTCGAAAATTGTGTTCGCTAATTAGAAAACAACGCGTACTTTGGGAGAGCTTAACTGCACTCGAAGTGAATCGACTATTTGTAATAACAGCACACGCATGACATCTGTAGTGTGCCATCCCGGTGTAAGCTTCTTGGATCGCGGAGTTACTTACACTGTTATGGTACCCCTTTACCTGAATGGCGATTCGAATCGATTGCTTCGTAACGACTAAATCAACTCCTTGATCACCCGTCCTCTTGGTGTACTCGACCCGATAGCCGAGGCATGTGAAGACGTCACCAAGAAATGCTTCGAACTCTACACTCCTCATCGCTCTCCAGTTGCAAGCAAATAACTGTTGTAACTTATGTTCGCGAGACCGAATAAGTTTGATGTAATCAAGTTTTTCTTGAACCGCTTTGAGTTGCGCTTCAGCATCCTTAGACGACCGCTTGAGGTCAATCTGTCTTTGTTTCAAATATTGCAGTTCGTCTATAAGTTTCGGAAGTCTAGAGTCAATTGAGGCACGTTGCTCTTTTACGCAAGTCATCTCAGGATACAACAGAAGTCCCGCAAGGATTAGGAGAACAGTACATGTGAGTATGATCCCAAGCATTATGCTTAGGCTACGATGGCTTGTTGCCATGTCACACGCGATGAAAGTGGCAGCCCCCAAGACCGACGGAATTACTATTATTACGCCACCGCGCCAGACCTGAAACCGATCCGCGAGCAAGCTAATAAAGCATGAAGCATCGAAGAAATTGCGGGCGAGAGTCAATCGCCATGCTTCTTTTGAGAGTTGCCAAACTCGACTGTTAAGATCTCGGTGTTGGCGACCTAGAGCACTGACAAGTGCAGCACGACTACTGACATCAGATTGTGTGACATTTTCACTCATGTTGATTTCGAGTCAAGTGTTATCGCAGTTAATGAACCGATCGATACAACGGTGCATAGAAGTATGAGCTTTTGTGAAATGGTCGTCAACGTCGGCCGAATGGTACTAGAATGTCGCTCCTGCGAGGTGGCACTGGTGAAGGTAGTATTCGCAGGGTGTCCTTGGTCTCTGCGCAACCGGAGTCTACAGGAGACATTTCTCAGAATCAGGCCTCGATCAGCTCAAGTGTTAACAATCAATCTAGCGAATTGGCACTCCGGCTGATCTCCGTTCCCAATGCCATCGTGCCGTATCCACCGCCAGTCGGCAGTCCGTTGTCCGAGCCCCGCTCGGACGGGATTCAGGTGCTTATCAGCGAGTTTCTCCTGGATCTTGGCGGCCGAATCGACGTGAAAGCCATTGGATTTCGGCTGCCAGAACCTGGTTCCGAGCACAAATTCCTGAAAGTCGTCGGGCGCGTGTTCGGAGTACCAAGTGCGAATCTCGAAGCTGCTCATGCGCTTTCAGCCCTGAATGAACCGCCGCAAATCTTGCCGATCGGGCAGCCAGAGCAGAGCGTGTAGGTGATCCGGCATGATCACCCCGCCGCTGCGTTTTCCCTGCATTTGTTCCACTTGATGGTTCAGCACTCCCCGGACGATTCGCTTGGGGTGATCCAGATCGAGCAATCTCGCCGACGAGAGACCGAGAACGTCAGAGAGTCGACGTCACGGCGATCGGTGCAGCGACGGCGTTTGTCGATCAGGCGTTAAGCAGAGGCACCTGGGCCACTCGCGGCAATTCTTCATCGCTACGGCGCCGTTCCTGACATTTCCTCTGCTCGATAGAATCTAGTTCCGAGAACTCCGGTAGCTTCGCTTGGTGGCTCGCAAAACGATAACTTGATTGAGATTAGGGCATATATGGCCAATACACCATCTGGTTTGATTTGGGACGACCGTTTTATTCTTTACGAAAAGAGTGATGTCCGGTGGCTACGTGAGCTTGGACAATTGAAAGCTTCTGATAAGGTTTTTCTCCGCGTAAATCGCATTCCGTTGTTTCATGGAACGTGTGTTAGGGCACTTGAAACGGCTCTTGCGGGAGGTAATGAGATTCAGAAAGTTTGGAAGGCGCAATTCAATTCTCTTGACGGCGCTTATTTTACGACAGACTTTGAAATAGCAAATTTCTACGCAAGGGAATCCTGTGAAAATACGAATTTACCGGGTGCTCCGGTGATTCTGCTGATCGACCCAATCTTTGACTTATATCCTGACGAAGATTGGGTTTGCTGTTTCCATACAAATCATGCGCCTATTGATCGATACGGTGAATTCTACGACCATTTGGTAAGCGATTTTCGAGGACCAATTAGGCATCCAATTGATTTAAAGAACGGTGAGTATTCGCTAAATCAACATTACCGCGACAGGTACCATATGCTCAATCCAATCCACGGAATCAATTGGCTCGATGGTTTGGAGTTCAGTGGAAACCTTCGACAACAGGAATGGCTGCACGATAACCAGATTCTCGGCGTGATCGATCCGACGACGAGAAATTTTGTCGACAGATATCCTGTGCGAACGAACGTTTTTTCATGGTGAATGGAGATCGCAGGGTGGCCGTGGTTGCTTTTGCAACCTGGGTCTACAGGAGGCAATCAGTAGCACCGGCGTGGAATCACCGGTTTTCTGATGTGACAACATACTGAACCGGTACCTCAACAAAAATCTCTGCCCGCAGGGCCACCCTGTGGTCGCGACGCTTACGCCTCATCGACATTGGGGCGATCGATCTCAAATGGCATTCCACCCAGCACTCGCTTGATTTCTTCGAAATCTTCATCCGATGAATATCTTCCGAGGATCACAAGCACATAATCCCCCTTCATTCCCACCCAATAAGTCAGACGCAACTCTTTGCCGCCTGCTGTTCGTCCTTCAACGACCGTGGCGCGAGAGCATTTGATGCCGGCGAAAATCGTTGATCCCTCAAAACGGATACTTTCTCGCGGGGTGGCCCTGGTTGCTTTGGCAATCTGGGTCTCCAGGAGGCAATCCGTATCCGATCATGAACAACGCCACTCTCAAACAAGTCGCCCGTACAAAAGAGGTTAGAGCGATGATAAAAAAAGGGTTAACGGCGTAGAGCGCCACCCTGCCAGTAGTCAGGACCACCTTGCTTCCAAAGGGGAAGTCCTGCGTCTTTCGCCACTTCAATGCGCCCCAGCCTAACGCTCCCGCGCTGGCAGCGAGTGCCGCGAATTTGATGAGACGTCAAGTAGTCATTGGCGAGTCTCAAGTAGAGAACAATCTGGATCGGAGCGTCGCTGCGCACGCGCGTCGTCCAAGTGGCCGAATGCATATGACATGCCACGGCCGAATAGGACTCGCACGGACCAATCTGGCAACGCCCACAGGCTTGGCACGATCTTCGCGGTGAATCCCTACAGATTACAGCAGAGATTACACCGAAATCGCATGCCACTTGGATGATATGTCGTCTGAATCTGGACGACGACATTTTTGGGAGCAGCCATGAAATATCCTCATGTGAAACCGCCGCAGGGCGAGCAACAGGACGTCAATCAACGACAATACCCTGCTGACAACATCGAATTGGCAGGGCCTCAAACCCCGCCGCAGCCCGGTAAGTTTACTCCCGTGGGAACGCCCACGACCCCTGCCGACCCGCAGCCCAGGAATCGTCCCCCGGCGCGACAGTAATTCGAAATAACTCCTGTACTTGTCCGTACGGGATTCTTCCTCAACACCAAGCTTTCTCTGGAAAAATCATGCCCAATCCACCACCTGAAGTCGTTCCCCCCAATCCGGTCGAGATCACGCAACCGGAGCGGCAAATCGATCTGCACGACGTCGATCCGAAGCCTCCCACGCCGAATCCTGTCGTGCCGATGGACGACGATGATTTTGGGGACGTAAGTCCAGAAAACCAGCCCTTAGAAGAACGCGATGCGTGATTCCGTGTCCGACGCCCGTGGTTGATCAACGGTCAACGTGACAGCTTGCCTCGCAAGTAGAC
>JAZKFE010000033.1:12147-15747 GCA_040386595.1 Planctomycetota bacterium | reverse complement strand
TTCAACCATCATGATTTAAGAGTTATTGACCAGCCATGACTTTCAAAGGAGATATCGTGAAAAAATCAAATGAAAACCCCAAACGACAGCCAGTCCACGGTGTCACGAATGTCCAAGCGATTCGGCCCAATGATGAAAATGTTAAGGCGAGCAACCGCCCGCAGCAACCGGAAGCAAAACACCCCAACAAGAAGCCGTCAGGTGAGAAATAACCCACGGTTGCCGTCTGGGGCTGGAACACTTTCGAGAAGAAATCATGAAACAAAAACAAACACCAAGCGAGAAAGACCAAGACCAAGTCGGTGGCACGTGGCCGAACGATACGGACGCCAAGTTAGGCCCGCAACCGACAGGTCGTACCGGCCCGATTGATGCAGTCAAACGGGACGAATACGACGAACCCGGAGAGAATGCCGCAGCAAATGAGCCGGGAGCACCCTTCAGCAAATCGGGGAAGTAAGGCGACGACTTTCGACTTGACCCATTGAATCAAGCCCCGCCGAATGGTGGGGTATTTTTCATGGCGATGGGACGCGGTGGCTCGGTACTAATGCCGGTGTTTAGATGCCGCCGCGAGCAGAAGTTCGTGAGTCGTCCACAAGAGGGCCGCTAATAGCACCGCGAACTGAGCCGCGAACTCGAGCCCTAGCTTTTCGGCTATCAAGCCTGTCAGCCCCGGTAGAAGCGCGCCTCCAAACATGCCCGCACTGACTTGGAATCCCACGGCGTGAGTCGCGTAACCGGCCCCCAACCTGTCCGGAGTCCTTGACATCAGACAGGGAAACACCGGAGCCAGGCCGAGTCCAATGACGACCAGAGCCACATCGCCAGTTCCCACGGGTGCGAACGCAAACACCGCGGCTCCAATCAGTGCAATGAACATCGAAATTCGCAGAATGAGGTCCAGACCGACGCGCTGCGAGATCACCCCCGTAAGAACTCGCCCCACGCCGATCGCTCCGTAGTAGCCTCCCGCCAGCATTCCGGCGATCTCGGGTCTCAGACCGCGTGATTCGGTCAACACCGTGAAACTCCACTGCCCGACGGTGAACTCCAGACCGACGTACAGGAAGAAGATGACGATCTGCAGCCAGACCAGTGGCTGGCGCAACGCAGCTCGCATGGTCACTGGCTGAGTGGCATCGCCTGCGACCGGTCGTGGCAGTTCTGTCCAGCGCTGCCGGGTGATCCAGAAGAGCAACGTCATCACCAACAGCACACCGCCAACCAGTGTATATCCCAATCGCCATGAGTGGGCCTGTACCAGCGTGGCCGTCATCAGCAATGGCCCGAGAGTCGCCCCGATGCTGTAGCAGGCGTGGAGCCAATTCATATGCCGCGCTGAAAAGTGGTGCGACACAAAGGAGTTCAAACCAGCATCAATCCCTCCCGAGCCCAATCCCCAGATCACGGCACATATCACAAAAATCGGCCATGCTGCCGCAACCGAACTGCCTAACATGGCGGCCGCAACGAACCCACTGCTGAGCCACAATAAATTACCGAGCCCCAGCACCTGCGTTAGTTTGCCACCAAAAAAGCCAGACGCACAGTAGCCACAGCCTAGAGCGATAAAGACTAAGCCAAAACTACTTTGTGAGAGGGAAAAAGTCTCTCGCACACTGGGCCAGGCGACTCCGGCAACCGGGTCAGGAAAGCCCAGGCTGACGAATCCTAGATAGGCAATGGTCAGTAGTAAGATCGTGCCCGACGTCGTATTCAAATTGCGAATCGTCTGCTCCCTGTTTTGAACTCAACTTTTAGCCTCCATCGCGAATGATCTGGTTCGTAGGAATGGAGCCCCGCAAGATACCATCAATTGTGAATCCACATGACAGCACGCGCGGGATGGCGTGACCGCCCGCGTCGATGTTCTGCCGCTGGCACTCGCTAAGCCCGCTGACTCTCGGCGACCAGCGTGGCGATTGCAGAGACCAGTTCTGTTGGCGTAATCGGTTTGCCCAAGTGCATTTGGTAACCGCCGTCCAGAATTCGCCGACGATCATCGCTTCGTACAAACGCTGTGACTGCGATGGCGGGCAGTTTTTGCGCGGTATGGCCCGCTTTGCGGACTTCCCGAATGAGATCGTAGCCATCCTGATTGGGCATTCCTATATCGCTGACTAACACTTGGGGCTTAAATGATTCGATCGTGAGAAGTGCCTGGGCGACATTTTCGGCCTCGGCAACTTCGGCATCGAATTCTCGCAACACGCGACCTACTAATGTGCGAGCATCATGGTCGTCATCCACAATCACGACGCGCACCTTTCGCAAGCTCAGACTGGGGTAGTCCGTCAATTGCGATTTCTGCAGGAAGCTCTGGCCGTCGCCGTTCGGAGATGAATCACGTGACGGGGAGCCCATCAGGGAAAGCCGAACCACGAACTCGGAACCCAGACCTTCCCCCGCGCTGTGGGCTTCGACAGCCCCTCCATGCAATTCCAGAATATGCTTCACAATCGCCAGTCCGAGTCCGAGCCCTCCGTGGGATCGAGTTGTGGTGGCGTCTTCCTGGCGAAATCTTTCGAACAAATGAGGCAGAAATTCTGGCTTGATACCTTGGCCCGTGTCAGAGACACGGATCACTAAATGCTCTGTGGTCTGCGCGATCTGGGTGCGGACCGATCCACCTGGAGGCGTGAATTTGACGGCATTGTTGATAATATTCCAGACCACCTGCTGCAGCCGGGAAGGATCGGCATGAATCGGAGCGAATTGTTCACTCAGGTTGTGCAGGAGATGGACACCTTTGGCTTGTGCCGCTGGAGTGACCGAGATCAATGCGTCATGCACGATCGCGACCGGATCGATCCGCTGCATGTCCAAACGCAATTTCCCAGAAATGATTCGCGACACGTCGAGTAAATCATTAATGAGTTCTGATTGGAGCTTGGCGTTGCGAGCGATGGCTTCCAGCCCTTGGGCTAAGTCTTTTGCGGTCGGAGGCTGCATTTGCAACAACTGCGACCAGCCGACGATGGCATTCAACGGCGTTCGCAATTCGTGAGACAGGGTCGCTAGGAATTCATCCTTGAGACGGTTCGCACGTTCGGAAGCCGTTCTGGCCGACCGTTCACTCTCTAAAAGATGTTCACGTTCCGACTCGATACGTCGCTTCTCTGTCACATCCGAGATGATCGCCAGGAGCACGTTGGGAGCAGAGTGAATGGAAATGCTCCACTCGAGTTCTACGATGTGCCCACCTCGATGCACCAGGGGCAAACTACCACACCAAGCCGTTTCCAATTGCAGCAGCTCCGAAATCTCCACGATCTTGGATTCGTGGCCCGCCCGAGCGAAGGCGGAGCAGTGTTTGCCGACAAGCTCTTCGCGAGCTCGCCCTAGGATTTGGCAGAATGCGGGATTGGCGTCGAGGTAAATCATGTCGTCGCTGATCAGGCAGATTCCCATCAGCGCTTGATCAAAAATGGCCCGGAATTTCGCTTCACTCCGTGAGAGCGCGGCCTCCATTTGACGCGTGCGGAGAAATGCCTTGATTGTCGCAATCAGCACCAGCGGTTCCACGGGGTGCGTGAGGTACCCATCGGCGCCGGCTTCGAGACCGGCGTCATTAGCGGCGGTAATGCGGGGGCCATG
>JAZKFE010000033.1:0-12137 GCA_040386595.1 Planctomycetota bacterium | reverse complement strand
GCATCCGCTTCGCCAGGGGCGACAGCTCCACCGGGTAGTCGGTGACAAACGTCGCAGACAGATGCAAGACGGGGATCCGCGAGATATCGGGGTTCGTTCGGATGCGCCGACAGACTTCGTGCCCGTCGATGTCGGGCAGATCGATATCGAGCACCACCAGATCACAATCCTGCTCTGCATGGCGCAACGCATCCATGCCGGTCGCGGCCTCAATGACGCTAAAGCCTGCCTGCCTGATAACACGTCCCGTGGCGTATCGCGTCGCGGGACTGTCGTCTACTAATAGTATTTTTGCCGGTTGAAGGTTAAGCATCGGGGCGGTCCCCCGTGCCTTCAGATCGAGGCGACTCCGGTGCTGCAGCAGCCGGAGAACAGACTGGGATTTCGACGTAGAACTTGGAGCCCACACCAGGTTCGCTTTCCGCTCGCACACGACCTCCCAGCAATTCCGCGAACTTTTTGCTGAGAGCCAACCCCAATCCGGCACCTCGCATTCGCTTCTGAACGGGGGAATCCACTTGCACAAAATCTTGGAATAATGCCACCAGATTCTGCGCTTGAATTCCAATACCCGAGTCACTGACGGTGAAGGTCACCCAGCCTGGTTCACCACGCTCCGCCGAGACTCTGACTTCCCCGTGCAAGGTGAATTTTAGCGCATTGGAGACGAAGTTTCGCAAGATTTGCGAGAGTTTTTTATCGTCGGTGTAAAGCCGCGGGATGTCTGCGGGTTCGTCGAAGATCAGCGTCACATCAGGATTCGTCAGAATCGGTTTGAACATTCCCCGCAAGGCTGCGAACAGGTCCACCATCTCAAACCAGGCGGGCGAGATTGAAATCCGACCAGCCTCGACCTTTGCCAAGTCCAACAAATCGTCGACCATCTCGGTCAACTCAACGGCAGCACCCTGGACGAATTTGACTTGCTTCTCTTGCTCTTCACTCAGCGGGCCGTCCAGTCGATCTAATAGAATGCGGGAGATGCTGCGAATCGCACCGAGTGGCACGCGGAATTCGTGGCTCATGTACGACAGAAACCGGCTTTTTAAATCGGAAGCTTGCCGCAGTTCCTCGGCGTGATCATCTAGTTCCGCGTAAAGTGCGATGACGCCTTTATTGGTTTCTGACAACTCGGCATTCAAAGAATCAATGACACGTTGTGCACGGGCCAGTTCCAACTGGAGTTCGGTCGGATCGCGTTGGTCCACGGATGTTACTATCGACTGTGCCTCAATCGCCGGGATAGGTTTCATTCGATCTGTCATGGCCGTCATGCCTTCGATGAACTGAAACGAGCGACAACGACCGTCGTGTCATCGCGTCCCCGTTCAAAATCCCGATATAGTATCCCAGCGATAATTGCCGGATGGCGGTTTGTCAGGCCGGGATAGTTGTCAAAACTCCAACGAGTTTGGATCCCATCAGAATGCATGATGAGTATTGCCCGCTCACCACAGGGGTAGTCGAACTCCTGCACTTTGCGGAGCTGTACTCCGACGATCCCATTGTGAGAAGATAAACCACGTCTGTCAGCGCCGGAGACCAACGTTCCGGAAATATTGCCAATTCCCGCGAACTTGAGCGCCATCTGCGTCATGTTCACTTGGGACATCGCCAATGCTGCTCCGCGAGTTCCGTTCAGAGCTTTGTGGGCAGTTTGCAAGAACACGCCCGGCAGCGTTTTGGAATCCGCCGAGAAGGCAATCGCCGCCTGTTCCGCAGCTTCTGCCGCCAGTGGTCCATGACCCAGTCCGTCGGCCACCATGAGCGACAATAGCTCATCCTTAACACTCAATCTCCAGCAATCGCCGCATTCCGTTTCATATGGCGCCGGGATGGAAATGGCGCCCCAGGTTGGTGAGTTCGCGGCCGCGTCAGCCGGGCTCTTCAGCACTCGAGATAATACCACGGTGCCGCTGTCAGGCTGCGAGTAGATATCGAATTCGTCTGACTGCCGACGGATGGCCCCCAGTCCCTGGCCAGCCGTGCCACCCGTGGAATAGCCATCCACCAATGCCTTATCGACATGGGTGATGCCGGGCCCAGAATCGATTGAGATCAACTCAAAAGAGGTCCCTCTGGCTGTCATGATCTCCTGCACAAGCAGCTTGCCCGAGCCGGCATGACGTACCAGATTGGTGGCTAATTCAGTCGCAATAATCGCCAATCGGCCCCGGGCGGTCTCGCTGAACCCGACATCATTGCTCAGTCGCGCTACGATACGCCGCGCTTCACCAACCTGACTGATGTCGGACACCGGTATCACAGTCTGGCACGGCATAACGCATTTACTTCCACCTGGTGATTGTGACTCGAGTGCCCTTGCCAGGCGCACTTTCAATATCAAATTCGTTGACCAGCCGCTTCGAGCCAGATAGCCCTAAGCCCATTCCGTTACCAGAGGTCCAGCCGTCCGTCATGGCTTGGGCCATATCCGGAATTCCTGGGCCTTCGTCTTTGAAGGTGAGTCGTGCCCCCTTACGCATGCCCTCTTCAACGACATCCAATCGCAGATCACCACCTCCGCCATAAATCAGCGTATTTCTAGCTAATTCGCTGGCTGCGGTGATGAACTTCGTTTGGTCGACAATACTGAATTTAAGGTCTTGAGTCATCTTGCGAACGGCCTGACGCGCTAGCACGATGTCTTGTTCAGATCGTATCGGCATCTCATCAGACTTGATCACAGACATCCTCCGCCTCCTGGTCTACTAGGGACGCTCGGAGGATCTGCATTCCACGTTCCACATTCAGTGCAGTTCGCACTCCTGTCAGCGTCAATCCTAACTCCACGAGTGTAATTGCCACCGCCGGCTGCATTCCGACGACGATGGTCTTGGCGTCGAGAATGCGGGACATGGTCGAAATATTGGCAATCATGCGCCCAATAAATGAGTCGACGATTTCCAACGCGGAAATATCAATCAAGACCCCTTTGGCATTCGTTTTCTCAATTTTTGCGGTCAAATCGTCCTGTAGAGTCAGCGCCAGCCGATCGTGTAGATCGACCTGAATCGTCACCAACAGGAATCCGCCCATTTGCAGGATGGGAATTCGGTCCATTGTGCTACCTTCCCATCTAAACTTTAGCCTTAGTAATTGAGAATCCGGAACGTTTTAATGCCAATGACAGTGCGTCCGCCAGGTTGGCCTTTGTCGTGACACCTTCCAAATCAACCCCCAGGTGGACGATGGTTTGCGCAATTTGAGGGCGAATACCGCTGATGATGCAGTCGGCACCCATCAGGCGAATGGCCGTTACGGTCTTCAGCAGATGTTGAGCGACCAGAGTATCCACCGTGGGCACGCCGGTGATGTCGATGATCGCAATTTCTGAGCCGGTATCGACGATTCGCTGGAGCAGTGATTCCATCACAATCTGTGTCCGGGCACTGTCGAGCGTCCCGATCATCGGTAACGCGAGGACCCCGTCCCACAATTTGACCACTGGCGTCGACAATTCCAGCAACTCTTCTTGTTGCCGGCGAATGACGTCTTCTCGCGTTTTCTGGAATGCGTTCACGGTGTGCATGGCCAATTTATCGAGGAGTTCCGTCACCACCCATGTTTCCTCGGCCAGCGCATTGGCATCGTTCCCCAGCTCTTTGCGTAGTCTCGCAAATATTGGCTTCTTGATGGAAAATACGAACGCGGCGGTCTGATCCGAGCGGAAGCCCTGGATGACCCGGCTGCGTGAAATCTCTTCCAGAAATTCACGAACGGAATGCCATTCGGCGGTCTCAATATTGTCGATCTTGCCCGACTGCACGGCCTCGCGCAACCGGCTGATAAACTCGGTGGTCTGGTTTCGTAATTCCGTTTCGCTAATGCGACCGTCGCTGTCAGCCCCCGACGCCTTCAATTCGGTCAGCCAGTCACTCAACAGATCCTGTTCATACTTCTTAATGATGCCGACGATCCGGCTTTGGCCTGTTGTCATCGTGTCGTTCCCCCGAATCCGCAACTGCGGACTAGTCTGTGTGATCTCGAAAAATGCTGTTGGTGAGTTTGTCTCAACTGGCGTCCCTAAGCTATTCGGCAAGGGGGACAGAAACAACTCCGGAAACGCAAATGCACTCGCGGTTTTTCCCGCGGTACAGCGATCTGCAGATTGACAGGTTGTTTCCTGAGTGCGCAGCGATCAGACTGGTTCCCGAAGCTCCAGATGCTAGCGAAACTGTACTCAGAATGATCTGCCGGAGAACTCCGTGCTCGACCAGCGTTTTGGAATCGAACACTTCCTGATCGTGCCATCTCTCGGACGATTGCGTCGCATTTACTGACAAGAAAAAACGATTGTCCGGTGAACCCGATGCACTTTTATCAGATGCCGCTCACTTATTGACAATGACGCTGACGGCCAAAGTACCAATGCATTTTGAATGGCTGCGCCAGACGCCGTATTGTCGAAAATGCACCAACATTCATTCCCTACTGTCTGAGCCGCGAGGAGGCTATATCGCCAATTGAGAAAGATGGGAGTCGTCATATTCTGAGTAATACATCCGGGGTGAGCCGTGCAAGCGATAGCAAATCAGTGTCGGTGAGCCACCAGGAACCGCAGCCGCCGCCACAACGGCAGGATCGGCGGCAACTCGCGCGATCCCACAGGATTCGAGTACGGAGTTTGCATCCGCTTCAAACCAACTCGCATGACGAGGTTCACAAACGATAGAGGCTGATGACTGCCGTGTAATCGTTGCGAAGAAGCGGGTCGCGAGCTCGGGATCGAATCGCAGACTGGGCGGAAGCTGCACGAGAGCCTGTTATGCACTTGGAAATGTTATTTTGATAGTAACAGGCTGAGGGACGCGCGCCAGTGCCAGTTACTTAGAGTCTCGGCCAGTCGTTCGTAGTCGCGGGGTGGCCCTGGTTGCTTCTGCAACCTGGGTCTCCAGGAGGCAATCCGTAACACCGGCGTGGAATCACCGGTTTCCTGGTGTGACAACACACTGAACCGGGACCTCAACAAAAATCTCTGCCCGCGATGCCACGACAACGCCCAGAAAACATCGCGGCGAACATGACGGCTTGTGGAAGATGCCTCTGGTAGACCCAGGTGGCACTGCAACCTAGTACCTCTTCAAGGCGAAATATTCGGGTGCCACAGGCTCTGCCTGTGCTTTTTGGGACAGCAGAGAGACTCTCGGCACTGGCTGGGTGGCACTGTTTCACGACTGTACTCGGTCGTTAAGCAGTGGTTCGGTGAACGCGTCAGACATCCAGAGCACTGCTTAGGTGCGGCGAGCATGCCGCCACCGAAGTTCAAGCCAACTTCGCCGCCCCGAAACAGTGGCACCCGACACTGGTACTCACACAGACACATTCTTCCTCATTCTGGGTAAGACTTTGAGAAGCGTGCGTTCGAAGACTGACGTTAGGGCAGCATTGCAATCCATGTGGACAAAGATCAAATTAGGTACGTAGGGGTCATAAGTACCCCGCTCAACCGGGTAAGAGGCGGAGTCAATAGGTGATGACAAGCATTCCTAATGAAATTTTCGAGCTGGAGGTCGTTACAGACAATCCGCTGTTCCAAGGGTTTGCATTTCAAGAGAGTGCGGACGATATGCCATCCTTGCTGGGACGAGAGTCTTTCGATGATGACATCACACCAGGATACGAAAGAACCGATACCAATCGCGTTTGGAAACCGGCATCGCTTTCAAAGGTCTGGAAGCCGGTGGAAGTTGAAGGCCGTGTTTCAGCATTTCAAGACTTTCCGGGCGTCGACATGGTCTTCCCGGCCTTCAGCCGTCGGGCCTGCGATGTGCTGCGAGATCTCTTAGAGCCCAATGGAGAGCTGCTACCATTGGTGTCCAACGTGGGTGAATACTTTTTTTATAACATCACCCAGGTCGTCGACATCCTGGACTACCCCAATTCAATCAGTGACTTGCTTTTCGAGAGACCCGGCACAACCGAGCCGATTGAGTATTTTGCGTTTCAGGAAAAGCGAATGAAAGGTCTGTCGATATTTAGGCTCCAGGAATTACCAATGTGGACGCTCGTGTCGAATGAGTTCGTAGAACGAGTTTACACTCATGGATTGAACGGGTTCCATTTTACGAAGCTGTGGCCATTTCCTCCCGGCGTCAAGTGGGAGAAAGAAGCGAGGAAGAAAGAAGCTGCAAATCGGAAGCAGCTTAAGGAGATGGCTGCGCAGGTTCTGGTAATCCTCTTCCTACTAGACGGCAAAAAGCCATCAGCGAAGGAAAAGAAGCGAATTTCACAAATCGAGAACGACCTTGACGCTCAATTGATCGTTTCATCGCTGGCGGCTCCATTTTTTGGCACGTATGAGGGCAGCGATACTGTGGACAATCAGTACAGAATGTTCGTCACCTGTCCGGATGTTGAAAGACTGGCGTCGAAGCTGATGCCATGGCTAGAATCAGTGCGTCAGTCCGATGAGATTGTCGTGTTTCAACGCTTTGGTGATCTGCATGATCCGGATGCTCCCGAAAAGATGTTGGAATTCAGTTAACAGGCAGGGTGTCACTGTTTTGAACTTGAAAAACAGAAGTCGTGGCACTGCTTCGCGACTGTACTCGGTCGTTAAGCAGTGTTCTCGTGACACGTCCGCCCCTGCCCTCACCGCCGAGGTTCGGGGCGTAATCCGGTTCACCAAGTTTTGTGCTGCGGTCGATCGCCCCCTTTCAAGGCATGTGGGGATTTCCCTCGCAAGTCGCGCAGGTCCAGCCGCCACAGCAGGATGATGGGGAGCGAAGCAATCCGATCATTTTGTAGGATGGGCATTCCTGCCCGTCTCTGCGTAGGAAATGCCAATACCGACGGGCAAGAATGCCCATCCTACAGATCTGGGATCGCTCTCGTACGTTGTCACATCTGATGTCCCGAAAAGCACTGGCAGAGTCAGTGGCACTCGAATATTTCGCCTGGAAGAGGTACTAGAGTGCTGGACACGACATAAGGTAGAGGTTCAACGATCGCAGGGTGGCCCTGGTTGCTCCGCATCCTGCACGAACCTGAAGTCGATATCTCCGCCGCACGTCAGCATTGCTTTGGGAGACTCGCATACTCACAGAACCAGTGCTTAACGACCGAGTACAGTCGCAAAACAGTGCTACGACTCGTATCGTGCAGGGGCAAACGAGTGCCCCCGGCCGAAATCAGCCGTCAAGCTTCGCTGGGTGGCGTGGCTCTTGTGAATTCTACGATACTCAGATAAAAATATCACCAATTGCATGGTGATTAATATGTATTCGAAGGCACGTGAAGAGATTTCATGAACAAGATAGCTTTGTATGTCGCTGGTTCGTTGCTGTTTTTCGCGTCGTTTGCTCACGCGGACAACTGGCCTCATTGGCGCGGTGAATTGGGAAATGGGGTCTCTACAACGGCCAAGCCTCCAACACAGTGGAGCACCACCAAGAATGTCAAATGGAAAGTGGCCGTTCCCGGGCTGGGTTCCAGTTCGCCTGTCATTTGGGGCGATCGGGTCTTCGTGACTTCCGCGGTGGGAACCGAAAACAGCAAGGAATTGCAGTTCAAACTCTTTTGCTTCGATCGCAAGACCGGTGGTGTCAATTGGGAGAAGACGGCTGTCACCGCGACACCTCACCAGGGAACGCACAACACGAATGGATTCGCTTCCGCGTCTCCCTGCACCGATGGAGAGCATGTTTACGCATCCTTCGGGTCTCGAGGGCTGTACTGCTACACGATCGACGGCAACCTGACGTGGAAGCGTGATGACTTTCCGCCCATGAAAACCAGAAACAGCTTCGGTGAAGGGAGCTCACCGACATTGGAAGGGGACAAGATCCTCCTCCCTTGGGATCATGAAGGACAATCGTTTCTGTATGCTTTGAACAAATTGACCGGTCAAGAGATTTGGAAGACGCCACGAGACTCGGCAACGTGCTGGGCGACACCATTAGTCGTCGAGCATGCCGGCCACAAGCAAGTCGTGATGAACGGACAAAAGATTGCTCGCGCCTACGATCTGGAAACAGGCAAGGAACTCTGGCATTGCAACGGCCAGACCGAACGCCCAGCCGCTTCACCTGTCGCGGCCGACGGTTTGGTATACGTCGGCAGCGGTTTTCGCGGTGCCTACCTGGGAGCCCTGCGACTTGACGGTCATGGAGACATTAAGGGGACGAAACATGTGGTCTGGGAGATCAATAAAGACACGCCTGACGTCGGATCGCTCCTGCTGTCTTCGGGAAGAATCTACTACTTCAAGGAAAAGACCGGCATCCTGACGTGTGTCGACGCGGCCACCGGCAAACCCCATTTTGGCCCTGTCAGAACAGGACTCAACGTGATCTACGCCTCGCCCATCGCGGCGGGCGGATTTGTCTATCTGACTGACCGCAATGGTACTACGGTCGTCATCAAAGATGACGCTACGTTCGAAATTGTGGCGACGAATTCCGTCGACGAAACCGTTGATGCGACACCTGCCCCGGTGGATCGCGAACTCTTCATTCGCGGTCAGAAGCATCTGTTTTGTATCGGAGAATAGATTCTTTAACTAGAGGCGCAGGGTGGCACTGTTTTGAACTCGACAAAACAGAAGTCGTGGCACTGCTTTGCGACTGTACTCGGTCGTTAAGCAGTGTTCTCGTGACGCGTCCGCCTCTGGTCCTACCGCCGAGGTTAGGGTCGTAATCCGGCTCACCAAGTTTTTGTGCTGCGATCAATTCGCGATCCTGTAAAGATTACGTGAAACCGCTCTATTGCACGGTTCTCATCGATTGGCCTTGGACTTGGAATCCGGCTTGTTCTAAGGCCTTACGGACTTCGACGCCTTGAATGATGCCGCCTCGGCAGGGCATGTTGATTTTCTTGGTTTGCAAGTCGACCTGAACGTTGTCGGCGTCGATCCAGCCGAAGGGGCGCAAGGCTTCTTGCGCGGCCTGTTGGGCGTCTTTTGATCCTTGGTAGTTGAGAATGTTCGTTGAGAGAACCATCTGGCCTCGCTGGAACGGTCGATTCGCTTGAGGCGTGCCGGCGGCGGTGGGGGGCAGCTGCTGTGGGACTGGTGTGGCTGGTTGATTGGCGACGGGCGATGATACCGGCTGCGGAAATGCAACGGGTGCGGGCAGTGCAGCGGCGGGATTGGCTGGAATGCGGTCGTGCCACCAATCCTCCGCGTTATTTTTGTATTGTTGCCATCCAATCCTGGGTTGCACGACCGAGTTAGATAAGAACATCATTGCCGTCCAGACAGCCGCGACCGCCAAATAGCGCCGATGTTGCTGGTACCTTTCCTGGAAGAGGACGCAGAGCACAATCACGGGCAGATTGGGACTGAAGAACGCCAGCACGTTCAGCGGATTTGACTTGGTCGCGTCAATCAGGGCTCCGATGTAGCACAGCAGGATCATGGCGAAACCTGAGCACAGAATCCCCATATGTACGAAGTAGCTGGGGCGGCCAAACCAGTTTGCGGCGCACATCTGCATCAGTGCGAATCCGCAAAACACACTGAATGTCAACAAGCCGACAGCAGTTCCGAACACCGCATGAAGAGCTCCCTGCAACGTCTCGTTGGTTGAGAGATCGTGCCAGAGTTGACCCGTTTCGGACGCGTGACGCTTCTTCCGGCGTTTCTTCCGCACCGGCGCGACGGGAAGTTCGAAATCCTGATCGTCACTCTCATCGACCAAGTCTTCGAGATCATCGACGTCATCGATGATCAGCACGCCGTTGCAGTCTCGACAGCGCCCCTTCTTGCCCCTGAGCTCGCTTTTGAAGTGGTAGGCCCGGGAACAGTCCGGGCAAGTGACCTTAATTCCCATTGACGGCCCTGAGGAATTGGAGGTTTGATGCATGCGATCGACGCGAATGGTGATCGGCGATCACTAGGCAGGATTATGACCGTTGATCATGAGGTTGCTCTGCAACCAGGGTCACCCCGCGAATTGGGTTTGATAGACGTGACGATTTTTCCCATCTACACGCTGAAATCCGCCCAAACGGCCGCGTGATCTGAGGCTGCATGTGACGCGTTTGCCATCTCAGCGTAGTGTGGAAACAGGGTCCCGCTGACTCCACCCCAAACGCCCTTTCGCCAGACGCCACCACCTGTCACCCGTGCGAATAAGGCTGGCGAGAGCAAGAGGTAATCAATCTTGTTAGACGCGGTCCCGTTCAAGTACGTACCCGGGCGGCCATCACTAATAAAGTTCGGATGGTCAAAAATATCCTTTAAGTCTGAACCATCTCCGAGGAGGGGTTTGAGTGGGTCGCTCGCCGGCGTGTCGTTGAGGTCGCCAGCAATAGCAATCAGGCTGATTCCTGATGCACGACGCTGATCATAAATTTCTCGTACCCGCTTTGCTTGCGCTTTTCTTCTCGCATTTGATGCGGCGACACCTCCGTAGCCCTTACTCTTCAGATGATTGACCATGACGACCATCGTTTCAGTCGCACTAATTCGGACCGTAAACTCAGGACAATCTCGACTGAAGATGCGATTTCCACTGTTAGCGTCATCGACGTGGCTCACGATCGACTCGACCACCGCAGTCCCCTTCGTCATTAACCCGACATCAATCCCTCTTTCATCATTACCATCAATTAGCATGATACCGGTGTATTGCGAGCCAATCGGCTCCAACAGCTGCTCGTTAAACCGGGACAGTGCGACTCGATCTTCCGCCTCAACAACCGCAAGAATGTCTGCGTTGACGTCCTTCACCACTTGAGCAGTCATCCGAGTGGCAATCTCGTTAACAGCCTCAGTCTTGAGAGCCAACCAGCCAATCCAAACACCTCGACCACCCGCAACGACCTCATTCCCAGTCGTTCGGCGGGTCACAAGGTGTCCACGGTTCTGACGCAGAATCACGAACTTATTTTCATCGCTATCGCTCAGTCCAAGACTGTCGAGCGAGTTCAAGATCGCAACCTTGTCCGCAGGTGTGTAAGTGTCTTGGCCCAAAATCGCGTTGAGCTTGCTAAACTCATTGAGGATTTGTTTGCCGTCGGCCCAATCATCTTGGTTCAAGACACGAGCGCGTGAGAATAGATTTTCTACGTTGAACGAGGCAATTCTCATAAGTGGCCCTTAATTTGCTTGCCGCCGGAATTAGTATGTTTTCGGCAGAGCAGCGTTATCGGACTGCGAATAGCGCAAACACGCCGCGGGAAAGCGGCGAAGGTGATTGAAGCTGCACTGCCACGAGCGAAATAAAGACGCTGGTGCACTCTGGGAAATTCAGATCGCCCCATCGCAAGTTAATGCTGAGGAACCGCGATTGGCAATGGCAGATCATCCAACCAGCGGCAACAGTATGAAAACTCCATCTGCTGTCAAATTTTATCGGCGTGAGAGACATTCTGATCGACCGAACTCGAGGCTATTGCTTCGCCAATGTCCCACAATGCCAATACGCTTATCCGCTCCCAATTGTGAACGCGTGCGACAGAGTGCCAATGCAAGGGAGCAGTGCGAAACGCGACTAATCTGTTCTCGATTGGCTCGACTGAAGCGGTCGGCGAGGGATCGTTCTCGGAGCCGAACAAATGAAGATAGCCGCCACAAGCAGGGGACCAACCAGGGCTCAGATACAGAAAAGACACAATCGTTTCGCCATCAGGCGTCGAATCATTATGTAATGGAAAATCCGGCGTGAGATCATTCATTCGGCGTAACTGCACGAGATTATGCTTATTGAGTGACACTTTTACGCCAAATGCGGCACTCAGCAAGGCCAAAGTACGCCTCGAATAAATTGCTCGCCAAAGGGTTTCACTCTTGGCCAGGCTGTACTCGATTCGCCCAGTGCCTCGGGCTTCAAACTCGTAGTCGTAACGCTCCGATCCGATTTCAGCACGCACCTCAGTCAACACATCGTCAAGCAAGAAGCCATCATAGATAAGATGCTGCCAAGGAACTTGTTTGATCATGCCGCGCGAACCTCAATAACAACATCGCATCCGACTTCGCTGCAACCGAATCATTCTCGCGGTCAACTTATTTCGCCGGCTTGATCATTTCTTCAAGCTCAGTCTGAATCCCTCTGATATCGCTTACATCGACTTGTACTTCCTCATCAAGGCTCTGAACAAGCTCTGCCAACTTCGCGGAAATCTTTTCAACCTCGATACGCTTGACGACACCAACATGCGAATTACACATTTTTCCACTCCTGCAAACT
>JAZKFE010000032.1:5808-11423 GCA_040386595.1 Planctomycetota bacterium | reverse complement strand
ATCTGTAGGAGGGGCATTCCTGCCCGTCGTTTTTGGTGTTTAAAAAGAAGAGACGGGCAGGAATGCCCAGCCGACAACAGAAGTGATTCTCGACGTGACTTAGGCGTCGATCTTGTCCCCATAAAACGTCGCGTGGCACTAGCGATGTTCAATCGACTATCCGCAAATGCAAAACACCGCACTGGAATGAACCAGTGCGGTGTTCGTGCGTTTGAAGGAGATGTTACATCTCAATTCATCTGATCTAACTTGGCTTAGAACTCACCGATGACTTGGCTATCCGAGATGGCTCCCAAGTAAGCATAGGTCGGGGCGTTGATGTTTTCGCTAATGAAGCGAACCGCACCGTCACCCATCAGGAAGTGAGCACCACCAACGTGCAGGCTGCTGAAGCCGCTTTGGTGATTGACAGTCCCGGCCGTGTTGACAGTCCCGGCAGTGGTGTTGATCGAGGAGAGCATTTCGCCCATGATCAGCGAGTTGCCGATGAAGCCTTGGTCTGTCGTGCCGGCCCAAACGCCTTCTCCACCAACAGCGACACTGCTTTGGGTGCCTGCGGATCGTCGCTCGCCAACAAGGATCGTGTTGCTGAGGCCGTCGCTAAAGGCACTGAAGTTCCGGCGGCTGTTCACGTAGAACGCGCCAGCGGGGTTATAAACCGGATTGGGCGATACGCCTGTCGTCAGAAGAGGGCTGGCCAACGTACTGATGGCAGAAGGGCCCCAAGCGATTCCCAGGTTGGGACCGAATGATGCCAAATAGTTGTTGCGTCCCCAAGTCGGTGTTAGACCGGGAGTTGCCGGAGTGACTGCTGCGGAACCGGTGTCGGACGGGCAACGCAACGCCGCCAACGTTGTCTGGATGCCGCTGAAAGTGGCAGTCGGAGCCGGGAATCCTGTGACCGCACCACCGAAGCCGGTATAAGGTGAGTACACCGTCGAGGAGATCTGATTGTAGAGGGGGCCCTGGTCGAGTCCGGGCAACAGCATGACGCTCCAAGCCCAGCCACCGGTGGTGGTATTGACGGCATTGGAGATATAGCCCGGGGGCAGGGTGTTCGCGGTATCGTGGTAGTTGTGGAGGGCCAAACCTAATTGTTTGATGTTGTTCTTGCACTGCGAGCGCCGTGCGGCCTCGCGGGCTTGCTGCACTGCAGGCAAGAGGAGGGCGATCAACACCGCGATAATCGCGATGACGACCAGTAACTCGATCAGAGTAAACGCACGACGTGTCTGCTTCATGTGCAACTTTCCTTCGGGGGATCAAAACCAGCTCAGTGTTGAGCAGCGACATTCTTCAACACGCGTTGTGAATGCGCACAATTCCATCGCAAACATGACTGTCGTTGCCGAGTCCGCTAGACCGTTTCCTGCCCAAATTGTGACTCAGCAAACTTAAGAAGACACCATGCGATTGTCGCGAAGGAAGAAGTACGAGCAAATTGAAGAAGCGATGAAACACCCGCGAGACTGGGGGGATTCACCTCTTCACGACTTCCATGGTTAAAGAAATTGTGGGGCTCAGATTAACCATTGTCAATGCATCAATTCATAAAAAATTCACAAAGACGAATCGTTTTTATCCAACACTCAGGGAAAAGACATAACGGGAAAGTTTTCTTGCGTCTCAGAATTATCAGAAAATTCCGTGCGACAGTTGCTTCGAGTGTCGAAATTTCGCCTGATCACAGACTTTTAGTACAGTGACGAGCGTGTTGACGCCTAACGCGGATGTAATCCGGGTGATAACAGTTGCGTAATCCAGGGGCTGGTTTCCGGCTGTGCGGGCTGTTGCCTCCAGGTGTCCGTGTCAGTAGCGTTCCCCGTGGGGGGCCACGCCAACTGGCGTTATTGGTTTTGATCGCACGGTGTAGTTCAGCCGGACGAGCCCCGTTTCGAAGGCATGTGTGCCGGTGAGTTGTAGTTGGACGTCGCGCGGCACCCCCGCTGCCAGCGGTAGTCCCGCATGGATGAGAACCGGATGCACGAACACGATGAGCTGGTCGATACCTTGGGCCGCGAAAAACGCTCCGGCCAGTTCGCCTCCGCCGATAATCCAGACTCCCTTGGGGCTGGCGATCGCACGTTGGCGTTGTACAAACTGCTCGACAGGCTCGTTGACGACTGTTCCGATTTCCGATTGAGTCAGTGTCTTCGAAAAAATGAAATGCTGTTTGGATTTGAACGGAGATTCGCCAAACGTCAGTGATTGCTCGTAAGTTTTGCGACCCATCACGACCGTGTCGATGCCCTCCAAAAACTCGGTAAAACCATAGTCTTGATCGTGGAAGAGCCAGTCGATGGCCCCGTCTGGCCGGGCAATAAAGCCATCCAGGCTGGTCGCAACGAAGTAGAAAAAGGGGCGCATGGTGTGTCGTCCGGGCAATGCCGAGTGGGATTTTGAGTGGAAATCACGCGAATGGCGAACGGCTTCGGGCCGTCATGAGTTGTGTCGCGCTCCGCGTTAGATTGCCGCCCCTGCCCCAGGAAAACAAGACTCGTTGACGGAGGGGATTGGCAGCCGTAGCGGAGTGGTTGAAAACGGCTCATGCTGGCCGCATGACGTTGACATCCCTGGTGTTCGCTGTAAAATTCGATTAACGCCGCTCTTATAGCCTGCTCTCAGGTGGGCCAACTGAGTGGACATCCAGCCTGCAAATGGCATTTGCGCCCAAGTTCGCACCCGAGGGATGTTCCGAGTTGGTCAGTTCGCAACTCTCTTTTGACAACTTTGGCTAAGATCTGTTTTGGCTGGGGTATTTGTTCTTCCAATTGGCGTCTCCCCCGCAGAATCGTTGCTGAAAAATGGGGATCGCTGGTGACGGGCGAACAAAATCCGGTATAAATGGAAGTGCCTGCCTGTGTTCTGGCAAATCCCCTCCGTGGCGATGCCTTGCTGCAATTTGGGGAGGGCGAGTCAGATTAGGTTGGTCGTACATCCGGGAGCCGACGGTCAGAGACTTCCTCCCGGGAGAAGGAGAGCTGCATGTTTGCCGTGTTTATGCCAGGACCTCTGGAACTCATCATTTTCGGGGTCATCATTCTGGTACTGTTTGGATCACGCCTGCCGGGTATTATGCGCTCGATGGGATCCAGCGTGTCAGAATTCAAGAAGGGAGTCCGTGACTCCGAAGATGACACTGACACCAAGAAATCGTAACGATTGGTGTTGTTCCTACGTAGTCGCGAATTCAGACGGGTTCCAGAACGCACCCGTGCTTAAAACGTCCCGAATCGATTAAAAACTCTCTGCTGAAGGGGTTCTCTTCAGCGGTCAAAAAGTACATCGTCAGCTGTAAAGGAACTTGTCATGATTGATCCCATTCTGGCTTTCTTCCCCGGTGGAATTGGGCCCATGGAAATGATCATTTTCGGCGTGATTGCCTTGTTGCTGTTTGGAAAACGCCTGCCTGAAGTGGCTCGCAGCCTGGGCAAGGGAATTGTGGAATTCAAGAAGGGTGTCCGCGGCATTGAGGACGAGATGGAAGACAACGTTTCTACCCGTCGTTCCAGCCAGCCGCAGTCCCGTCCGATTCCGGAAGATGATCGGGCCGAAGTCACGGCTCCCAAGTTTGAGCCGCCCCAATTTGAACCGTCTTCCGATGCGAATGACGCGAAATAGTGTGTTGGTGAGTGTGTTTGTCCTGCCTCGTGAGGAGGCCGGTTGATGCTGCATCAGGAAGAATTGGACCAGCCCGATTATTTTTCAAAGATAAAAGATAATCGGGCCGTCGTCTGGATCTGAGTCGCGTCAGCCGTGGTCTCGCCCGCCTTCGTTGAACTGCCGAAATGGGGCCGGTTGCCCCCTTGCTCGTGAGTTGTCGCCTCATGTGGATCAAAATCTGCGGAATTCGCGACACGGCCACAGCGCGTTTTCTGGCCGACTTGGGGGTCGATGCGCTGGGCTTGAATTTCTATGCGCCCAGCCCGCGCTCAGTGACGATCGAACAAGCGGCGGAAATCGCCAATGCCGTTCGCGGTCGCGTGACGCTGGTTGGTTTATTCGTGAATCATTCGGTGGCTGAAGTGCAGCGCGCCATCGATGAAGTCGGCCTGGAGATGCTGCAATTCCACGGTGACGAACCGCCGGAATTTCTGGCTGAGTTCCCCGAATTCCGGATCGTCCGTGCGTTCCGCATGGGCCCGGAGGGGCTGGCTCCGGTGGCCGACTATCTGCGTCGTGGTCGCAGCTTGAATGCGCTGCCTTGGGCTTGCCTGATTGACGCGGCGACCCCCGGGCAATTTGGCGGCACCGGCACGATCGCCGATTGGCAGGAGTTGGCCGATAATTTTCACGGAGGCTGGCCTCCGTTGATTCTTGCCGGCGGACTGACTCCCGTAAACGTGGAGTCAGCAATCAAAGCGACGCATCCCTGGGGAGTCGACGTCGCGAGCGGCGTTGAGATTTCCAAGGCGGTGAAAGATCGCGATCTCATCACGCAATTCGTCACCGCCGCCCGCCGCTGCCTTCCGGGGTAGCGAGATCAACGATCAGGAGGATGGGCATTCTTGCCCGTCGGTATTGGCTGTTCCTACGAAGAGACGGGCAGGAATGCCCATCCTACTGATCTTCGATCGCTTCGTCCTCAATCATCTGCTGTAAAAACAAAAAAGCGTCCCGCGATCATTCGACCGCGAGACGCTAGTTTCTGCAGAATCTTCAACTCAGCGATTTAGAAATCGCCAACGACTTGACCGTCGCTACGGCCGAGAAGTCGTTCAAATGTGCTGTCGATAAAAGCGACACCAGAGTGGTCTGGAGGAGTCAACGCGGTGGCCCCTCCAATGGTGCCCGGCTTGTGATCAATGTTCTCGCTAATGAATCGCACCGCACCGTCTCCCATCAAGAAATGTGCGCCGCCCACATGGTTGCTGGAATAGGCGCGACTTTGATGATTTTCATACGCAGCAGACGTTTGGTTGATCCCCCAGTAGGGGATTCCAATAACAGCCAGGCACGACCGGCACTGTTGGTTGGCATAGGCACCTCCCGCCGTAGCCGGGCTGAATCCCAGTGCGTTGCCCGCTCCGATGTTGAGTTGTTTGATGCGGAAGGCCCGTTCGCCCACAATAATTGTGTTGCTGGTGCCATCGGTAATGTCACGGAGTCCAACTTTGGAGTTCCCCCAGGCCACGCCCAGAGCAGGGCCATAGGTGGCGGCGATAACGGCGGGGGTATTACTATCTCCCGTATCTGCGGAAATGACATAGTTGGATTTGGCAATGGCTACGTTAGCAGTTCCGTTGGTGACATACCGGTTGTATGTGCCAAAATCGGATGATTGTGATGCTGTGCCGAGGCTGCCGTCAAAATTATTCAATGCAGGTCCCGGATCGCTCGGGCAGGCGAAGACGGGGAGTGGCGTCGTGAGGGCCGCGGCATTGACGCCACCCAGGGCCAAGTTCTGATCGATGCGGCGAACGCCCGGAGCGACCGTGTTGTACAACGGAGCTTGATCCAGATAAGGCAACAGATACGCGCCCCAGCTCCAGATCGTTGTTTCACCAGCTGCTACTTGATTGTTGGCACTGACCCAAGCTGGCGGCAGGGTGTTGTAGACGTCGTGATAGTTGTGGAATGCCAATCCCAACTGCTTAATGTTGTTTTTGCATTGG
>JAZKFE010000032.1:0-5798 GCA_040386595.1 Planctomycetota bacterium | reverse complement strand
TACGGTGGGGCCGTCGAGACAGAGAATATCCGCGCATTGGCTGCGACGAGCGGCCTCGCGTGCTTGCTGTACAGCGGGCAGCAGCAGGGCGATCAGAACTGCAATGATGGCAATTACCACCAACAGTTCGATCAAGGTAAAACCTCGACGAATTCTTTGAGACGCGTGCATGATGCTCCTTTACGAAGATGAAAAACGGTTACAGAAATGCAGTCAATAAGCACTGATATCGAGCGAGTAAAATGCCGTCTTGCCAAACTTAATCAACAATGGTCGGGACTTTTTTTGCCGGTGTTTTAGACGGAGCGTCTGAAGTGAGGTCGAAATCAAAAGTATTCGCTCCGGGTTGCACATCGACCTTCACGTCGGACTTGTCCTGGTACTTTTTTGGGATTGCGTGTGAGGGCGAACCACCGGTGGGGACAGAGAGCCCCATGGTATTGGGGCCGACTTTACAGCCTTTCCCATCCAGATATTCCAACTCATATTCGCCTTCTGCATTGGTAAGGCCGAGTGCCGCACGACCGTTGTCGGGGAGGAACGCAACGATCACACCTGATAAAGGAGCGCCATCAATCGTGACCTTGCCAGTAACATAACCCAAGTCGGGGCGATCTCCTTGAGTACCACATCCGGACAACACGACGGTCAATGCGAGTGCAATGGAAGAGACCGTTGACAATTTAAAGACAGACATCGTGGCAAATACCCTCTCGAAACCATTTTGAATAACGGCGATGAAGAAACGTAACGGCGAGCAATATCGTCTTCAGATAGCGAGTATCCGAACGTAGGATTTAGGGCATTCCAGTTCGCAATACGACCTGGAATGATTGCTGACGCCAGAGCTAACAGGTGGCGACCATTGGCCGCGATAGTTTTGCTTCGTAATTTCCCGAGTGGGACTGGGCTGCAGTCGAGTTGCGCAGCGCACAGACTATTAATTTTTACCTCAACAGATTGTTAAGATTTGATTTATTATAATAAGGCTTCTACCTGAGTCCACTCTGATGTGGTATTTTTTCAGCTTTTTTGCTGGCAATTGTCTTTTTTGGCGTTCTCAGAATGAAACTCGCAATTGTCTGATAGTAAAACGAGAGAAGACAATTACCGAAGCCTTAAAAGACATAAAGGTAGAAGACAAAACTTGAAAAAATGACGCCAAAGCAGTCGTTGCGGTGGTCGTTGGCAACTGCGACTGCGGGGCCAAGTCATCGGAGCGGAGAAACTCGTGCTTTGCGAGTTATGAGAATGAACATTTGCCAGCTATTGGCATGAACATTTGCTGGAAGTTGGCGTGAACGTTTGCTGGTTGTTAAGGTGGACAAGAGGGTAGATGTTTGGCCCAGGAATCCGAAGGGATCACAGCCAATAGCAAGCGGATTGAGCGAGAGGCGGTCGCTCAATCAGTTGTGCTCAGAAGGAGCTGAGCTTGGACGACACTTGGGTGCCGTCAGGTTTCATTTCGCTTTTCGCAGATCGGTCACGGCTGTGGAAACACCTTCAATCTGATTTTCGGCGAGCGTGATCGTGCCGGTGTTTTCTCCCAGTCGCACTCCGATCCGCTGCATGGGCTCGCGCGTTTCCTGGATGCGATTGCCGGAGAGTTGAATGGCGTCGGTGAAGCCTTGAACATCAATCCCGATCCCATCAGCTGCACCGGTGTCGACGATCCGATTGGCTTCGATGCGGTTGCGATCTCCGGCGAAGCCTTTGCCGCGCTCGGGGCGAAACAAGATTCCGGCCTTCCCGCTGCGCAGAATCTCATTTTTACGAACAAGGTTGTCTGTATCGCGATGGCCGATTGAGACCCCGCTCCCGCGGTTGTCGGCAATGAAGTTGTCCTCGGCCAGCCCGTTTTTGACGCCCCAGCAGAAGAAAATCCCGATGTCATTGTGTTCGAGTTTATTGCGGCGCATGATGGGACGCTGCGAGCCTGAACCGGGATGCATGCCTAGGCCGGTGTTATCGTGGCTGTGGCAATCTTCGACGAGGCAATCGTGACAGATTTGCCAGCTCAGACCGTCGCCATGATAGTTGCGAGCTTCGACCTTGCGCATGGTGACGCGATTGCAATCCTGCAGGAAAACACAGCCTGCGTAGTTGCCATCGAGCAGTTCGTTGTGGGCCTTGTTGCCATCAAGAGTGATGTTCTCGATGACGACATTTTTGAGGAACTCGCCGCTGAAGATGGGAAAGAGTGTCGCCGCAGTGGATTCCCCCATCAGCCAGTAGTTTTCTCGCAGTGCTTTGTCGAGTTTGAAGCGATTGCCGGAGCGTGCGAGCAGCGTCCGCTTGAGTGTGGTGATTCCCCCGGTGTGTGGGTTTTTGGTGCGCAGGCAGATGCCGTCTCCGACCTGGAATCCGGCGGCGTCTTCCAGGGTGACTTCCTGGTCGTACCAGTCTGAGTCTGCTGCGAGCTTGGTTTTGATCGAAGGTTCTTTGATCAAAATCGAATCGGCACCACTCCCTAGGACACGCACATGGGATGACAGATAAACCGCATTGCGCAGTTTGTACGTTCCAGGCAGGATCTGTACCGTTCCGCCGCCGAAGCGAGCAACATAATCGACTGCCGCCTGCAGGACTTTTTCTGTGTTGCCCGCCAGGTCTGCTTTGTTGTTGTCGGGGCCGACGGTGACCGTCAGTCGCTCGTTCCAATTGGGTTCTGCGGCGTCATCGCCCGAGGTGGCTCGAGGGGATGTGGCTGGCGGTAAGGTTTCTCGAGCTTGCGGCTCGTTAGCGTCGGTGGGGTTGTCGTTTAAAGCTGCGAAGCACGCCGCGGCCGAGATGCCTTGCAGGAATCGTCGACGTGAAGGGCCAGTCGAAGGTGAGTGCGACATGCTGCGGCTCCTGCAGAACGGGACTGGGTTGGCTGTGCGTTTCCCAATGGTAGTCGTTGATGTAAGTCGACTGCAACCTCTACGGGGCGCGGCGGCAGTGGGTTGCTATGATGTCTCCTGAGTTTCGTAAGTTTCGACGAGTGACCCCTGAAGATACAAAGTCGATGATCATGTTGGAGCGACTGGCTCAATCGTTTGTGGCCTGCCTGCGGTCAGGAGATTCTGCTGACTCGGCACTGGATGACTACTTAGAGGCCACCAATTCGCGCGCGGTGGGGCTCTGGCGGCTGGTGGATGACGAGCTGCACGTAATTGGTTTTCGCGGCCACGCAACGATGCCGGTTGACGTCGTCGATGGATTTGCGGCTGCGACTCAAGTGGTGAACTTGCAGCAGACGGGGTTGGGGATCGTCAAAGCTGCGGTGAGTCAGCAACCGACTGTCGCGTTACTGGCAATCAGCGGGGGCACGCTGCCGGGTTCCGCCAGCTGGCTCGAGCGTTTTGCCGCGGTGCAATCGTTGGCTGTGCCTATTATCCGTGGTGGTCGAGTGCGGGGCGTGCTGGCGCTGTCGACGGCCTATTCGTTTGGCCCCGATCATGCGGCCTGGCTCATGACGGTCCGCTTGGCTGAGCGGTTGACGACCCTGATATAGGCGTCGCTGTTTACTCGGCGAGCGCGTTCGGTTTGCGGACCGAGTAACGACTCGTGCTGTGTCGTGGCGAAGAATTCGGTTTGTGTGCCACGACAATACCTTGGGGAGTCGATCTTAAATCTAGGCTGTGATCGAGCGCTAGGCCCCTGGTTTCATGGCCGGCTCAAATGCTTCCAGCAATATGGCGGATCCGCGTGGGCTGATCAGGCAATTGTTGCAGCTAGCGGGGATGAGGGCGGTTTCTCCCTGCCGAAGAGTTTCAGTGCCCGAGGGGGTGACGAGATCGATTTGCCCCTCCAGCACGATGAAAATTTGGAAGCGGTTCTGGATGTCGCGTTGCCAGGGGGCACTGCCCGTATGTCGGCGGATTGCGAAGTAGTCGCAGGTGACAATTTCTTCTACACGATTGATGGAGATTCCCGATATCAGTCGGGGCTGCAGTGGCTTGATGGGACCGCGACTGTAGTCGATGCATTCGAGAGCTTCTCGTAGATGCAGTTGCCGGGGAAGTCCATCACTTCCGAGGCGTCCCCAATCGTGCAGGCGGAAGGTGATATCGCTGGTCTGTTGGATCTCCGCCAGCAATACCCCTTCGCCCACGGCATGGACCGTCCCGGTGGGGATGAAATAGCAGTCGCCAGGATGTGCCTCGAAAGCATGCACGCAGTCTGGCAGATTGCCCGCCAGGGTGGCTTGCTCCAAATCAGCCGCTGAAAGCCCCGGTTTCAGTCCGGCATAGATCAAGCTGCCGGGCAGGGCGTCTAAAACCACCCAGGCCTCGGTCTTCCCGTGATCTGTGGATGTGTATTTCCGGGCTTGCTGGTCATTGGGGTGGACTTGCAGTGACAGCCTGTCGTGGGCGTCCAAAAACTTCACGAGCAACGGGAACGTCGTTTGCGTTGCTGTACTTCCGAGTAATTCGGTGGCGTGCTGGCTCATGAGTTGGGTGAGCGTCCACCCCGCAAACGGTCCTGATATTACAACGCTCTGGTCTGTCCCATGATCCGCAATTTCCCAGCTTTCCGCAGCATCGGTCGCCGCTCCAATCGCCTTGCCGAGGCTGGTTCCCAGTCTGGTTCCTCCCCATCGCAAACGCTTGATCAGCGGGGTGAAACGCAAGGGGGGCAACATGCAGCTGGAGCTCCGGCGGGATTGTTGTTCGACAGTCATCACAGCGGTCATGGGACCTCGGCGTCACGAGATGGGTTGATGTTTTGTCTGATCTCGCTGCATGCCATTCGCGATCCCTGGCCAGTCAATTTGATTTTATGACCTTCCAGGTGCAAAAGCGAGATATAGAAGTTTAGTGGTGTTGTGTTTAGTTTGCTGTTGGTCGCCGGTTCAGCGGGAATTCAGGTTGGTGAGGTGTTGTACTCAATGCTGCAAAACGCCACCATGCCAAGTCTTCGTCGACCTCAGAGGGATCGTTCTTTGAGGGCTTCTACCACCTTGGACCTGATCCTGCAGACGCCTTGGCCTCTGTGATATCTGCGGTGTGTGATGAGCGATTCTCGGCTGAGTGTCTGAGCTCTTGCGCGGTGTGTGGGCTTGCGGAATAAGCAGCATTGTCTTGATCGATCTCAGCCAGTGGCTTCGTCCCTGATGTTTGGCTCGCGGCGTGCGGTCGTGAAAAAAACATTATGGAAACAGGAAGAATCGGGGTTGACAACGAGGCCGATCTGCACGACAACGCGAACATCTGACAGCTTGTGAGATCACGAGAGTTCTTCCGATTTTCAAGTCGCGGACACCTCTGTCCGTGCCGTTCGACAGCTTCATCATTTTTTGCGTGTAAGTGATTTGCCAGAGGGAAATGTCGCTGCTATAGTCGCGACCCTTCCGCCGATTCTGCGTTGAATCACGGCAACGTAAAGAGAACGAGGAGACGTCTTGGTGCAATCTAATTTCGAACTTGAACTAGCAGTCGGCGACACCATTTGGATTGGCAATCGGGCGTTGACATTGCTGGATATTGAGGGCGAGTTGGGATTGTTTCAGATCGATGCTGATGACGAACTTCATCCTGTTTCGAATGATGAATTCTACGAGTTGTTTGCCGCCGAATGTGACGCTCCGTGCCTGCCACGTTAGAGCGTTCGGCATTGCCTGAGCCGCGTATCATTGCGGCTCGAAGACCTGTTGTTTCCAAGCGATGATTGTTCATCGCTTTTCTTTTTGGACTGCATAAAACTGCCTGCGTCCAGAGACCCGCATCGTGATTGATCGAGTCACGCAGTGACTCTCCCCGCGATGTCGCGTTGGTTAAATCTCTTTGCCGCCAGCGACACAGTCGGCGGGTAGC
>JAZKFE010000031.1:0-9179 GCA_040386595.1 Planctomycetota bacterium | reverse complement strand
GGACTCGATGAATGGATCTTTCCGACCTGCACGGGCAACACCCAGGGCGATTTCTAATCGGTAAAATCGGCGCAGATTTTGTATTTTGACATGAAAACAGAAAAGCAACCTTGCTCATGGTGCCGGTTGATCGTCAATGTCGATAGAGATGGTATCGCCGTTAATTTGTACGAAGCACTCTCTTGAGAGCGTTGCATGTTTCCAAAAAACATCCTGCGATGCGTTTCCTGAACTACAGTTTGACAGAGGGCTCACTCTGTTGTGAGTCCGCTCACCGAAGCTGCGGTGCAAGGAGAGCAGACCGTGATTGCCCCATCGAAGCCCCGAGTTCTCGTCGTCGATGACGATCAGGACATCCGGGAATCGCTCGAGATCATTTTGACCGATCTCGGCTATGACGTGATCCTCGCGATCGACGGTACGGCCGGTATGGCCCGTGCCGAACGAGACGCCCCCGACCTTGTGATCCTCGACCTGATGATTCCACATCGTTCGGGAATTGCCGTGTTGGATAGCTTGAAGGCACGAACGATTCACCGCTTGCCTGTGATCATGATGTCCGGTAGCAACGAAGCACGACATCGTGAAATGGCCGAAGCACGCGGTGCCGACGGTTGGTTCCACAAGCCCTTCGACGTCCCTCATTTTTTGAGAGCCGTCAAAAAGCTATTGCCCATCGGTCAATGCGTCGCTGAAGCGACCGTGTAAAACATTCCGATTCGCTCGCCGTGAAGCGTCACGCCGAGCCACCATTCTGACGTCGCCAGCCCGCGCTTCGAATAACCCAGATTCTTGAATCTGGGTCAGCGAAGCCAACTAGAGGCCAGGCTCAATTCGACACTTTCCGCGGCGTAAATTTCTGCGGCAGGGGATACCCCAAGGTGTCCCGAGTCGGTGTGATCCCTCCGTTGTTCACATCGACGAAGATGGGATTGGAAACCGCGACTGGCCGCACGTTGCCATACACGGGGCCCATGACGCGGCTGAGCGTCGATTTTTCGCCTGCGGCCACCACGATGAGGTGTGCATCTTGTGGCAGCGTGATTTCGAGCTGCTGATCGAACTTGAGGACTCCTTCTTTCCCGAAACGTTCGGGATGTTTCTCTCGCGTGAAATCCAGAGATTCCGCTAGCTTGCCGTTGATCAGCACGAAGACGTGATCAATGTCGAACCAGTTGGGGGTTTGGACCCGGACCTGCAATTGCACTTTGCCCGACAACGCCAGGAGTTCCTGCCCAGCGGTCACCATGTCGGATTTACCCGACTCATTGAGGTGCACTTCGAGGAACGGTCCGTTGGACATTACGACCCGGCCTTGGCTCGTTGCCGCGACGATGTCTAGCGGTTTGACTTCGGCGGGGTTATCGGTCGGGCTTTGAATCCAGTTGCGGAGCCAGCCCGTGCCGTGAAAATTGTCGTGCGCGTCAGTGTTCACGACACCCGGAAAACGCTGGCCTTGGTTTAACAATTGCAGCCAACCGAAGATGGTGTTGTTGAACTCCATCCCGCTTTTTTTGGCTTGAGGTGTCCGTTCCAGGATGCAGTCGATGGGATGGACTTCCAGGGCCCCAATGTGCGGCCGCATGCGGTCATAGCCCTCATCGGGTTTGCCGTCTCCGTCTCGATCGTAAAACATCCAGCCCAAGTCTGGGTGATTGACTTGGACCAGTTTCTCGCTGTGTTTGTCCCACAATGCCAGGCGTTCAATCTGCGTGGCGGGATCGGTATCGGGCAGGGGGGCTCCGCCGTCCTGAGCATACGGCCGATGCACCATGGGGAACGCATTTTGATGGTTCAACGGCAGCGGCAATCCGGTCAGCTCAATCCCCGAGACGGTGCCCACGAACCGGCCGATTCCCAGCTCGGCAATGATGGGCTCATAGGTATCGATCCGGTTGTGTTCGGTGCAGGGGACAAACTCCAGATGTTCGCACACATGATTTAAGACTCGGCCCACCTGGCTGGCCGTGTTGTCCCCCGAAGGAGAGCTATGGCTATGCAAGTCGGCACTGATCCAGCCCTGGGTATTCACCGTTCGCTGCAGCTGGCCGGTCAGTTCTGCAGTTTGGCCCACCGCGATGTTCAGCGTGGTGAAGATGGCGTCGAATTCTGGGCCGTGGCTGATGGTGACATCGTACTGTCCTGCCGGCAGCGTCTGTTCGAAAGTGCCTTGCGGGGCGTAGCGCAGATTCTGCACACCGAAGGCCGCTGTCACGGGGCCGAAGTTCGGTTGTGGGGTCCCCTTCTGTGCCAGGAACTCGACCTTACACGGAATCGGTTGCCCGTCTGCGTCGGTGATCTTGGCGATCACTTTCCCGGGGCTGTAGTTGGAGATTCGCAGCTCTTGGAACGTGTCGTCGGTTTTCTCTTGCCGGTACTTCAGGTCCTTCGCAATTTCGATCCCTTGGGCCTGCACCGAGACGCTGTATTCCCCGGGGGGCAGGGCCGTTACCAGGAATCCCTTGTCATTGGTCCAACCGCTGCCATAGACCTGGTCGGCCTGCCGCAGGGTGACTTCGGCTTGCGGGACCGCCCCGTGTTCCCCCACGATCCGAATCTGGACACGCGGAATCGTGCCCCCTCGCATTTCGGCGACTCGCGCGCGGGTTTCCAACAGATCCTGTCCCACGAACAGCCAACGCGTAAATTGAAACTCACCCCCCGGCATCAAGGTGACTTTGTCCTCACCGCTGATTTGATATTTGACGGTGGATGTTCGCGTGTCGCTATTGATCTCCAGCGGGATGCCGGCGAAGTCAATCGCGTAGGCTTGCTTCCAGAATCGATCATGAGCCCAGTAGGTCGAGCCACGTCCGTTAGGCGACTTCGTCTGCAGTTCCTTGCCCCCGTCGATCCGCAGATCGTCAACCAGCGGGACGATCAGCGATTTGTTACTGGGGTTGGTGAATTTGGTGATGACCGTCAGAAAGGCTTCATCATGTTCCAATAGATAGGTGACCGTGATGGCCGGCTGAGTTTCCGTGGCGGCCGCCTGGAGCTGCACCGAGACGGCTTGAGCCGAGGTGTGAGATTGCGATTCCAGATCGAGCGGCTGATTCTTGGGGCCTAGGATCTGCCATTCGCGAAAGGCAAATTGCCGTTGTCCGGGATAGTAGGCACTGAGTTGATCACTGGGAGCTTCACGCGTGGTGAAATCGATCAAGGCGCCGGCGATCTGTCGCACCGTCATGTTGGCGTGACGCGTCGGTAAGGGCTGAGCAATCACTGCCGTCAGATGCGAATTGCGTAGGACAATATCGCCAACGATGGCATCGACTTCTTTGCCGGCCGGGGCGAACCGCTCCCAGTTCTCCGCCGTCAGTCGAGCGACCTCGACGGGTGGAGTGCTGTCCTGAGCCTGGCCCCAGACAACCAATCCCAGCACGGCGACCGTACAGCCGGCAATCCACGACTTCTTGCGTCGCATGCTCCGCTCCTCAATACTCTGGAATGGTTTTTAGTCGGAATCGAAACCGAAGTTGTCACCGCAGCGGCAGTTGGTTGACGCATCATAGCCGTCGGCCGGTCTGGTATCGAACATGCTGCGTGAAAGTCATCGTTTTTTCATCAATCGCCGCCGTTAACTTGAAGGCCCACTCATTGCGGGTTGTCCGCCGGTTGAACCGTGAGGTTGATCTCGTCGCTCTTCTGCAGGTATTGTGCTGGCGAGGAGTCACGTGGGTTACGACACTCACTGGCTCCGCACGTCCGAATCATCACCAGGAGTCATCTATGCTGCGCTACGCGTTGTTGACCGTCTCGTTTGTGGTTGTCACAGGAGTGACATCCGTCTGGGCTGCAGGGCCCGAGCCCATTCCCTTGTGGCCGGAAAAAGTTCCCGGAGCCACCGGTGAGGACGAGCCCGACCGGCCGTCAGTCCGCATTCATCAGCCGGCCAAGGGGAAGGCGAATGGGGCGGCTGTGGTGATTTGTCCCGGCGGTGGCTATGGCATCATCGCCATGGATCACGAAGGTTCTCAGGTGGCGAATTGGTTTACATCGCAAGGTGTCACGGCCTTGGTTTTGCGCTATCGCCTGGGGCCCAAGTACCGGCACCCGCTGCCGCTCAATGATGCCCAGCGAGCCATCCGATACGCTCGGGCCAATGCCGAGAAATTGGGGATTTCGGCACATCGAATTGGTGTGATGGGCTTCTCGGCCGGGGGGCATTTGGCCTCGACTGCCGCGACGCACTTTGATGCCGGGCAGGCCGATGCGGCCGACCCTGTGGATCGTGTCAGCTGCCGGCCGGACTTCGTGATTCTGGGCTATCCGGTGATCAGCCTGACGGCGGAATTCGCCCATAAAGGATCTGCCCGCAATCTCCTGGGTGAGACTCCCGATCAGCAGTTGCTCGACAATTTGTCGAACGAAAAGCAGGTCACCAAGGATACGCCTCCGGCGTTCCTATTCCATACGGGTGATGATACCGGTGTGCCAGCGGAGAATAGTTTGGCATTCTTTTCCGCACTGCGAAAAGTCAAAGTGCCGGCCGAATTGCACATCTATCAGCAGGGGCCGCATGGAGTGGGACTGGCTCCGGGGGACCCCGCACTGCACACCTGGAAAGAACGTCTGTTTGACTGGCTGCGGCAAAATCGGTTCCTGGCCGAAGGTGAGACTGAGGCGGTGCAAGGCAAGATTACGTTGAATGGCCAACCGCTCAAATGGGGGCAGCTGACGTTGATTTCCAGGGACTCGAAGTACAAGCCCGTGGGCTTTGCGATGATTCATAACGGCAATTATTCGATTGCCAAAGACCATGGAATTTTGCCCGGGGAATACACGGTGGTCGTCGTCAATCAAGGGGACATCACCCATCAGCAGACGCTGGATGACGTACAACAAGTTCTTCATGAAAAGGGGGGCGTCGTTGTGAAAGTCGTTCCAGGAGATAAGAACATTTTCGCTCTCGATTTGAAGAACTAGAGTCGGTTGTTGTGGTTCGTTCAGTGGACGATCTGCGTTGGAGCTGGCGGGTGGGATCTCTGTCGAGATTCCTGCCCGCTACTGCGATCGCGTTCAGTTCGCGGAGCGAACAACGACTATGGCTGGCGCTCATCGCGATTCAGTCAGGTGCTACTGAATGAATCGCATGCTGCAAGAGTTCACAGCAGTCTTGCCCTAGGTTGGTGAAAATGGGGAGAGCTGTGAGCTCGTTCGCCGGTCTTATTCCTCGAAGTTGGGACTTCGTGAGAAAATTCTGCCGAGTTTTCGGGCACGTGGACTTCTTTTCGTGCACGCTGGACAGCGTCTTGCCGAGAATGTTATAGTGAATTCGTTCACGAAGGGTTTCTTGGTCTAAGGAGCGCTCTCTCCTATTTAGATTAGAATCTTCGTGATCTCTTAAGCCTACTTCGGATGCGTTCTGTCTGCCGCCACGGGGTGAAGCGTGGTGCTCGTAAGAGCGGTTGTGGACGAACTGTTTCCTTGTAGCGTGTGTTGAATACTGTTCTGTGCTGCCCAGGCTCGCGGGTAGCAAGTTCAGGCGAAGGCGGATTTTCTCATGCCGTCCTCCTTCGCCGGTGTTCCTACGCGCTGTAAGGAGTTTCCGATGTTCGGTGGTCTTGGCCGCTCAGGCCTGGTTTTGGCTCTAGTTCTTCTCTCCGGTACATTTGCTTGGGCTGATGCGGAACCTGCCGCAGCGGCCGCTTCTGTGGCTGCGGCTCCTACCGTTGATCCCGAAGCTGCATTTAGTGCTGCCGATACGGCCTGGATGTTGGTGTCCTCCGCGCTCGTGTTGATGATGACGGCTCCTGGTCTGGCGATGTTCTACAGCGGACTTGTTCGTAAAAAGAATGTCTTGGGCGTCATGATGCAGTGCGTCTTTCTGATGGGTCTGATGTCGCTGATCTGGGCGACTTACGGATATAGCCTGGCCTTCGGCTCCGACATCCTGGGGGGCTTCGTCGGTGGGGGCGATTATCTACTCCTCAAGGGAGTGCTACCGCATTGGGATGCCTCACAAGCGAAGATCATCACACCGATGGAACTGACCATTCCGAAGTCGTTGCACATGGTCTATCAGATGATGTTCTTCATCATCACTCCTGGCCTGATCTGCGGTGCATTCGCCGAACGCATGAAGTTCAGCACGATGGTGGTCTTCTCCATTCTGTGGGGCACATTGGTCTATTGTCCGCTCGCCCACTGGGTGTGGTCGGCGAATGGCTGGTTATTCACGGGCAAGTACGCGGCGTTCGACTTTGCCGGCGGTACTGTGGTGCATATCAGCTCGGGTGTTTCGGCGTTGATTTGTGCCATTCTGATTGGTCGCCGGTTGGGATTCGGTCAAGAGCCGATGCCGCCGCACAACCTGACCTATACCTGCATCGGCGCTGCCATGCTGTGGGTGGGCTGGTTCGGATTCAACGCGGGGAGTGCTCTGGGGGCCAGCAAGTTGGCCGTCAATGCGTTCGTTGCGACGCACCTCGCTGCTGCTGCGGGAACGGTTGCCTGGGCCGGTTTGGAATGGATTATCCGTGGCAAGCCCAGCATTCTCGGTGCTTGCTCAGGAGCTGTTGCAGGGTTGGTTTGCATTACTCCCGCGTGCGGTACCGTGACTCCCATTTCGGGCATCATTCTCGGCCTTGTCGGTGCGGCCGTTTGCTTCTACTTCTGCACGACCGTGAAGTCCAAATTTAAATATGACGACGCTCTGGATGCCTTCGGCGTGCATGGTGTCGGTGGAGCAGTGGGGGCGATCCTGACTGGTGTCTTCGCCTCGCGCGATGTCATTGGTAAAGCTGAACCGCAAGGCTTGCTGGAAGGCAACGTCCAACAGTTGATCAATCAATGTATCGGAGTCGGTGCGGCAATCGTCATCAGTGTGATCGGCACGGTCGTGTTGCTGAAGATTCTCGATGCGACGATGGGGCTGCGAGTGACTCAGCATGATGAATTGCAGGGTTTGGATGTCAGCCAGCACGGCGAAGAAGGCTACATCTTCTATTAATGATTTCGTGATGGGAAATGAATTTGATTCGCGCCAGTGTCCCGGCTGCCTGACCGTGGCCGGGACCTGAGCGCCGACTGACTTGTTGTGCTCTCGTTGGGGTATAATTCGGACCGACTGAGTGCTAAATCACCGTTGTTTTCTGGGGGGACTTGGTTCCCGCGCTTGCCCAGAGCTTTACCTTTAGAAAGACGAGCCATGAAGAAGATTGAAGCCGTGATCCGGCACTTCAAATTGGAAGAAGTGAAAGACGCCCTCACCAAGTCTGGCGTGCAGGGAATGACCGTGACTGAAGTTCGAGGCTTCGGTCGCCAGAAGGGTCACAAGGAGCAGTATCGCGGTGCTGAGTACACCGTTGATTTTCTGCCGAAAGTGAAGTTGGAAGTCGTGGTCGCGGACAGCGAAGCCCGGAAGGTGATCGACACGATTATTCAGACCGCTCGGACAGGCCAGATTGGCGACGGCAAGATTTTCGTCACCAACCTCGAAGAACTGGTCCGGATCCGCACCGGTGAAACCGGCGAAATCGCGATCTAGTACCGGTGAGCGTTCTGTGTCATGAAGCTTCGCCAGAGTTCCAGTCGTGAAGTCTGGCGCCTCAACAACATTGAACGGTAATAGGATTTTGGGAGGGTGAGGCTCCTGCCGAACCGGGTAGTCAATTGATTCCCAGTAGACCAAGCGGTTCGGCAGGAGCCTCACCCTCCCAAGGAATCGAATCAAGCAGGCTGTTGGCGGGGGAGACGAGTTCGTGCAGATGCCAGGCAGGCATCTTTCTCGGTCTCTTTCCCCCTCATCGAACACGGTCGGAATTGCAACATTTTTCCTTTATTTCTTCCTTGGCAGAACCGTTGCGGCAGAGTGCATGTGTCGTGTGGACACCGGGTGGTCACAGTGCCAGAAACTGGATTTGTCGGGCCTTCTCGTGAGAAATTGATATGAAAAAGATTGAAGCCGTCATCCGCCATTACAAGCTCGAAGAGGTCAAGAATGCACTGACCGCTGCGGGCGTGCAGGGAATGACCGTCAGCGAAGTTCGCGGTTTCGGACGCCAACGCGGTCACAAGGAAATGTACCGCGGTGCCGAGTACACCGTTGATTTTCTGCCGAAGGTGAAAATGGAACTGGTCGTGGCCGACGACATTCTGCAGACGGCAATCGACACGATTATTAAGGTGGCTCGCACCGGTCAGGTGGGAGACGGCAAGATTTTCGTGACGCAGTTGGCGGAGATCATTCGTATTCGTACCGGGGAATCCGGCAGCGAAGCGATCTAAGAATTGTGTGTCCGACCGTTCCAGATTGGGCGCGCCCGTCTCCGCAGCGATTGTGGGGCCGGGGGCTGGTGGGCGGTCGTTTCAAATGTCCTCGACCGTCGTTTCGCGACGAGCGACTCTGAAGTGAGTCCACATTATGGCCGCTGCTCCACCGAGCCCGACTCCTCTGGAACGTATTGCTGCGAACCGGAAGCGAGTCGGTGATCTGCGCGAACAGGTGCGGCTTCGTTTTCTGGAAGGTGCGGATGGGATCAGTTTGCTGGCCACGCTGTCTGAAGGGGCCGACAAGCTGATCGTGGACTTACTGGACGAGGCACTCGCACCGATCGATCCGGAGCTGCGAGCTGTCGTTCAGAAGCGTTTGGTCGTACTGGCCGTCGGTGGTTCGGGCCGCGGCGAAATGTGTCCCTATTCGGATGTGGATCTGCTGTTTTTATATCAGCCTGATCCAAGGACCAACGAGACGATCCAGCAGGTGACATCGCAGGTCGTGCGTGATTTGTGGGACGCCTGGGTGAAGCTCGGTCACAGCGTGCGCACCTTCAATGATGCCTTGGCGATGGCCAAGACCGATCTGCAGTTTGCGACGTCATTGGTCGAAATTCGTCCCCTGTGGGGGAATTCCGAACTGGGCGAGTTGCTGCATCGCAAGTTCTATAAACAGGTCATCCGGTTACGCCAGGCCTTGTTTATCGACGAATGCGTGGCCTCGCGGCAGACGGAATTTCAATCGGGCGAGGCGACCGTTCAGCAGCTGCAGCCTGACGTTAAAAAATCTGCGGGTGGTTTGCGAGATATCCAGCTGTTGAAATGGATTGGCTATGCTCGGCGGCAAACTGCAGATCTGGGGATGCTCCGGCGGCTGGGAGCGTTGAGCCGGGAAGAGCACCACGACCTGCTGCAGGCTTTGGAGTTTTTGTCGCGTGTGCGCGTGGATTTGCATTTTG
>JAZKFE010000030.1:0-3808 GCA_040386595.1 Planctomycetota bacterium | reverse complement strand
TAAACAACAATCCACAATGTTCACTCTACTTGGTAGGTTTTGAAACACGTTCTAGTCAGCCAGCTAGATGTCCTGAGGACAATCTCGGCGGCAAGTCCCGTTCGTCCTCTCACGTCTCATTCAATTTTTGCGAGTCGTCATTCCGATACGGGAGCGTGATTCGTGGGACACGGTATCGCACTCGCGAGTTTGAGGTGTTACCTGCGGTACGCATGACAAGTTCGACTGGCTTCTCCTGAACCTCGGTGTCAGAGCTATGTCTTTTGTGGGTTCAGGCTGCACCGCACAATTGGACAAGTTCGCGGTAGAACCACTTGCCTCAATTGAAAGCGGGTCTGCTCTCTTAAATGGATCTCGCCATTTCGCATATTTTAGTGTACATGTGTTCGTATTTCTCTACTGGCGATTGTGGTGCGTTTTACGTATTTAAAAAGTACAGTGTTGACATTTGCGCTTCAGTTTCTCATGCTAGTCTTAATCGCGATTGGTTCCGCACTTTCTTTTCTTTAGGTGAAAGGTAGTGAGAATGTCGAAAATGAGCTTCGTATTGCTGGCATTCATTGAGTCTGTTTGTCTGGTTGCGCCTGCATATTCAGAAACGATCCTTCTGACTCGCCAAAACAACGGTAATGAACAGCATGCCTATTCAGACGCAGGAGCCTACTCAAGCTCTCCTGTTTTTCCTTATACTAGCAGTAATTCGGATCCCGATGAATCGAATACAAATGTATTGTCTGCCACAAACTCACATGCGACTTCTGCAGTTGGGATGACATCGTTCGCGAGTGCGACGACTCTTTCGACATCTTATACAAATGTGGCAGTGTTAGCGAGCTCTTACAATCCGAATGTTGGAGTGGATATTGGCGGGCCGCTTTCAGCGAGCGCATTAGCCACAGGAACAAGCTCCTATGCTAGTGGCACTGGTGAAGGTGGTTCGCGAGCTACTTTGATCGTCGGGACTCCCACCATTCCAAGTTCTCCGATGTTAATGACGGGGACATTGGATCTGGCGTTTCTTGAATTGGAGTATACCCGCGATTTTGTCTATCTTGAGATTCAGATTGGCAACACAACAATTTATGGCGATGTAGGGCAAGGCTTTTTTGTGTACATCAATCATGTTGGTGCTCCGCCTGAAGCCTACTTTACCGAAGAGCTTCCCGACGATGTATTTGAATTCAGTCAGTACGTTGCGAAAGACGAGGCGATAACTGCTTATATTTTCTGCTATTATATTGCGGGAACAGAATCGCATTTTAGCTCTGGAGGTGGCACTAATCAGCTTTGGCCGGAAATAAATGCATTTGCGGAGCTTGCGGTTAACACATACTAGTCTCTATTTGATTGGTAGTCTCGCTGGCTGGGCGGCTTCCGTGTGGATTTTGTTGTGTGGTGTTTAGAGTGCTGTCGCTGCTTGCACTCGGATTCTAGAATTGGAGTGCAAGCAGTTGATGGGAGGTTGCGGTCTTGTCTGTCGGCTGTGCAGGCGGGGCTATGCATGACCGCGGGCACTGTTTTGTTCAAGTGCCGCCTATTTAGGCTTTATGGTTTGTGGCAGAGCTTGTCGTGAGGCTGTGTTGCGATGCGTTGCCTTGTCGTGATGTTCGTTTCTCGTGGCTGTCTTGCATCGTTAGCAGGGCGGGCTCGGTGGCTGGGCGACAAGCAATCTGTCGGCCATGCGGGGCTATACCGATGACGGGGCAACGCAGCCGGGACCCTGTTTGGTCAACTGCTCGAACAACTTTGGGATTTATAGTTTCCATGACGGAATCGCGATGACAGCGTTCGCCGACGGCTCCGTTCGCTCCATCAGCGAAAACATGAGTAACAACGTTCTCGCAGGACTGATGACAATGGCCGGTGGTGAAGTAACCGGCGAGTACTAATTTTTCCTGGATTGTCACTGATCTGATATTTGTTTGTTGTGCGCGTAGTAATCTGGGTTTACGTTTCAGATGCCGGATGTGCGTCTGTTGGCCATATTTCGGCAAATCGAGTTGCGGTCCAGCCCACTAGGTCGGAAACCTGGCCATCGCCGAGTTCAACAATTCGGCACAGGCCGGTCGTGGTGTACGCGATATCGACGGTGAAAAATGGGCTGGCGATTCTTTGTGCGGCGATTGCGACCGGTGTGGGAATGGAGCGGTCGTCTGGGGCATACGGTACGCCGTTCAATACAAAGAATCGGCATTCAGAGTCGGTCATATACGACTCTACGCGGCGGATACAGATTCCCCCTTCTAGCTCGTCGCGATAGTTCAGCATTTCGCTGACCCAGCGATCAGCCTCTTCATTCGTTCGCACGATTGAGCCTCCGCCAACCTTCAGTGATTTTACAAAATCCTTTAGGAAGTAGGCTTCCCAGTCGAGTTTTTCTAACCTCGCCTTGAGATCGTCTGCAGAACGGATGCTAATAGTTTCCGGAGTAAACTCACTAAGAACGGAGTACCAGTTAGGCAAGTGATGAGTCAGCACATACGCGTTTGAATTGGTGAGCAATGTCGCTCCCGCATTGCTCACTGCAGTCTCGAATCGTGTGTACTCGTCGGGACGCACCATCCAGCCGCGATAAATCACAGTAGCCCCTTGGGGAATCTGTCGTAGCGTACTGCCATCCTGAAATGCCGAATCGGGCACCAGCGACACTTGGTATCCTCGGCGCAGGAAGTGCTCGGCTTGAGGGCGGAATAGTTCATCCACCTGGCGGTGATTCAATCCATCAGGCGGCAGGACAAAATGGTACATTTTAGCGAAGGCCTTAATAGGGAACTGCCTGAGGGTTATCGATTCTAATGTGTGAACAGTTTTCATTCCTGGAGCGTTGCATTTGGCAGGCCGCAAGTTCTTGATAGGTCTCAGCAGGATCCGATCGTTCAGAATTGAACCGTTTCGAGTCGGAACGATATTGAAGCGGGGCAACCCGCGTGCCGCAAGGCGGACCGGCCTTCGTACCAGTACCTCACTCCCGTCCGCAAGGTACTCTTGAAAAAGCACGACCGGTCGTGCTATTCTTCTTCTTATGAAGAATACATCGCAGACGACTCACGCCCGAATCCTGCATCAAGGCCTGGTTCTGATGAGCCGGTCGGGGTTGGCTGGCGTCACGCTCGGGCAGCTGGCTGAGCAAGTGGGAATGTCGAAAAGTGGGTTGTTTGCACACTTCCGCTCGAAGGACGACATCCAGATTGCGTTGTTGGAGTACATGTCGCAATTTGCCGGTCCGCATGTCGTCGAGCCGGCAATGAAAGAGCCTGCGGGTTTGCCGCAACTGGAGTCGCTGGTTCAGCATTGGCTCGGGTGGGCCCAACGATCAGGGCTGCCGGGTGGTTGTCCGGTGGCTGCCGGGATGTTTGAACTCGATGATTTGGAGGGCCCTGTCAGAGACAAAATCCTCGCCATGGAAAGTGAGTGGCGCGGGTTACTCGGCCAGTTGGTTCGCAGTGCGATAGAACTGGGGCATCTGCGGCAGCACCTTGATGTCGAACAGTTCGTGTGGGAGCTCTGCGGCATCTATTTGGCGCATCATGTGGCCCATCGTTTTCGACGCGATGCCGATTCCGATATGCGGGCCGCGACGGCGTTTCGTGCTCTCCTGGACCGAGCTCTTCCTGTGACTGCCCAGGTGAAACGCGGCCGTCCAAAACGCTAATTATTTATAAGATTTCTAATCGGCGAACTGAATGACATAAGCCTGCAAGGTCTTTATTAGCGACTCGATCCTCGATGTTTACCGGCTGCTATTGCGGATTAACCAAATATTGCGCTGGAGATTCTTGGGTAGCCCAGATTCTTGAATCTGGGTGAG
>JAZKFE010000029.1:19982-31387 GCA_040386595.1 Planctomycetota bacterium | reverse complement strand
TAACGCAGCCGATTCGAATCGGCTAACGTTGGTGAATGCATCTGGGGCGACCGGGCTCGCATTCTCGCCAGTGGACTACAACCTGTGGCATCCCACAACGACCCGCGGTGGTGAAAGCGGCCATGGCGTGACCAACACGACAGGGACCTCGGCTGTGCCCAGTGTTGATAATTCGAGAACCCCAGGGGCTGAAGATCAGGATGTGGTCGGCGGTAGCTGGGCGTTAATAGCGGACCAGGCCTACGGTGGCGCAAGCATGTACTTCGGTGTAGAACAGTACACTGATGGATTGACGTATTATTCTTATGGCAATCAGGGCCAATACGGTGTGCTTGACCCACAGGCGAAGAGTCAACAGAACCTTACCGCGACGACGAACAACATTCGAGGCAACTACAACGTGCCTGGTGGCACATCTGGCAGCTTGGTGACGAATTCGTTCAGTCTCCAAGGGTATGATGCGACAGACAAGCCTACGCTGTATTTCAATTATTGGTTGCAATCGGATAATGACTCGGGCAAAGATCACGACTCGATGACCGATGCTGCTCGTGTTTATGTATCGCGAGATAGCGGCAAGACTTGGGAATTGGTGGCGACAAACAACTCGACGTTGTCTGCGGCTGAGGTCGCCGATGCTGAGCTGCCCGCATATGCATCGACCTCTCGAAATGCGTCTGCCAAGGCAAATCAACAAGTGCAAGAGCTGTTCGACAGCAGTTCGTGGCGTCAAGCACGTGTTGACTTGAACGATTACGCTGGTGAATCAAATCTCTTGTTACGTTTTGATTTCAGCACGTCCGGCCAGTCGGGACACTACCTCGACCAGAGGGTCGGTTCCCCAACTTTTGGGAAGTATCTAGTCACCGACGACCAGAGCGTAGAAGGATTTATTGCCGATACCGGTAGTGCATTCGGGATCAACAATGACACAATTTACTCACCACAAACGGCACAACGAAATACAGCCGAAGGTTTCTATATTGATGATATTCTAGTTGGGTTCGCGGGACGCGGTGAGATGGTGACTGGCGCCGCCGGAGCTGGGTCGCTGTTCACGGATTTGATGAGTAATCCGTTCGCTCAGAGTAATCCGCCCGCACAGAGAACCAAAGATCCAAATCCATTGGCGACTCCTCAGTTGCTAAGTGGCAACTATCAATTGGAGATTCGTCAAGGTGAGCAATACGGGCAACTGGTTTCAGGCACCAAGCCAGATATTGCGGTTGCGCCGACACGGTCAATTAACGATCCGTTGGTGGACGGAGCAACAATTCGTGTTGGGAATAATATTCAGGATGGTAATACCATCACAATTTATGACGGCCTGATCACCAAGACGTTCGAGTTTGACACCAATGGTTCCGTCGCTTCCGGAAATGTTCCGGTGACCGTGCAAACTGCCGGTGTGGATGCTCGCGCTGGTGCGTGGTCGACTGCTTTGGCGGATGCGATCTATCAAGCATTCGGCCCGAACAGCAGAATTCGTATTAGCAGCCCGTCTGCGAAGTTTAGTTCGGGGCAGTTTGTTGAGCTCGTACCGAACATTAACAGCGACCAGATCGATATTGTAGGCGCCGAGATCAAGTCTGTTTTTGGTACAAATCCTACGGTCACAGATTTGGGCACCGCAACTGATAGCGGATTCGGAAATGATTACCCCGTAAACGGGATCGCAAGTTCGTTACCACCGATGTCGTCGGGAACAAACGGCTATTATCGGGTGAGCGGCGAGATTGGAAATGGTCCTCATCCAGACGCCGATTCTGACTTTTACCAGATTAATCTTTTGTTCGGAGAGAAGCTGAACGTTGCATTGACAGTTACTGGCGGCACCGGAACACATTACACGTTGGTGCTGATGCGTTCGAATGGTATTGTTATGGCTGCGAGAGATGGTGTACTTCAGTACGTAGCCGACGCCGCCAGCAACTACTACTTAGGTGTATTAGGTGATGATGGGGAGGTAAGCACTTTACCTTACGATCCATTGTTTACGTTCAGTCTTACAAATCCACCTCCTCTGGCCTCAACCGGGAACGATAAATTCAATTATCAGTTAAATATCTCGTTAGAGCGGGCCGGCACTTCGCTGCCAAGGCCGCTGTCAGCTGAGAGCTATGTTCGCCGTGGAGATTCCAATTTGCAGCGAACTCAAGGGCAGATCATTATCGAGAACAACTCGATTATCAGCCCCCTGACTTCCGGTATCTTGGTCGATGACAGCGAACGCGACGCCGCAGGCAATTCGCACCCCGGAGCACCGCGCAACACGCCTGTCACTAAAAATGGCTGGCTGACGGGAATGTATCTACAGAATAACGTGATCGCCCATGCGGGAGTGGCGGGCATCGACATCAATGGCGACCCGAACGTGATCACATCTGGCATTTCCGTGAGTGGTCCAGCCGCGGTGCCATTTGTCAAAGTGGTTAACAACACGATCTATGGCGGCACGAATCAGGGGACCGGTATCCGCGTTTCGCAGAATGCGAGCCCGACGCTGATGAACAACGTCCTCGTGGGTTTAGCGACGGGCATCTCAGTCGATCCTTCATCCAGTTCGACCGTGGTGGAAGCGAACCTCTATCAGAACAATTCTGCTGGCAACGGTCCACTGGGCAACAATTCGATCGTTGTTCCCAATGGGGTGCAATTGTTCGTCGACGCGGCCCAGGACAACTTCTACCCGGCTCCGAACAGTCCGTTGATCGACAGTTCGCGCAGCACATTCGATGATCGAGCGAACTACGTCGCTGTCGTGGGGCCATTGGGAATTTCTCAGTCACCGATTATTGCCCCGAACTTCGACAAATTTGGGCAGTTGCGTGTCGATGATGTCAATCAGCCCGGCCCATCGGGGCAACCCGGTTTGGGACAGAACCCGTTCCAGGATCGCGGAGCGATCGAGCGTGCCGACTTCGAAGGTGGCGTCGTAATTCCCTCGTTGCCGCAGGACAACGATGGCGGCGGGATTGATCTTGATCCCAGTGTCACGACCATTTGGATTGACGCTGCGACCGTTGCGGCCCCGTTCAGTATTCTGACGAACTTCACACTGCGACTCACTGATGCCGGGATCGGCATCAATGATAGCACCGTTGACGGCACCGACTTCCTGTTAACGCAGGATGGTGTACCGCTGATTCAAGGTCAAGACTACACCTTCACCTACAATCAGAATACGAATGAAGTCATCTTCACATCGGTATCGACGTTCAAACTGGACGCCAGATACCAGATCGTCGTCGATTCTGCGGCAATTGTGGACATGGCGGGGAATCCGTTGCAGAACAACCAGGCAGCACCGTTCAGCACGATCAATCCCAACGTTTCCAGTCGGTTCAGCAGCAGTCAGGTCTACTTCACCTATATCGTGACCGATGGTGCCAACAGTGCTCCGGTGAATACCGCTCCGACGGCCGTATCGGTTAACGAGGATTCGTCGTTCACGTTCACGGGAACCGACACGATCTCGGTGAACGATATCGATGCCTTCCTGGCCTCCGATGGCGACCCGACGATGGGATCAGACGGCGGACGCATTCAGGTCTCCTTGTCTCTGCCTGATGCGACGTTAGCTCTGCCTGGCGGATATGGCACCCTGACTCTCGGAGACACCACCAATCTGGTGTTGAATGGTGGATCGGTCTCGGGAACGGGAACGGTCTCGGATCCGTTGATCCTCAATGGTCGCATCGTCGATCTCCGTGAGGCCTTACTGGGATTGACCTATGCACCGCCGCACGATTATCCCGGAACGGTTCAACCGGCTGTGCCGCTGACGATCAAGACCGAGGACTTCGGGAAGTTCGGGCCTGCGGCGACGAACCTCGCCACGACCAGCACCATCAACATCACCGTGAATCCGGTGAATGACGTGCCGGTGTTTACGAAGGGACTCGACCAGACTGTTGACGAAGATACGGGAGCACACTCGATTCTGACTTGGGCGATGGGAGTTTCCTCTGGTCCCACCAATGAATCGGGACAAGCCCTGACGTTCCTCATCACAGGGAATACGAACTCCAGCCTCTTTAGCTCCGGGCCGACGGTCGCCGCAGATGGCACGTTGAGCTACACCTTGGCACCGAATGCCTCCGGTTTCGCCGACATCACCATCAAGCTGAAGGACGATGGTGGCGTGGCCAACGGTGGTATCGATACCTCGGCGGCTCAGACGTTCCGGATTACGGTCAACCCCATCAATGATGCTCCCACACTGAATCAGCCAGCTGACTCGACGGCACTGGAAGATGTGCCCCAGACCGTCCCGTTGTCGGGAATCAGCGCGGGCCCCTTGGAAGGCTCACAAAATCTGGTCATTACGGCGGTCAGCAGCGACCCCTTAATTGTTCCGAACCCCACGATTGCTTACAACCAAGGCTCAGCAAACGCGGTCCTGACGTACCAATCGGCGGCCAATCTGTCGGGTGGTCCGATCACCATTACGGTTACGGTTACGGACAACGGCGGGACGGCGAACGGTGGGATCAACGTCATCACGAAAACCTTCCTGGTAAACGTGACTGCAGTCAACGATGCTCCGACGCTGACCGTACCAGGGCCGACGACCGTCTACCGCGACGATATCCCCGCTCCGGCCCCGTTTGTAGTCAATTTGACCGATATCGGGACGGGACCGCTGGAAGGATCTCAGAGCATCTCCAGCATCCTCGTGACCAGCAGCGATCAGTCGATTGTGCCGAATGCGAATATCACCCAGGGGAGTGTGGTCGGAGGCGCCGTGCAGCTGACCATCCAACCGTTGCCCGGACAATTCGGAACGATCACCTTTACGGTCACGGTTGTCGATAGCGGACCGAATGGCGGACCGAACAACGATATTAACTTTGTCACCAAGACGTTTACGGTTAATCTCCTGGCACTCAATCATGAGCCCAGCTTTACCGTCAATCCTCCGACGACGACCTTAACGGTCCTGGAAGATGCCGGGCAGCAGACGATCAACTTGAACAATATTTCCGCCGGTCCGCCGCGAGAAATTGGTCAAACGCTGCTCCTGTCTGCCGTCAGCCAGAATACGAGCCTGATCAACAATGTCATCGTCAGCTCCATTGTGAATGGGGTGGCCACGGTGAAGTACACGCCCGTCGCCAATGCATTCGGGCAGACCACGATTCGGATTACGCTCCAAGACAGTGGCGGCACCAACGCCGGTGGGGATGATACCTACTTCCAGGACATCACCATCAACGTCACCCCGGTGAACGACGTACCGACGCTGAACATCATTCCCAATCAGCCGACCAGCGGTGTTCTGCTGGAAGGTGCCGGTGAGCAGACCATCAATCTGAGCGGGATCACGACCGGACCGACCAATGAAAGCAACCAGACGCTGACCATGACGGCCGCGATTACCAGCGGCAATGCGAATCTGGTCAACAACTTCGTCTTCAGCGCAGTCAACGGCAACGGCCAAGCCACGTTGAAGTACACTCCGGTGGGCGACGAGTTCGGCACGGCGACGGTGACCGTCACCGTGACGGACGGCGGAATCAATGGCGGACCGAATGGCGATGTGAATGTCACAACGCGAACGTTCACCATTACCGTGCTGCCGGTCAATGATCGGCCCACGCTGGACAACATTAGCGATCGTGCCTCTGACGAAGATGCCGGACAACAAAGTATCGGTCTGACAGGGATCTCGGTGGGACCAACCAACGAGGTTGCCTCTCAGACGCTGTCCTTCACGATTGTCAGTGACAACCCGGATTTGATTCCCAACGACGCCGGGCACCTGAGCGTGCTGTTTACCCAAGGCAGCACCACCGGGACGATTTTGTATACCTCGACAGCCAATGCGTCAGGCATCGCCAATATCACCGTCACCATGAAGGACAACGGTGGTGCAGCCAACGGCGGCTTCGACACGATCGTCAAGACATTCAAGATTACCATCCTGCCGGTGCCCGATGCACCGACCAACATCACTCTGGTGGGTGATACCCTCCTGGAGAACCTGCCTGGGAATACCCTGGTGGGGACACTGTCCACGACCGACGCCGATCTGCCCAGTGACAGTTTCACTTACAGTGTCGTCGGTGGTACCGGATTGGGCTTGTTCCAGATCAGCGGCAGCCAGCTGCGGACATCACAAGGTCTGAACTATGAAGGCACCGTTCCTCCGGGAACGTACACGGTCGTCATTCGCTCGACGGACAGCTCGACGTTGTTCTTCGAGAAGGAATTTACGATCCATGTGATCGACGTCAACGAACCGGCAACGGCCATCAGCGTCGCAGTGAATCCCATCTCGAACCTGCCAAATAGCATTCCCGAGAACCAACCGGTCAATTCGGTGGTGGGCACGCTGGTCGCGGTAGATCCCGATTCCGGCGACCATAGCACCTTCACTTTGGTGACTGGTGCCGGTGCGGACGACAACGCCTTGTTCAAGATTGTGAATGGTCAGCTGGTGGCCAATACTGTCTTCAACTACGAAGTCAAGAACAGCTACACGGTCCGCGTCCGGGCCACAGACTCGCAAGGTGTCACCTTTGAGACACCAATTACGATCACCATTACCAACGTCAACGAGGCCCCGACCAACATCAACCTGTCCAATAGCACGGTCGTGGAAAATACCGCAGCGGGGACAGTAGTCGGTGCCTTCGACGCGGTCGATCCAGACGCGAATGAGACGTTTACCTACGCGTTGGTATCGGGTCCCGGGTCTACGAATAACGCCAAGTTCACCATCAATGCCAATGGTGAGTTGGAGATTGCGACCCCGCCCAACTATGAAGATCCAGGACACTTCTACACGATCCGCGTGAGGGTCACAGATGGCGGCCTGCAATCGTTTGAGAAGACGTTCACGATCACGATTCTCAATGTGAATGAAGCACCGACAGCGTTGACTCTGTCGGCTCTGAATATCAACGAGAACATGGCCGTGGGATCGACAGTCGGCACGTTTGCGACGGCCGATCAAGATGTCCCTGAAACCTTTGAATACTCGTTGGTCACGGGATCTGGCTCGGACGACAATGCGGCGTTTACAATTTCTGGAAACAAGCTGCTGACGGCCGAGAAATTCGACTTCGAGTCCCGAACCAGCTACAGCGTGCGTGTTCGGACCCGAGACAGTGCTGGAAATCAGCTCGAGCAAGTCTTCGTGATCACCATCAATGACACGAAGGATGGTCCGGTCGTCACGCTGAGCAGCTCGTCGGGAACGACGAAGGGCCGCAAGGCAGTGACGGTGGATGTCGGAGCCCAGATCACTGACATCGATTCTACGAACTTCGATGGCGGCAAACTGGTGGTGTCAATTCACAGCGGCGAACAGGCCGGTGATACCATCAGCATCAAGAGCTCCACGGTTGATGGGTTGAAACTGAAGTTGGTGAAAGGCAAGACGGTCCTTCGCCTGGGGACCCGCGATATTGCCACCGTGTCGGGTGGCGTACGAGGGATCCCGCTGACCGTTCGGTTCGGTTCTGGAATTTCGCCCGATTTGATGCAGTCCGTACTGCGGAACATCACCTTCAAGGGCAAGCCGTTCGCTGCCGAGCGAGTCATCTCGGTCCAGGCGTTCGATGAAACCGGGTTGCCCAGCAATGTGGCCAACCGCAGCATCGTGGTGACATGATAACTGGTTAAGTTCCATCGCAGGCAAGATGACTGGGAGCACCTCGAAGTTCGAAGTGCTCCCAGTTTCTTTTGGTATTCCCGCGCAGTCGCCAGTCGGTACTTGATGGCTATCCCTAACCCAAGAACAGAGGTTCGGGCGCTCCAACAAGCATTGGGGAAACCTCTTAGATCAACCGGCCCCACTATCGCCGTTCATCGACCTTTTCGAACGTGATGAATAATCCGAGACAAATCCCTCAACTTCCCCGATCAATGGAATAAGGAGTTCATGTTCGGTCGGTGTGCGATCGAGACCTGCAATGGCATGCTGAGACGGGGGCCATCGTGTTTCGGATTCTGGACTTTCTGGCGTGGTCCTTATTCTTCGCGGTGCTGCTTCCCAGTTCCGTGTCGCACTTGGCGACGTGTGCACCATATTTAGTGGATCCGTGCGAAGCCAGAAAGGCCGCGTATCAACTTCAGTTTAAAGCTGAAGCCGAAGAATTTGCCTATCGTCGCATGCTTTGTTTATTGCGAGATTTGGGAGAGAAGTGTCAGCGGAGTGAGTCTCATCCCCTTGTCGTCACGGTTCCATAGTGAATGGCCGTCTCAGGGGTGCTGGTTCATGCAGATTGTTCCAGATCCCGCATTGAGGGCTGGAATTCCCCCTGGACAGTGAGAGTCATCAGGAGGGGCGAGTTTGTCGTAACTGCCTGGTACGGGGCTCAAATGGCAACACCGTGGCTGTCGCTCGTACCCGTCTGAGACCGCAGCGCAGAATGTCCGCTTGGCGTATGAAACGTTCATTCTGCGGCGGGGTTCAGCAGCGATCGGGTCTATTTCTTGCGGACGAGTTTCATTCCGTTGCACATTTCTTTGGCCGGCCCGCCATTTTCCCAGCCAATGCCTTCGACCTCGTAGTGGTCGGCATCGGTAATCGTCAGGCTCGCGGCATGCATGTGCTTGTCTTTCTTCGGATCCAGATTGGAGCCGCCCGCGAATTCGAAGTTGAGCTTGTTACCGGGTGATTTCGCACTGGCCTTCATCCGCGGCTGGTTCCCGAGCATGCAGTAATGGGTCATCACAAGATCAGGCCCATCAACGGTATAGATCGACACCATTTCGTGCGGCTGATCGGGGAACAAGGTTTCGTGGACGGCACTCCCACCAGCCGTCAATTTAATGACCGAGACCACGCTGTCTGTCGGCTTGCCGTCTTTGTCGGCCACAACCCAAGTCCCGACCAGTGTTTTCATCTTTTCCAAGCCCGCGTTCTTTGGCGTGGCTGGTAAAGTGGCAGGTTTGTCCTCCCCTGACGCCGAAAACGAAAATCCGACCAGTAGCAGTCCACACACTAAAAATTGTCGCACCATGGTTATCACTCCTCAGACTCAAGAAAAGGTAGTTCGAAACACCATACGCCACAATTTTGTCGAATGGAGATCCACCAAATCGACAACGAACCGCAAAGTTTTCCAAAATCTTCCGCTGTGGGACCAGCAGCATGGAAGGGTGAGGCTCTGCCGAACCATAGTCGTTGTTCGCTCCGCGAACATAACGCGCTCGCAGTAGCGAGGTGGGATCCGCGCTGAAGTTGAATGCTAATTCCAGCCAACTACTGCAAATGCGTTATGTTCGCGGAGCGAACAACGCCATTCCTAGTCCCGATAGGGACGACATAACCTAGCCGTGGGCGCAAGCCCACGGACTCGTCATTAAATGAGCTAAAGCCCTGAATGGGCGACACTTCCGTGATTATATCCAACGAAGAGTGTCGCCCCTTTAGGGCTCGATTTTTCGCAGAAATCATTCCGTGGGCTGACGCCCACGGCTAGATTCTGTCGTCCCTGTCGGGACTAGGAATGTTCCAGTCAGAACTTCATCGCAGCCGGTCCGCGGTGTGAAAATTCTTAAGAGCGTTTCCAACGAAGAGACGGGCAGGAATGCCCATCCTACGGCTGTTGTGCAGCCCCCATCGTTCGCTGCGGCACGGCACTAAATAACGGGGCACGCCCTGAAAGGGTGCTCGTGGCGTCCTGACCAAGAGATGATCAGCGAGAGTGCGCGACGAACGGTGCATTCAGGCTCGTAATTGGAATCTCACGCAGGACTTCGCGTTTCAGGATCTCGATGCGATCGCGCTGATACAGACTGCGTTCGTGAATGACCCGGACCAGGACGACAGGTTCCTGCCCCGCATACCGCGGCTCGGGCACGACGGAGTAAATGTGCTGCGGGGGTTGCAGGATTTCGGGAATGAAGTGCTGGACGCCTCGCCGGTTCAGATTCGCAAAGTAGCGTTGCATGAACCGGTCGAACGCGGCAGTCTTCCGCTCGTGGAATTCCGTTTTACCGAGTTCTTCACGCAATGTCTCGGCGGTGGCGGCGGTTGGGCGGCCGTCTAAGCGACGGGTCACTTCCCAGGACACGGTCGTTCCGTAGCGGCCGTTGACGAATTTTTCGTCACTCAGAAAATGGAATTTATTCTGAGCGAAATAGACTTCGTAGGGAGTCAGCAACGTGCGGGGAATGTGATATGTTCGCCCCGACGCCGTGACGGCTTCCAGATGGTAGCACTCATTCAATTCGGTGTCGTACCAGGCCAGCCAGTGCGAATCGAAATACAGGGGGGCTGCGACGATCAGGGCCAGCGATAACCAGCGGCGGCCGGGGGCGAATAGCATCTCGGTGAGGTCCCGATTGCGGACCAGCAGCACCCCGATCAACGCCAGATCGAGGACGATCCACTTCCAGAACAAAATGCCGGTCGTCAGGCAAATCATTCCATGCAGTCCGATGCAGCCCACGAGAATCAGCATGCAGCCGCGACGATTCCAAAGGCAGAACAGGGCACTGAGTTCAAAGGCCAGCGACGACCAGACCAGAAACGGATTCCAATCGGCGATCAACTTGGCCCATCCCAGGGCCTGTTCGGTCGAAAGAACCCCAAACCAGCCGTTGAGGTAGCTGGCGACAAACAAATTGTCGAGCCGTTCCACCAAGGGCCAACCCAGCAACAGCTTACCCATCCCCGGCACAAAGTAGTTCGCGCCTTGCAGGACGATCGTCAGGTAGAAGAATTCATTGACCGGAATTGTTCGCCAGTTCGGTGCTTTCCACAGGCGGACTCCCAGGAATGCCACAAACAGTGACAGCACATCAAACAGAACCCGTTTATCGGTCCAGGTGCAGGCAATAGGCTGATCGTATTGATGCACCACGCCATAGACTAATGCGGTAAAAGGCACGATCAACACCGGCCGCCACATGGCCCCCGCCCAAAGCGCGACCAACAGGATCCGCTCGAAGTAATAGCCCTGATCGTAATACAGATTGTAGTCAGAAACGCTGAAGGTCCAGGCCAGTGTTCCGGCAACCACACCGATGAAACCGCGGAGTGCGATCCCCGAATCGAGCTCACTCCAACGCAAGCGGGACCAGCCTTGCCAGGTGAAGACGCCGACCGCGGCCAAGGCCAAGGCACTCCGCCAATTGAGGCACATCGCCCCCAGGATGCTGGGAGAAAAATAGGCGGCCTCGGGCAACTTCGTCCAATTGAACAGGACCATCCGCGAGACCACAAACGCAACAATCATTAGCCCCAGCGACTGCAGCAGAATGCCCAGTTCGGTGGTCGCGGGGGCGATCCGGAATTGGTGCCAGGGCCTGGATGACGCGGGGCTGGCGATCGTAAGCGGAGTGTCTGAGCTCATTGTCTAGCCGCCATAGTCGTTGTTCGCTCCGCGAACAGAACGCGTTCGCAGTGGCGAGCCTGAATCAGATTCGATGTTCCACTTTTGTTT
>JAZKFE010000029.1:11860-19972 GCA_040386595.1 Planctomycetota bacterium | reverse complement strand
CTACTGCGAACGCGTTGTGTTCGCGGAGCGAACAACGACTGTGGCTACGCATGTAACCAGCGTTCCCACCAGTCGGCCAGGACTAGTGCACTAAACAAAGCGTGGCCTGCGTCGATTTCATGAGTGACGTGGCGGGCCGCGTGAGAGAGGAGTTTAGAGACTTCAAACGGGCCTTCTTGGCGGAATCGCGTCGATGACACTGCATCGTAAAACCGTGACCACAACGGGCCGCGTAAGGCTTTTTCAATCGGCACATTGAAGCCAGTCTTTTTACGGCGAGACAGGTTTGTCCCCAACCGTTCTTTCAGATGGCGTCGCAGAATGAGTTTGTTTTGCTTGGGAAACGGTAGATGGGCCAGCAGACCACTGGGCAACCTCGCACAGAATTCGACCAGTTCATGATCGAGAAACGGAACGCGGACCTCTAACCCATGCGCCATACTCATTCGATCCACTTTGACCAGCATGTCGCTGGGCAAGTAAAACGTCAGGTCGGCGTGCAGCATCTTTTTCAGACGGGTCGTCGCTCCCGGGGCGGAATGATAGTGGCTCGCATAGACGCCGACCGGATCCGATTTGGACGTCAGGAAATGAGGCCGGCACATGTTGGTCTTATGGCCGCCATTAAAATGAATCCGCCACGAACTGAAGTCCCGACCTTCTGGTTCTTCGGCACCTTCCACAAAACGGGAGGCAAACTGCTGAATGTTGTAGCGAGAATCGGACGCCGGCAAGGCGGCCACCATGCTGCGAACCAGGGCTCGCGACCAGTTGGGTAAACGTCGATAGCCGGCCGCCAGCGTCGTGGCACTGTAGGTCGAATATCCACCGAGTAACTCGTCCGCACCATCGCCGGACAACGCCACCGTCACCCGCTGGGCCGCGGCTTGGCACAGATGGAACACGGCGAGCGAGGAGGAATCTGCAAACGGGTCATCATTGAGAGTCAGAAACTTGTCGACGGTGTCTTCGACATCCAGCTTGACCAGCAAATCGGCATGTTCAGTGCCGATTAACTTGGCTGTTTCGGCGGCGGCAGAACGCTCATCGAAGCTGGCATCTTCAAACCCGGCCGAAAAGGTGCGGACTTGTTGTGAGCTCGCCCGGGCCATCTCGGCGACCACCGCTGCCGAGTCGATTCCACCGGAGAGAAAACCACCGATCGGCACGTCGCTCACGAGTTGTTGCCGCACGGCCTTGGCAAACTTTTCGGCAAACAGTTCTTGGGCTTCGTCAGCCGTATAGTTAGCCTCGCCCATCGTCAGTTGCCAGTACTGCCGCTGACGGAGGCGACCATTTTCGATGATCAGTTCCGAAGCGGGAGGCAATTGCCGGATGTCTTCAAACCCTGTTTCCGGAGCCGGAATAAATCCAAACGAGAGGAACGAATCGAGTCCCGCGCGGTTGGGGCGGCGTTGGAAAGTGGGGTCGGCCAGGATCGCTTTCACTTCGCTTCCGAAACGCAGCAGACCTCCCTGAGTGGAATAGTAGAGGGGCTTGATGCCCAGTCGATCGCGGACCAGCCACAACCGTTGGGCTCGGGAGTCCCACAGGCCAAACGCGAAGATGCCGTTAAAGCGGTCAACAGCCGACATGCCCCATTCGGCATAAGCCGCGAGCAACACTTCGGTATCGCAATTCGTTTGGAACTTGTGCCCGGCGGCTTCTAACTCTTGTCGTAGTTCGCGGAAATTATAGATTTCACCGTTGTAGGTGACGACCAAATTGCGGGAGGAATAATGCATCGGCTGAGTACCAGCCGCGGTGGGATCCAGAACCGACAAGCGTCGATGCCCCAGGGCAATTCCGTCACCGTGCCACACACCGCGTCCGTTGGGACCACGGTGTGCCAGGGCGTCGACCATACGATCGACATGGCCGGCATTGATCGTCAATCCGCGGCGTTGATAGTCCAGAGCCCCCGCAATCCCACACATCACGCGGCCTTTCCGGCGGCTGCCTGTTGTTCGACCAGATCGACGTCACGGCTGGTCGATCCGAGATAGGCCAGACGCATGGCGGTAATCTGATCGCAGACCAGTCCCAGGCAGAAGACTTGCACGCCAAGAATGGTGGTCATCGCGGCGAAGACGGGGAACCCGCCCCCTTTAATCAAGCCGACCGTGACGCCATACAGCAGCCCGGCGGCAATCAACATCCCCGAGCACCAATTGAAGGTACGCAGGGCGTTGAACATGATCGTAATTCGCAGAATGGTATGCAGAGCTCGCAGGCCGTCTCGCACTTGGCGGACGGTGCTAGTGCCGATGCGCTCCACCGTTTGAATGGGGTGAAACACGAGATGATGATTCCGCTTCATGAATAACAGCGTGCTGGTCGTGGAGGCCGAAAATCCATCGGGCAGCAGATCAAGGTAACGCAGCAACAGGACGCGGCGGAAGACTCGCAGTCCACAGTTGACGTCAGGGATCTTACGGCCGACGGCAGCTTCGGCGGCGAACTTAATGATCCGCTTGCCCAGCACGCGTTTCTTGACCACATGGCTACCAACAGCCCGAGCCCCAATCACCGCATGCGCTTCTTCGCGATGAATACGTTCAACCATATCGGCCAGGTCGCCCGGCTGATGTTGCCCGTCGGCATCAAACCAGGCAATCAGCTCGGTGGTGGCCCGTTGGATGCCGCGTTTCAACGACGCGCCATAGCCCAAGTTCGACCAATTTTCGATGACGGTCGCACCATGCTCTGTGGCGATTTCCGCAGTGCGATCAGACGAGCCATCGCTGATCACGATGACCTTGGCACCGGTCAAACGCGTTTCGTCCTTGAGCGACTGCAAGGTCTGCCCGATCCCCGCTTCTTCGTTGTAAGCCGGGATGATGATGGTCAAATCGTCTGCCCGCAGACTCGGCCGATGAAGACTCAGAATATCCATATGAGACAACCTTTGCGGCAGGAGCGGCGAACTGATTCGAACTACTTACTGGGCAGAGAACGCGATGACGACAAACGATTGGTGCGAGGTCTAGCGGGGCTTCTCGGCCACGTAGAGACCGTTCAGTCCGTAACAGAAGCGGCTGAATTGCACGTTGGTAAAGCCCGAACCGGTCATCAAGCTTTTCATCTCACCAACATCCAGACCACCCGTTTCGCCTGGCAACATGCCGCCGCGATGCTTCTCTTCGCTGTACCACCAAATCTTATGACCGACATCACCCAACCAGCGGTTGATCATCGTGGCAACGATGCGTCCCCCGGGGCGCAGGACTCGCAAACCTTCCCGCAAAGCCGCTTCGCGATAAGGAATGTGGTTCAGGCAGGCGAGGTAGGTGATGGTGTCGAACGAACCATCTTCAAATGGCAATTCACGCGTATCGGGGACAATCATCGTGCCGCCGCCGAAATCGAAGACATCGATGCCGACACCTTCACCGCGATAGGTTTGCACCAGCGTATTCGTACCGGCCCCGACGTCCAGCAGTCGGCCCTGGATCTGCGGCATCACCGCTCGCAGACGTTCTTCTTCTAGCGACGACCAACCCACCCGCTTGTTCCAAGCATCGGGGAAAGCGACAAAGCGAAAGGGAATTCCCAATACATCCCAGGCGTGTTGCAGAACGGACCGGGAGCTCATCAATTCTTCGCGAGTGAACGGTAAGGCGATACTCATGTTTGAACTTCTTCCTTGAAGTCAGCGTCGAACAGTTCGTGCAAAACTCTCGACAAGATTCCTTAATAGTGTCTTAGTCCCGACCGTGAGTGACTTCTGTAATTGCCGTGGAACCGCGACGAAGGGCCGTACGCCGGGCGACAATTTGTTTGGGGGCAAACCGGACTAAAATAAACGATGCGTTCTGGAACACAACGCGGTCTGAACGGGCCAGTCCCGGTGCGACTTCGTCTCGTGGCAGCAGCAGAATATCGGCCCCTAAAATAGCAGCCTGGTCCAGTGCGGCCGATTGATCCAGTGGCCATTCCATGCATTCGGCTGATTCCCGCAAGACGTTCCGGGCGGCCACCAAATGTGCGGGACTCGAGTAGGCCAGGACGCCGAGATCCTTTTTGTTATACGCGACCGGGATATGCATTTGTCGCAGATGGAAATTTCCGCCAACTACCTCTTTCGCTTTCCGCATCGTTTTCACGGCTCGAAAGGCTTCCATTTGCTGAGCAATTTCGCCATTTGGTTCGCCCACCAGGATCGTCAGATTGTCATAGCTGAATTCGATCAGCCGGTAACAGCTGCGGGTGAACGACGGCACGTAGAAGACCAGCGTCCAGGCAATTGCCGCCGTCGGCACCAGCCGCCACGAGACCTCACGCGGGGCCAGCAAGCGAGTAATCGCAATCCGGAACTGCAGGGCCCAGCCACGTCCCCAGTCGGGACGGTTCAGTTCACGCAGTGCGGCGGCGACCATGCAAAGCAACCAGACATCTAGGTATCGCACATTCCGGATCAGATCGATCTGAAATGGCAACCGGCCCATCCGGCTGGAAACGATCACGTCCAGGGTCGGAATCACGCAGGTCACAATCACATAGCCCAACGTCATTCCCACGCTGACGCGGGTGGTCAGCGATCCACGTCGATAGCGACAGAGCAAAATCAGAGAGGCAATGCCCATCCAATACTGCGGATTCACCACGATATACAGGGCGAGATCACGATAGAACACCAACGGTTCCAGGTATCCCGGGGCGAATCGTTCCCGGGCGATTTCAAAGGCTTGAGCCGTAATCGCAGCATTCGGGACGACAGTTCCGGAATACTTACCGGCGTAGATCATGACGTACGGGAACATGATGGTGAGTGCCGCGACTCCACCCAAGGAGCTCCAGGCAACTCGCTGCCACCACTTGCCCGGTCCACCCCAGACGAATCCCATCAGAATGGCACCCGTAATGGCCGGCGAACTGACCGGATGAACGTAAAACAACAGGCCTGACGCCGCGGCTGGCAACCACCACAGATGCGGCCGAGACAGCAACCGCAGAGCCCACACGGCCACCCACGGCATAAAGGCTCCGTAAACCGTCCGCGGCAAGACCAGCATCGGCCCCCAGTTCTCGTTGGGGGGATAGTGGGCTTTCAAAAACCATAGTCCCAGCGTTGCGATGAAGGCGAACACCACCGAACGCGAGATGATGCGAAACAATTGGTAATAACCGAACAACCCAGCCAGGCTGCTGATCAACACCAGAAAGGCTCGACTCGTCGCGTAATGGAAACCCATCCAACCAAAAGCCTGCACCACTTTGACGTAGAGCGGCGTGTACCATTTGAAATTGCGAGTGTCCGACAGGACCGCATCCCCAGCCAATTCATCAGGCGAAGCCAACCCAGCCGCAAAGCTATGAATGTTCGCGGGATCGCCGCTCATGTGAGCGACGGGATGACCCGGGAAGAAGATCAGCACCGAGGCCAGGCTGATCAGGACAAACGTGATCGAGCGAAACTCATCCCAATGGGCGGCGGTCCGGAAGGGAAGTCGCGTGCTGTAAATTCGGGCTTGTTGCCGGCAGATAAAACACAGTAGGCCGCAGATCAGCGTGACCAGTGCCCAACTGTAAAACGTCGCCCGAGAACTCAATTTCTCGACGCGCAGCACCAGATTGTCACCCAAGGCTTCATACGTGGCGCGATCAATCGCGAATCGACAGTCGCCTTCGTTGCACCACAACACACCGCGCGAATTCAAACTGAGCGATGTCTCGAGGAGCAGGGGCGGCGCCAGAGCTTCGCCCGTTTTGCGGTCAGCCAGCCAGGCGCGCGGTGGCTCACCATCCCAGCGAAGTCGGAATGCCGGCAGTCCGGGGCCAAATTGACCACAAATACTGTCCGGTTGTCGGGTGATCTCGGCCTTGGAAAGCGGAACATCCACCAGGATGACATGCCGCAAGGCCCGGAACTCGACTGCTGCCAACACGCCGCAGGCGCAGGTCAGCCCCAACAATAGGACCGACAGCCATCGCAAGCGATGGGGCAACGGTGATGTACGAGCAGCTTCAGGCATGAGTTTCATCCATGAAATCACAGCCCCAACATCCAGTCGAGGCTCAAGCGGCGCAGAAAAACTTCGGGATCGCTCGGGATTCTAATGTGCCTGATCAAACATGCAAACACCAAAAAAAATTGGCATGGCGGCGAAAGGACCTCGCTTCACCTTTTGAGCTGATTTCAGGCCGCAGATTGTGCATTGCACGCGTCTTGTCGAGGTTCTTGTCTCGGCCGAAGCCTGTCGAACACGTGCGGAAAACAATCCGCCAGTCCCGAAGGGACGACAGCGACACCACTTAGCATCAGTTTTCGACGAAAATCGAAAGTAAAAACGCTCTGCTCCATCGAGCATATATATCTAATTAAACGGCTCTAGCCTCCGCGAAATCCCGATGGCTTTCAGAAAGGATTCGTCATGGCTGACGACCAGTAAGGCGCCATCGTAAGCCCGTAAGCCAGCCTCGACGGCTTCGATCGAGTCGATATCCAAGTGGTTCGTTGGTTCGTCGAGGATGAGCAGCGGGGGCGGCTTTGGTCCGCCTAGAACACACGCCAGTCCCGCTCGCAACAATTGCCCGCCGCTTAAGGTGGAAACCGTCTGTAGCGCGGCATCGGCTCGGAACATGAACCGGGCGAGCGCCGTCCGGCACGCTTGCTCGTCTGCTCCCGGATTGAGGCGTCGAAAATTGTCGCGGATTGAGACTGACGGGTCGAGCACACTCATTTGCTGATCGAGCACGGCGAAGTCGGTCAGGACTTGGACCGTTCCCGTCCAAGGGCTCAGTTGGCCGGTAATGACCGCCAGCACGGTTGTTTTACCGGAACCGTTGGGGCCGCTGATCGCGATACGTTCCGGTCCAATGATAGTGAAGGACAACTCCTGAACGATTGGCCAACCTGGCTCGTAACCCACCGTGACGGTATCGAACCTTAGTACCGTTTTGTTGGCCGGCAGGTGTGTCGGCGGCAGCACGACGGTCAGCGGCTGCAAGATCTCGATGCGTTCCCGAGCCACTGCTGCGGCATCCAGAGCCTCCTCGCGACGGTGTTCGGCCAGGCGGGCATTTTCGCCGCTGGTGTTTTCGCTGCGATTCTTCATCCCGCCGAGGATGATGCGGGGCGTTCCCCCCTTCGCCCCATTCCGCTTGCCTGTGCCACTGCTTCGTGCGTGTCGCTCGGCGGTCACTTGCGCACTGCGAGCAACGTTCGTGACACGTTTTTCCGCATCTGCCAGGTCACGTTTCGCGGCATCCAGCTCCAATGCCTTCAGTTCACGGTACGCACTCCAATTGCCGCCATACCGCGTGGCCCCCAGCGTGGTGAGCTCGACGATGGAGTCCATCGTTTCGAGCAGATCTCGATCATGGCTGACCACAATCGCACCCGATCGCCAGGTCGCGAGCAAATCTGTGACGGCCTCGCGTCCCTCTCGATCCAGGTTGTTGGTCGGTTCGTCCAATAGGAGGAAGTCAGGCTTCGCGAAGATTAAGGCGGCCAGACCGGCCCGCGTACGTTGTCCCCCCGACATTGCGGAGAGCAGTGTCTCGGGAGGCACGTCCAGTCCGACGCGACCGAGGGCATGTGCGATCCGCGTTTCGAGCGTCCAATCGGCATCGGCCAGTTCTTCGTCCGTAGCTTGGCCGAGCTCGACACGTTGTAGAACGGCCAACGGTGCGGCGACCCCGAAGAGGTCGGCAACCGTTTCATCGGGACTGACTTGAACCGTTTGGCGCAGCACGCCCAATTTACCACTGACGGACACTTTCCCCGACTGTGGCTGCAACTCGCCCGAAATCAGATTGAGAAGGGTCGTTTTCCCCACGCCGTTCCGGCCTACGAGCCCTGTGCGGGTCGAGCCGAAACTCAGGTTGACGTTAGAGAAGAGCGGTGGACTGTTGGGTGCAGACCACGTGAGATCGAACAGAGTGATAGCTGGATGCATGGTATGGAGCCCTCCGACGACGAAGCGATAAGGTCAAGAACGCAGCGGTGTCGACAGCGGTCATCCATCGGATCATGTCAGTCTCCAGAAAAAAGGGCTCGAACACCGGCATGACACACCGGTCGTATTCCAGGTTCGCGCACTGGCCTCACAAAATTTCGATTTCGAACGCGAATTCTCAAGGGATCTTGAATTCTTGGGAGGGAGAGGC
>JAZKFE010000029.1:0-11850 GCA_040386595.1 Planctomycetota bacterium | reverse complement strand
CGAACCGCTTGGTCTCCTGAGCCCCGGAAGACTTAGCGGTTCGGCAGGAGCCTCTCCCTCCCAGAATCCTTCACGGCGTTGCCTGATGGGGCGACACCCGAGAAACTGTAGAGTGTCGCCCCGTCAGGGCTTGGGTTCCGTTTTAGACAGTGACCGTGGGTTTGCACCCACGGCTACATTATTTCGTCCCTATCGGGACTGCGGAAAAACGCGGACGAATACTCGTGCCGATTTCGTGACTACTGCGGTGGGCTGTTCTGCATTCGTGTGATTGGTGTTATTCGTGGTTTCACATCTCTTATTGATCGCTTCGTGCTCGGTTTCACCGCTAATCATTCCCAGGTTCTGCTAAGTGGCCTTAGCTTTTCTTGTCGGCTTTAGCTTCTTGCTCTGCCTCGATAGCGGGCGGCTCTTTGCCTTCTTTGGCTCGATATTGAGCCGCGAATTTCTCCTTCAAGCTGGGGTCACAGAGGAAGCACTGTGATTTGGCTCGGTCGTGTTCGGCACACCAATCTCCCTTTTTCTGCAACTCTGCTGCGACCTTGGACGAGCATTGGCTGCAGATTCCCTCGGGAACCCCATGTTCGCCACACCACCAACCCGAGTGGTCGTGTTCGGCCTTCTTCGTCCCGGCGACCTTTTCGGAGGAAGAGTGCTCGTCATGGTCGTGATGGTCCGTTTTCGCAGCTGGTGTTTTGGCGGGCGGTGTCGCGGCTTGCTGTGTGCAACCTGCGGCGTACGTCAGGGTCATCAAGGCGATTGCGAGGGTGAACGTGGACATTTTCATAGTGTGTTTGTTCCTGATTGGTTATGGGTGTCTCAAACGGTTGTTACGGAAAGAGGTTCGTGGGACAGGTTGTGTGGCTCGGCTTCCACGTCGGTGTGAGCCATCGTGCTAAACAGCAAATAGAGGACTCGCAGGACCAGCAGCGACATGATCATGGCCCCGATCACGCCACCGATGACCACCGTGGCCAATGGTCGTTGCACCTCGGCACCCATGCCTTCGCTGAAGGCCATCGGTAAGAAGCCTAGACTGGCCACCAACGTGGTCATAAGGACGGGGCGCAGTCGTGAGATCGCGGCTTGCGTTACGGCCTCGTCCAGTGGCAGGCCCTGCTGCCGCAGCTGGCGGATGTAAGACACCAGGATCATGTCGTCGAGCACCGCAACTCCCGACATGGCGATGAAGCCGACGCCCGCAGAGATCGAGAACGGCATGTCTCGCAGCCACAGGGCGAAGATGCCCCCGACCCACGCGAAGGGAATTCCGGTGAAGACCCGCAACGCGTCGACCACATTGTGATAAGTCATGTACAACAGCACGAAAATCATGACCAGGGCCAGCGGCACCACGATCAGCAGTCGGCTTTGGGCCCGCTGCAAATTCTCAAATTGTCCGCCATATTCCACTCGGTAGCGGGCCGACGGCAGTGAGACTTGATCACTAATTTTTCTGCGAGCTTCGGCCACGAACGTTCCTAGATCTCGCCCGCGAACATTCGCGGTAATGGTGATTCTACGCTGGCCCCATTCTCGTGTAATCGTGGAAGGGCCTTCGACGATCTCGACCGATGCTAGTCGGGACAAGGGAAGTTGTTCACCGGTGGGTGTGGCGATCAACATCGCACCGATGGCCTGTGGGCTGGATCGGAATTCCTCCGGCAATCGCACAATCAGCGGAAACCGTAGTTGGCCTTCTACCACTTCACCCAGCGGTTTACTGCCGATGGATTCGACCAGGTCGAGAACGGCTTGAGCGGATACGCCGTACCGTGCAATCTGATCCTGGTTGACCTTAATCTGTAGCATCGGTTGTCCGGTAACTTGCTCGACATTCACATCCGCCGATCCCGTGATGCCATTCAAAATCGTTTCGATCTCCTGGGCCTTGGCCACGAGTACGTCGAAATCGTCACCAAACAGTTTGACGCCCAAGTCGGACCGCACGCCCGAGACCATCTCGTTGATTCGCATTTCAATCGGTTGTGAGTACGCCAATCGCTGGCCCGGCATGTCGCGTAAGGCGCGATCGATGGCTTCGGTGAGTTCAGCCTGTGAATGCGCCTTCTTCCACTGCGATCGAGGTTTCAGCGTAATGAACGTATCGGTCAGTTCCACCCCCATCGGGTCGGTCGCCACCTCGGCCGTTCCCACACGGCTCCACACGTTTTCGACCTCATCCGGGAATGTCGAGAGAATGACGCGCTCCATCTCCGTATTGAACCGGATCGATTCATCCAGATCGGTTCCCGCCAAGCGGACGACGCCGATGGCAATGGCCCCTTCCGACAGTCGCGGGACAAACTCGGAACCCAGGTTGGGAGCAATTAATCCGAATGCCAAAATGAGGACACTCGCCGCGAAGCCCATCACCGCCAGCTTGTGATGCATAGCGAACTGCAGAATCGGATAGTGAATGGCATGCGCCACCCGCATCAAGAACGGCTCGTGCTCTTCAATCTTTTTCGGCAGAAAGAAGCTGGCCAGCACCGGCATCAAGGTCAGCGACAACACCATCGATCCGCACAGGGCAAATATGACCGTGAGGGCCATCGGGCGGAACATTTTCCCTTCAATGCCTTCCAGCGTCAGGATTGGCAGGTAGACGATCATGATGATGAGTTCGCCGAACATCGTCGGCTTGCGGACTTCGACCGCGGCGTCGCGAATAATTGCCAGGCGGCTTTTGCCGGAATTCGAGTCGTGAGCCAGATGCCGGACGCAGTTTTCGATCATCACCACCGAGCTATCCACAACCAGCCCAAAGTCGATCGCCCCCAGGCTCAACAGACTGGCGGCAATTCCGAAGCGGTACATGCCGAAGAAGGCGAATAACATCGAGCAAGGAATGGCGACGGCGACGATCAGTGCGGCTCGCAAGCTGCCCAGGAAGGCAAACAGCACGGCGATGACTAGCAGGCCTCCTTCGAAGAGATTCTTCTGGACTGTGTCGATCACATAATCTACCAGTTCCGTGCGGTCATAAACCGACTTTACCTGCACGTTCGGCGGCAGGCTGCTTTCCAGTGACTTCAATTTGTTTTTCAGGGCCCACGTCACTTCATGACTGTTCTCGCCCATCAGCATGAAGCCCAACCCCAGGACGACCTCACCTTTTCCATTGGCCGTTACCGCCCCGCGGCGAATTTCATGTCCGATGACCACATCGGCCACATTCGAGACGCGAATCGGAACACCATCTTTGGCCGTGACGACGATTTGCCGCAGTTGATCGATGTTCGTAGTCCGGCCGAGACCTTGAACGAGCAACATGCCACTCGACTGGCTGATGTTCCCGCCCCCGACGTTGAAGTTGTTCTTCTGGACGGCCTCCACCACTTGCTCAAATGTTAGGGAGTGTTTAATCAGTTTGTCCGGGTTGATGCGGATCTGGTACTGCTTGACATACCCGCCCCAACTGTTGATTTCGGCCGTGCCTCGCACCGTTCGCATGGGGGGCTTAATGACCCAATCATGGATAGTTCTTAGTTCGGTAACATCGGTCCCTTGTCCCGTCACAATATAATGAAAAACCTCACCCAGACCGGTGGCCACGGGACCCATCTGAGGGCGACTGATGCCGGTGGGGATCTCGACAGATGCCAGCCGTTCGTTAATCAGTTGCCGTGCAAAATAGATGTCGACGCCGTCCTCAAAAATGACGACGACCTGCGATAAACCGAACTTGGAAATGGAGCGGAGTTGTTCTAAACCTGGGAGGCCGCTAATCGCCTGTTCGATCGGGAAGGTGATCTGTCGCTCGACCTCTTCGGGTCCGAGAGCGGGCGCCACGGTATTGATCTGCACCTGTACCGGCGTCGTATCCGGGAAGGCGTCCACATCCAAATTGCGGAGCGACAGTACGCCCGCGACTCCCGATGCCAGCACTCCCAGGATGACCAGCACCCGGTTGCGCAGCGAGAAGTCAATAATATGATTTAAAAAATCCATACGGTCACTGGCGTCCTTGTTTTAGTGGTCGTGACAAGCACAGCCTGCACCGAGATTGCCGCGTTGTAATTGAGCCAGTAGTACCGCACTCCCCTTGGTGGCGATGACCTCGCCGGGCAACACGCCCGCTAGAAGTTCGACAAATTGTTCGTCCTTCGCTCCGATCCGCACTTGCCGCACGTGGAACACCTTGGGGGCCGACTTGTCAAAATAATTCTTGTCCCGAACGAACACGAACTGAGCGTCCGCCGTGGATTGCACCGCCTCACGCGGGACGACGATGGCTTCGGGCTCTTCCCGCAGAATGATCTGTGCTGCGCCAAAGGTGTTGTCACGCAGCTTGCCGTCAGGATTATTGATGACGACCCGAACTTTCAGTGTGCGGGTTTGCGGATCGATGGACGGGCTGATCCACGAGATGGGGCCACTGATTTCGGGACTGTCGGCATCCGTACGGAAACGCACTTTCAGACCGGGCCGGACATACTTCGCTCCCTCTTGCGGCACATTTAAGGTCAGCCAAAGCTGTTGGGGATCGGCCACGGTAAACAAGGTCTGCGTCGTATCGACGACCTCGCCCACCACCACTTCGGACGCGGTGACGACACCTCCGAACGAAGCCCGGACCGGAATCAGATTCGCAGTGGAGGTCGTGCTGGAAAGCGACGTCCGCAACGATTGGGGAATGCCTAAAAATCGCAGGTTCTCCGCAATCTGCTTTGGGGCGCCATCCTCTAATGTGCTGGGGATTTCAAACCCCAGATTGGTGAGCGTCTGCCGTGCCGAAATGAGCGACACCTCCGCCTCTTGCAGAGCTCCCTCGGCTTCAATGACGGACTTTTGGGCGATGGCGCCGGTATTGTTGAGACCACGCATTCGAGTCGCGGCGTCAGTCTTCAGCTGAACTTGCACCGTGGCCTGTAGCAGTTGGGCCTTGGCCTGCCCGACGAGCGCCGCGTCCACAATCGCCAGGGTGTCACCGGGTTGCACCGTGTCGCCCACAGCCTTGAAGACAAAAGCGACCGTCCCGGGAACCCGGACTGACAGGTGTGCCACCCGCGTGGGGTTGAATCGCAACTCGCCGTTTGCGGCAATGGCATCGGTCATGGGGCGTTCTTGCACGACGTCCACGTCGACGCCTGATTTGGTCACACTTTCCGCGGAAGTGAACTGAACTCGCCCGAGATGCATCGTATTCCGGCTGTTGTTTTCCGGGCGTGTCATGAGGCGAATCGCCTGAGTCGTGTCGTACTTGGGACGCTGGGCCTGCGACTTGGTTTGAGCTAGTTCGGGGTGATGAATCACACACTCGGCAACGCCATGCTCACGGCAGAATCCGAACGGCTTTCGCTTGGGAAAGAGGTCCGGTTGGCACTCGATACATTGCGTTTCTGGAACCAGATGTTCCGAACACCAGTCGTCCGCTGGAGCCGCTGTCGCCCCCATTAACGCCGACAATTTGGGCATCTTCCAGCCCGTGTGGTGGCCGAGGTACAGCACGCCCCCCAGCAAGGAAAACACGATCAAATTTGGCAGGCCATTGAGGAACCGGCCGAGGCGTTGGTGGCGTTGCTCCAGGCTCGGCCGATGTTCTGCGTTAGCAACGGGCAAGCCCCCCGAATGCCCCGGGGGCGTGATAATTGCGGACATACGATCTCTCCCATGAATCGACAGAGTTCAATTCCGGCGGTCGAAGGCGCAGGAATAAAAACCTGGATGCCTGCCGGAGATGCCAGAGAAGAAGCGCAAAGATCGCCAGAGAACGGTCTCAAATGACCAGGAACTCGGCAATGTGACGCTGTGGAGAGAGTGTCCTAGCAGCGGATCTGGACCGACAACCGTACTGTCAAAGCCTGGGACTCAACCGTCGGGGGGCGATATTGCCAGCCCGAGGTATTCCTCGACCCATCGACGCCGTCCAACGCAACCGATGCCGGCAGCTGGGCAGTCATCTGGACGAGTTGTTGCACGTCGGCTTGAGCCGAGATGCGATTCGCTCGCGCCTGTGCCTGGTCTTGGGCAATCAAAACGTGAGTGCAACCACACGGATCAGGCGACGCGAGCGTTAGCTCAGACGACGTTGAGGTGTCATCCTCGGTTAGCAATTTGGCCGTGGGCAACTTCGGCGCCGCAGTCTCGCTGCAACAACTGCAGCCCGAGGACTGTGGTTCAACTGCGGCCGGAATCGCTTCTTCACAACGCCGGCAAGCCATCGCCCCTGTGTCTAAACAGCAAAAAGATCCATCATCCTTGATGCATAGGTAGACCGAACCGCCACTCCCGGCTAGGAGTTGGGTCGCCGTCAGCATCAAAATCAGGAAGGACTTGAACATCTATTTTGCCGTAGGAGCGGACATTTCTGCACCACAACATTTTTATCGACAACCCTGTCACAGGTCAATCACAAGAGTTCGGGGCAAGGTAGGAAGAGGCTGCCGTTTCAGTGAAGGGTTTTCAACGTACAATCTCCAGGGATCTTGGATTCTTTGTGATTTCGAGTCATTGGGAGGGTGAGGCTCCTGCCGAACCGCAAAGTCCGCCGGGAGCCAAAAGACTAAGCGGTTCGGCAGAAGCCTCACCCTCCCAGAGGACCAAAATCCTTCACGGCGTCGCGTTTCAGGCGTTGCCACCAATCGTCGGTTGTCCCTGTCTCCAGCAACAGGTCAGCCGCATTCTGGCCCCTGCACTTCGGTGCGGGTAGAATGAGATGTGCATGACTTCTTTCTCGGCCCGATTATGGTTGGGGTTTCGAGCGGCGTTTCTGGGATCAAGGGAGTGACCAACGGTGGGGAAACCGGGCGACCTGACAGGCGAGCAATGGCAAGCAGTGGAGCATTTCGAAGGGCCGATGCTCGTGTTGGCAGGACCGGGGTCGGGGAAGACCCGCGTCATCACGCGACGCATCGCTCGGCTCGTCGAACGCGGCGTTGATCCGCGCAGCATTCTGGCGATTACGTTTACGAACAAGGCGGCCAACGAAATGGCCGACCGGGTGTCGCAGCTGTTGCCGGGGACCCGGGTCTGGGTGAGCACCTTCCATCGCTTTTGTGCGAGTATCCTGCGTCGCAATGCCTCGCAAGTGGGCCTGCAGCCGAACTTCACCATCCTCGATCAATCGGATCAGACCCAGCTGCTGAAGCAAGTTCTCAGCGATCTCGAACACGACATCGTCAAGTATCCGCCGGGAGTGATTGCGTCTCAAATCGGCCGAGCCAAGAACCGGCTGCAGATGCCGCAAGACTTGAGTGCGGCTCTCGAAGACAGCTATGCCGATCCGTTGGAAGCGACGACCGTCAAGGTGTATGCCGCCTATCAGAAGGCCTTGCTGGAAGCCAACAGTGTCGATTTCGACGACCTGTTGTTGCATGTCGCGGTGTTGTTGCAGGAGCAACCCGACCTCCGCCAGCGACTCGATCAGCGGTTTGAATTCGTTTTGGTCGATGAGTTCCAAGACACCAATCTGGTGCAGTATCAGATCGTCCGAGCCCTGTCTTCAGACTATCCGAATCTGTGCGCGACGGGTGATCCCGATCAATCGATCTACGGCTGGCGCGGTGCCGAGATCGAAAATATTTTGCGTTTCGAGAATGATTTCCCTGGTACGAAACAAGTGCGGCTGGAGCACAACTTTCGCAGCACTCAATCGATCCTGACGGTCGCCGATCGGCTGATTCAGCACAACATTCTGCGTAAGCACAAGCAGTTGCTGACCATCAATCCCGCGGGGGCTCCCGTCCGCTATTGGGAATTCGATGATGCGGATGTCGAAGCAGACGGCATTGCCAAGTTCATGATCGAAGAAGTCGAAGCCGGCCGCCACAACTGGAGCGACTTCGCGTTATTGTTTCGAGTCAACTCGTTGTCGCGGCGGCTGGAACGAGCCTGCGTGCGGCACCGTATTCCGCATCAGGTGGCCTCGGGGGTCGCCTTCTACGAGCGGGCTGAAATCAAGGACTTGCTGGCCTACTTGCGGTTGATCGTCAATCCGCACGACGTGGCCGCGTTTCGACGGATTGTGAATACGCCCGTTCGTGGCATCGGTAAGCAAACGCAGAACAAGGTGCTCCGTTGGTCACAGGTCGAAGGGCTTGATCTGCTGGAAGCGTGCCAGCAGGCAGATCGCATCACGGGGCTGGCGAAACGAGGCGCCATGGGGGCGAAGATGTTTGCCCGGATGATGGCCGAGTTCTCGCTGGCCGACACCGGTTCGGTCGAGGGGCTGTTGCGGAAAGTCGTGGAAAAAACGCGATACACCTACGGCTGGGACAATACGCACGCGGCGGAAGAAGATGCCCAGCGCTTGGCCAATGTGAACGAACTGATTGCGGCTGCTGCGGCTTACGATCATGGTGTCGATGGTGAGTCGTCATTGGAAGGATTCCTGGAAGAATCGACCTTGGTGGCCGACCTGGATAGCCTCGATCCGCAAGCGGGAAAAGTCTCACTGTTGACGCTCCATTCCGCCAAAGGTCTGGAGTTCCCCGTCGTCGTGATCATCGGTCTGGAAGAAAACATCCTGCCCCATGAACGGGCCCTGCGCGACAACAACTACCGTGAGCTGGAAGAAGAACGGCGGCTGTTGTTTGTGGGGATCACGCGGGCCAAGACCGAATTGATTTTGACGCGGTCGGCACAGCGGGAAATCCGGGGCCGCATGGAATCCACGATTCCGAGTCTCTTTCTGCGAGAACTGGCCCTCAATCGAGATACAGAACCGGGCGGCACGTCACTCTCTGTGACGTCTGATACCGAAGCCTTGTTGGAGCGTCATAAGGCCCGTTTACGAGAGCAACTGGCGACCTTACAGACGAACAAGAATCCGCTGCTGATGACGGGGGCCAGTCTGCTGAACGGCTCGAAAGAGGCGGCGTCCATGCCCTGCAAATTCACGGTCGGCATGCGCGTGCGGCATCCCAAAATCGGCTATGGCCAGGTGACGGAAGTCGGATTTGGATCACGTCGCACGGTTACGGTGCAGTTTGAATCGGGCGTCCTGGAGACATTTGTCGCGGCCATGTCGCCGCTGCAGCCGGTCGGGGTGGGGTGACGTTCGCTACGGCAGCGATGTTGCGTTTCCTGGGAGGGTGAGGCTCCTGCCGAACCGCTTGGTCTACTGGGAACCGCGAGACTTTGCGGTTCGGCGGGAGCCTCACCCTCCCAATACGGCCCAATACGAACTTGGGCTCGCTACTGCGAAGCGTTTTGATCGCGGAGCGATCAACGACAATGGGCGAGCGTCCCGAAGAACGCTCGCCCATTGTGGAGATCTCGCTGTGCTGATTGGGGACTACGTCGCTGATGCGATCGCTTGGGAATAGGCTTCGAGGGCCTCTTTACCCAGGCGATGACAGAAGTCACCGAACGTTTCGCTTCCCTGGCGTTCCGCCTTGAAGTAGGCAAACAACGGTGACAGGGTCGGGATAATATTGTCTTTCGGCAGGTAGTCGGCGTAGATGAATCCCAGCCGTGTTCCGATGGTGTTACCACCCAGATACAGCGTGTATTGCTCACCAGCCGCACGGCCGACTAGACCGATGTCGGGCGTATAGGGCCGAGCACAGCCATTCGGGCAACCGGTCATATGCACGGAGATGACTTCGGTGCTGAGAGCATGCTTCGCCAGTTCGATTTCCATTTCGTCGAGCACGCTGGGTAGCGCACGCTCGGCTTCGGTGATCGACAAGCCGCAGGTGGGCCAGGCGGGGCAGGCGATGGCGTACCGTCGCAGCATGGTCAGTTCGTCAGCCTGCTTGATTCCGTGTTCCCGCAGAATGCGGTTGATATCCAGGCGATCTTCCGAGGCGATGTCGCACAAAATGACGCTTTGCAGGGCTGTCAGCCGGGTGTCCATGCGATATTTTTCAATGACGGTTCGCAGGCCCGTCTTGATTCGCAGGTCACCGTCGTCCTTGATGCGGCCGTGTTCGATGTTGATTCCCAAGAACCATTTGCCGTCACCTTGCTCGTGCCAGCCCATGTGGTCATCGGCACCCGTGACGAAGATCGGCTTAGGTTCGGGCAATGCTTGTCCGTAGTACTCTTCGACCTTTTCTTTGAAGGCCGGGATACCGATATTCGCAATAAGATACTTCAATCGGGCAACCTTGCGGTCCGACCGATTTCCGAAGTCTCGTTGGACTTTCACAATCGCTTCGGCCACGTGAACCACTTGATCGGGCGTCACATAGGTCAGCGGCAGTGACAACGCGGGGAAGGTCTTCTTGGCTGAAGGGGTCGCCCCCATACCACCACCGACGAGCACGTTGTAGCCGACAATCTTGTCGTTCTCGACGATGGTCAGAAAACCGAGGTCGTTGGAATGGATGTCGATGCAGTTGTCATCCGGCAGAGCAATCGCCGTCTTGAATTTTCGCGGCAGATAGGTGGCACCGTAAATCGGTTCGTCAGCCGGTTTGTACTCGGCGACATTCGTCTCTTCGCCGTTTTCGTCCTTCAGCCAGATTTCGTAGTAGGCGGTCGTACGCGGCTTCAGATGCTCGGCGATGCTGTCGGCCATCGCCTGCATCTCGGTCAGGACCGAATTATTTTTGAATGGGGCCGGGCAGCACATGACGTTACGTTCGACGTCGCCGCACGCCGCCAGGGTCGTCAGCATGCAGTGGTTGATACCGCGGATCGCTTCGCGCAGGTTATCTTTCAAGACGCCGTGCAGCTGAAAGCCCTGCCGTGTTGTGACTCGCAGGGTGCCATTCCCATAGCTTTCGCAGAGATCGAGTTCCGCCAAAAACTGGGCCGCGGTGACCTTGCCGCCGGGAATGCGAGTCCGCACCATGAACTGGTACGATTTGCCCTTCGCCGTGCCGTCTTCGTTTTTGAGACCGCGGACGTCGCGGTTATCCTGCTGATACGTTCCGTGGTGTTTGAGCAGATTGGCGTCATCGTGATCAAAATGGTCGACTTCGGCGCTATGCAGATCCTGATTGATGGTGCCGCGCAGCTGCCGACTATTGACCTTGAGAACTTCAATCTGACTGGGCTTGCCAACTTCCGACATCCGTCCGACTCCTTCAAGATTTTTATAGCGTCTGGCCCGCAGTGCTGCCGACTTGGTTGCTTCTATTACTTATACGAGAGACACTCCAGCCGCAGCTAGGCTCACTCGTTTTCTGTGAATCGCGCTCCACGGATTCCAATTCTCCGCATGTATATCGGATCGACGGGAGGTCGCCGAGTATAACGGTGATCGGAAACGTTGAGTAGATCCGTTAAATTCGTAGAACTTTTCCTCAGTGAGGTTCCCCGGTGCCAGTCCCAAATTTGAGATTAGCCGACCGATTTGTCTTGTTTTTGGCGACCGGTTTCGGTCTGGGGTGGGCTCCCGTGGCTCCCGGAACGTTCGGCAGCCTGGGGGGCTTGGTCCTGGTCTATGGCTTGTCTTTCCCGCCCACTTGGGGCTATCTCGCCGGTGAAATCGCCGTCATCGCCGCTGGTGTTTGGATTTGCACGCGAGCTGGACAGTTATTGGGACGGATGGATCCACCATCCGTCGTTTGGGACGAAATCGCTGCATTTCCCATCGTATTTGCGGGCGTTCCGCTGACTCCGTGGACGGCCATCCTGGGATTTCTCTGGTTTCGCCTGTTTGACATTGCTAAGCCATTCCCTATCAATAGGTTAGAACGTCTACCACGAGGCTGGGGCGTGATGAGCGACGACCTCATGGCGGGCGTCTTCGCCGCGCTGGGGCTACGGGCGACGATTTGGCTCGGCGGCACGTTTTTCGTAAACTAGGGTGCTCTACCTATCGTAGCCTGACTCTCTGAGTTGGGAATTCCTCGTGGGAAATACTCCCGACTCAGAGAGTCAGGCTACGGAACACTTCGACTAAGGAATTTCCGTGACGGCCAAGATTATTGACGGCTTCGCAATTGCCCA
>JAZKFE010000028.1:6441-6814 GCA_040386595.1 Planctomycetota bacterium | reverse complement strand
CGCCTCCTGCGCTGCGACCGGGTCGTGGTTGAGGGGGCTCGTGGCGAAGACCGCACGGGCGAACTCGCGCACCTTCTCCCTGCCGACGAGGTAAGGGGCAGTCGGTGGGAACACGCGGCCCTGCAGATCGGGGACCGAGACGTAATCTCCCTGAACGGCAGCCGAGGTGGGCATTCCCAATCCAGTGACGATCTCACCCAGGAATTCGCCATTCAGATCATAATGTACCAGACGCCCCTTGGGCTGGTGGTTACGGTCACAAATCAGCAGGCGGGGGGGATCGTAACGGGTATCGAGAACCATGCCATGAGCGGTGTTGAATTCCTTCAGGTCGTTCCCTTTGGTCCCGAAATGGCTCAGGTACTTGCCGGTG
>JAZKFE010000028.1:4917-6431 GCA_040386595.1 Planctomycetota bacterium | reverse complement strand
TCTTGTCGAACTTAAAAATGTGATTGCTGGCGTAGCCGTCTGACAGGAAGATATCGCCATTGGGAGCGACCGCAATCGCCGTCGGACTGAACTTTGTCAGCTTCAATCCAGAGGCTTCGGGGAAAGGGAGTTTTAAGACGATCGCGCCCGTTTCGGCATTGAACTTGATTCCTTCGGCGTTCGCATTGCGGGCGCCGTAGATGAACTCGCCGTCGGCTTCCTCGCGGATCTTGATGTCATGGATTCGGGAGTATTCGTCACCCACGAAGCGACGGACCACCTTGCCGTCGGGAGAGAAGACGAAGACACCGATGTCGGCGCTGGTGTAGATATTCCCTGCTTTATCGACGACGACACCACCGTGAGTGGGGCCGATCACTGATTTTCCTTCGGCACTCAAGCCCCAGCCTGGAACCGTATCGAACGTCATCAGTCCGCAGCCCATGCGTACGGGCTGAGGTTTTTCTGCCGCGAACACCGGCAGCACAAAACTCATCGCGATGGCGACAGTAATGTAAAGAGAACGCTTCATCATGCTGTGGACTCCTGGTTGGTTTAGTGTTGTCGTGAAATCCGCCGAGGCCTGCCGCAGGAACGCGCTGCAGGGCGGCCACCTAAGAATTGCCGCGCGGCGTCATTATCCAGTTGCCTGATCGCCAATACAACCGGCGGGCCAGATTCGTCATCTTTCGCGGCAGAAGAGTCTACTGATTGCGGTGCTTCGAATCGTATTGGTCACATGACGTTCGCGAAGCCCAGCCAACGGAACTGAGGTTTCGAACTTACTTGGCGAACTTCAAACGGAACCGGCGTGGTGATGTGTCCTGCTGATCGTGGAACCATTTGGAGAAATAGTTCGAGTCGTCGAATCCGCACGATTTGGCAACGTCGTGGATCGGCATCTCCGTGTTGACCAGCAGCTCTCGGGCTCGGTCCATCTGAACTCGAGTGATTTCCTCTTTCGGGGTGCGTCCCAATTTCTCTTGGAACTTTCGATTCAGCGAGGAACGTGAGAGTGGAATTCGATCAGTGAGATCGCTGACCGCCATCCCCAGGCAGGCGTGGGTGCGGATATAGCGAATGGCCGAGGCGATGTCGGGATCATCAATCGCGAGAATATCGGTGGACTGTCTTTCCACGATCCGTAGCGGGGGCTTCCGCGTTAGGGGGGCGACCGCCCTGCCCTGCATGAGCCGTTCCAGCAACACGCAGGCATCGAATCCGAGGCGTTCTGGATTGACATCAACGCTGGTGAGGGGCGGAATGCATAAGTTACAGAGGAACGGGTCGTTCTCGACACCAATGACGGCGACTTCATCCGGGACACTCCGTTTAATCCGGCGGCACGCATCCAGCACCATCAGTCCCAGGTCGTCATTGCAGGCCATGATTCCGACCGGACCGATCAAAGATTTGATCCATTTTTCCATCTGTTGTAATTCTGCTTCCCAGGGCAGCACACAAGTCGATGGCAGAATCGGATGAAAGACGGAACACGGTAGCCCGGCACTTTC
>JAZKFE010000028.1:0-4907 GCA_040386595.1 Planctomycetota bacterium | reverse complement strand
GAACGACATGTGCGCCACGCGCGCCACGTCCGCGTCGTCGTAGAGCCGGTGCATGCCGCGGGGATATCCGCAGAAGGCGAATCGCTTGATGCCACGATCGAGCAGATAGGTGAGAACCATCTCGGCCATGGCCTGGTTGTCGACCTCCAGCCGCGGAAACTGTGGCACGACGGTCACACAACGGACATCGATCACCGGCAAGTTGGTCTTCTTCAGCATGTTCGCGGTCTGACGACTATTGATCCGTGCTAGAATTCCGTCCCCTTTCCAGTCCGTCAACCAGGTCGGGGGTGCGTCATCGATACCGTGTGGTTGAAAGTAAGTCGACCACGGGCCGTGTTCTTTGATGTAACGGATCACCCCCTGCAGAATTCCACGCCCCGTTTCCCGGGATGTGTCCACCAGTAATGCCACGTTCCGATGTTTGCGTTGGCGCATGCTCGCTCTTTCTCTGGAATTCACTCTGGCCAAGACTAATAGAGCTGACCAGAAAATCAAGAAAAAAAACGATAATTTCCAGAGACGGAAGTCAGTGACCACGCCACAATAAGGTCCTGTTGATATGAATTTGCGTGATTAAATCACGACTGTAACGTGACCACCTGTCGTCGGTACCAGCTGCTGATTGAGCTTCTTTGGTGTGGTCCATGACGCAGCGCCTCGGCTGCGAGTTCTGTAATTTATTTGTTCATTAATAGTCCCATTCAGTTGGAGAATCCTCGTGACTTCATCTGGTCCACGGTCTCGTGCGTTTACGCTCATTGAACTCTTGGTCGTGATCGCGATCATCGCCGTCCTGATCGCACTATTGCTCCCTGCGGTGCAACAGGCTCGTGAAGCCGCACGGCGGGCGCAGTGCAAGAATCATCTCAAGCAAATTGGACTGGCGCTGCATAACTATCATGAAGTGTTCAACACTTTTCCGATTGGAGCCCGCGCTGGTTCGGGCTCCACCGATTCCGATCGTTGGTCGAAAGGAGTGAATTGGCGTGCGGCAATCCTGCCTCAACTGGACCAAGGTCCGTTGTTCAATCAATTGAACCTGGTCGGTGGATCGCTCTCGGGATACTCGGGTGACCAGGCCAACGGCGGCAATCAGGTGCTGGTCCGACTCGCCATCGCCCCCTACCTGTGCCCCTCCAGTAGCGTCGATTCGTTCCTCAATACCACGTCTCCACTGTACGACAATGCTGCACGGCTGCAGGTGATGCACTACGTCGGCATCGCCGGGGCCTACCCCGATCCCGCGGGGAGAGCCTCGGAGTGCAACCCGGGCAACTATGGGCCCGCGTGCAACAATGGCATGATGCGACCGGCAAATCCTGCGCGGTTACGCGATGTGACCGACGGGTCCTCGAACACCATTATTGTTTCCGAGCAATCCGGCGTCGTAGGGAGCAACGCCATCAGCGCTAACTATGGCGGGGGCTGGAACGGCGTCAGCCAAGTGTATCCGGCCAATGCTGGAACATTAGGAGCCTATTTCTACTCCGGCCTCACCACGGTCCGCTGGGCTCCCAATGCACGGACTGGCACGGCCAATTCCAGTGCGCAGCCATACGAGACCAACACTATATTAAACTCATTCCACACCGGCGGAATTCACGCACTCCTGGCAGATGGCTCAACGCGATTCGTCTCCGAGAACGTTGACCTCACCACCCTCCTGCGAGCTTGTGCCATGAATGATTCCCTCGTTCTCGGCGAATTCTAACGTACGCGGCGGTAGCATCCCTCTGACTGGCGTTGTTGTGCCAAAGCTCAACCTGCAATCGAGAGTCATCATGTTTTGGCTATTCACAGAGATGACAACCCTGACAGGCTGCATCGCACGAAGCGATTGGCGATCGGTACCAGCGACCAGGTGCATCCTGACTGCTCTCTTGGCAGGGGCAACCCTGGTCTCGTCCGGGTGCGGAGACGGACGGGCTCCCGTTTATAAAACGGGCCGTGTGTCAGGGGCAATTCGTCTCGACGGTAAACCGTTGGAGAATGTGATGGTGACCTTTGAGGACCCCACTCGGGGGCATGGTGCATCGACCGTCGTGGATAGCGGTAATTATCGCTTCGAAACGCCGCTCATTATTGGCGATTACACCATTACGATTCAGGCCTCGCCGCCCCCACCCTCGGCAATGGCTTCTCAACCACCAGCTTCGGCCATCGCACAGACGATTCCCACGAAGTACCAGAAGGTGGCCGGCAGTGGGCTAAAGGCCAAGGTCACCGAAGGAACAAACAAGTTCGATTTCGAACTAAAACATTAATCAACTTCAGTGGCGGGAACTCCCTCAGAATCAACTCTTGCGGCCTTCTATCATCGATCCGTTCGTGGCAGAACGCCGAGGAACGACAACACGATCGTTTATTTTTGTTGGTCCAGCATCGCCAAAACTTGTTTCGCAACCGCCTGCGCCAACAGGACATTTCCTCGTTCGTTGAAATGGCAATACCCGTCGGCGTAAATCACATCTTCGATCTGCGAAAAAATGTCCGTCACATCATGAAAGTGAACCTCTTTCAGGCGGAGCTTCTGCCCTTCTTTCATAAGCAAAGGGTAGCCTTGGGCAATCGAAATGCCATACTCCTGAGTGTCCGAAAACATCTTCTCCCGTTCATAGGCGCCCATCGGTTTAGAATTGGGGAGATACTGATTGGGTTGTAGAAAATGGAGATATAAACAGTGATTCGCTCCACAGAGACGATGCATCTGCAACGACGTCTCACTCCAGAGGCTGACAAGCTGTGCGTAGAGTTCGGATTCATTGGTATATTGCGGCTTGGGCCCCAATGCGGCGAACCCTAACCCTTTCGAATTCTTCTGATCCTGGAGCTCTGCAGCCAGTTGTAAAATCTTCCCTTCGAGTGCCTTGTTACGTACCCACCAGATCAAATTGAGAGTTGGTGACCAGGGCAACCAGGACTCGAGTCTGCCGCGAGCGACCTGTTGTTTGAGACCTCGAAGCTGCAACAATCGAAACGCGGTTGCATAATTCTGAGGATCAACGGCGTGTTGCATGCGCGCGTGCCACAAGCGGGGGTAGGCAGGGAAGATGCGCGGTGGATAGTTTTCGACAACTCCCAAAGCAATTTCGTTGTAGCCATCGACGTTGATAATCATGTCGAATTCATTACCTAGCGCTAAAGCATAGGTTAATGACAACAACTGTTGCGGCTGCTTGTAACCGGCCATTGCCAGCCGGACGATTTCGATTTTCTTTCCTTGGATTCGGGAGTGTTGTGCCAGTTCGCGCCGCAACGTTTCTTCCCCGGCGACACTCATTTGCCACGCCACCGATCCCCCCGTGATTCCCACAATAAAGCGATCCGGCGCGCGTTTCAGAACGCCGTGCTCGACATCGTTAAAACCTTGCGAATTCACAGGAATCGTTCGATCAAACAATGTGGTTCCTGTATTCAACTGCGGATTGAGCACCCAGCCGAGATAAGGGTGAATTGACTCCGCTTCGCTCGACCGCGTGGTGCTGGAACGAACCAGTTCTTTTTGCACGTTATGGGTCGACACCTGATAGGTTTGCTCGAGGTACTGAATTGCGCACCAGGATAGCCCTTCCTGTAGTGTTAACCCCAGTACTGCCGCACAGAACAGAAACAGGAGTTTTTTGCGATTGGACAATTTCCGAAATGAAGTACGACTAGCCATAAGAAGGATTCATCCGACCAATGCGTGCTGATGTTGCAAGAAGTAGGGCCCGCGGGGGTTATTGAGACCGCATCAGGCCGTGCTGGGTGACAGAGCTCCCGATGTCCGCGAGTTTGTTGTACCACGCATTTAGGGTGAAAGGCCACCATCCGCAGATGCTTGCGGCAAAATGCCTTTGCCCCCTGCGGCATTCTGGCAGAGTATTCAAATACGCTGCAATCAGGTTCCGTGCTAAGATTGGAGACGGATAAGGCCCACGTTATTCTCAATTCGGAAAGAAATGGCATTATGAATTTTGACTTGAGCAATAAGACCGCACTCGTCACGGGATCAACGGGGGGGATTGGCCTGGAAATCGCGCGTTCGCTGGCCCGAGAAGGGGCCACCGTCGTGCTGAATGGACGATCCCAGGCCAGTGTCTCGCAAGCCATGCAAGCGATTCGTGAAAGTCTGCCTGATGCGAAGTTGTTGCCGCTGGCGGCTGACAATGGTACGGCTGCGGGATGTCACGCCACGATCGCGGAATATCCCGAGATCGATATTCTCGTGAACAATCTGGGCATCTACGAAGCCGTCGGATTCTTTGACGAAACCGATGAAGCGTGGCAGCGGATGTTCGAGGTCAACATCATGAGCGGCGTCCGTTTAAGCCGGCATTACCTGCAAGGAATGCTCAAGCGTGGACACGGTCGAATCGTGTTCATTTCCAGCGAGTCGGGTGTTAGCCCCGCACCAGAGATGGCTCATTATAGTGCGACCAAGACGATGCAACTTTCGATTTCCAGGAGCTTGGCGGAACTGACAAAAGGAACCGCGGTCACGGTCAATACGGTCTTACCCGGCTCGACCATGACTGACAGCGTCCGCACGTTTGTCGGCGATGTCTTTCCGGACCTGACGCAGGACGAGGCCGAGAAACGCTTTATCCGTGAGAATCGTGCCACGTCACTCATTCAGCGTTTCATCCGCCCTGAAGAGATCGGCGATACCGTGGCATTCATCGCCAGTCCCAAGGCTTCGGCGATCAACGGTGCGGCAATCCGTGTCGACGGCGGGATTGTCAAAAGCATCGTTTAGTCACGCCCGTGGGGGATTTTCGACTGAGAATTCTCGGGAAATCTTAAGGCTTCGGTGATTCGAATCGTCGGGAGGGTGAGGCTCCTGCCGAACCGCTTGGTCTTTCGGAGCCCAGTAAACTGAGCGGTTCGGCAGGAGCCTCACCCTCCCAGAATCCCTCACGGCG
>JAZKFE010000027.1:15199-15766 GCA_040386595.1 Planctomycetota bacterium | reverse complement strand
AAGCAAATTGCTTGCCATGGCGTCCACTGAACTACAAGTTTTGAAACGCGTTCTACGAATTCGCAACGGCAGACGACAAAGAACAGACGAACGCCCCTACTGTCAGTTCAACGTGGGTTGAACACGCGGTGGGGAAACGCCGCCAAAGCTTTAGAGAAACAGGTCGAGCAAGACGAAACTTGTATTGATGACAATTTCAGGAACGCGAGACTGAAAAAATGTCACAAATTGTGAGCTAAGAAACTCTCTAAATCCAAGTGTTAACAGTACTAACAGTTCTGTAGTGAATTGTCAACACTTTTGGTTTTCGGGGACGAGGATTGCATGCAATTTCTGTAATGGAGATTGCAGGATCGTCGTTTGAAGACAATTTGTTTGAGATACTGTAAATCTTGATCATATTCGATGAGAAATGGCTGTTGCCTGACCCTGGCAGCGATGAGCATCGTCGATCAGTAAATGGGAAACATCCTCGCTGTCTGGTGGTCGCCGTATTACGATAATCTGCCGTCGACCGGGTTCACGGCAGAGTCTGGTGTTCATTTCGAACTCTCGTTTTCAAATCGC
>JAZKFE010000027.1:1884-15189 GCA_040386595.1 Planctomycetota bacterium | reverse complement strand
ATGAAACGGCGGATTGCCATCGGTTTGGTCCTGCTATCTGCGATGTTTGCAGGTGTCGCTTGGATGTGGTCAGCGCGGGCTCCACGATGGAATGTCTTGTTGGTTACGCTGGATACGACTCGCGCGGATCGTCTGGGCTGCTACGGGTTTGCTCAAGCTACCACGCCGAATCTCGATCAACTGGCGGCTCGCGGGGTCTTGTTCGAACGAGCCTACACCGTCGCTCCGATCACTTTGCCGGCACACGCGACATTGCATACCGGTCTGTTGCCTCCCGAACACGGGTTGCGGATCAACGGCATGAGTCGCTTGCCCGAGGGTGTGCCGACTCTGGCCGAACTGCTCAAACAACACGGGTATCGTACGGGGGCGTTTGTTTCCTCTTTGGTGTTGGATACGCGTTTCGGTCTGTCACGTGGGTTCGATGTTTATGATGATCAGCTGAGCGACGGTCCGACCGGTCCGCAACCCGAGCGTTCAGCGGACGAATCTGTTTCTGCTGCCAGTTCCTGGTTGCGAGTCAACGCCAAGCGGCCCTTCTTGTGCTGGGTACATTTGTATGATCCCCACGAGCCTTATCAAAGCCATCCCGAAGAGTTTGGCAGTCAGTTTGCAGACCGTCCTTATGATGGCGAAATTGCGTACGTCGATCGACAGCTGGGGCGTCTGTTTGAGGTGTTGGCCAAGACTGGAACTCAGGATCGAACGATCGTTGTTGTGGTGGGCGATCACGGCGAGGGATTAGGCGAACATCACGAAGTAACGCATGGCTATCTGGCCTATAACTCAACCTTGCACGTACCGTTGCTGATGCGGCATCCCCAGCAAGTGGTCGTTGGGCAGCGTGTCAAAGAGTCGGTGTCGCTGGTCGACATCTTTCCGACAATTCTCGATGCCCTGCGGTTGCCGATCCTCACGGGCGGTTCCGGCCGTAGCCTGGGGCTCGGTCGATCGCATTCCGTGCTGGAGCCCCGAGCCTGCTATGCCGAAACGGAAGCCCCTCTGATGGAAGGGGGATGGGAGCCGCTCAGCAGCTGGACCACGGAGCGTTGGAAGTACATTCACTCGACGCGGTCGGAATTATACGATCTGCAATCCGATCCCTTAGAACTGAAGAACGTTCTGGAGCAACAACCCGACGAATCAGCACGCCTGAGCCAGGCACTAGCCGAGTTTGCCTCGAAACTGACACTTCGCCAAGGCTCTGCGGTGGGTTTGAGCTCGCAAGAACAACGGGCGCTGGCAACATTGGGTTACGCCGGCGGGCAAGCACCGGCTCAGAAAAACGAATCGCCCCGTCGCGATATCAAGGACACGCTGCTTTACGCCGAGCAAGTCCATTCATGTATGCATTTAATTGATCAAAAGAAAACGAAAGAGGCCCAGCGGATATTGGAAAACGTGGTGGCTGTGCTACCCGACTATCCGAAGGCGTGGGGCACTTTAGGCGTGTGTCGAGCCGTGCAGGGTGATCACGGTCAGGCCTTGCTGCATTTCCGTAAAGCCTTGGAGTTGGATGCGAATCAGAATTTTGCCCGCATCGGATTGGGGCGTTCGCTGTACGCCTTGCAGCGTCTGGAAGAAGCCGCCGAAGAATTGGAGACCGCCCTGCGGTATGACCCGGCGGCGACCGATGCGCAGTATTTTCTGCAACAAGTCAGCCGAAAGCTTAAGCGGTGATGGCGCCGTTCGCATTTCCTGCGATCGAGTTCAGTGACGATTGGGGGCAGTCATTGAATGGTGGTCCCAGTACGGCGATCCAAGAGGCGGTCTCCAGTGCTGTGTTACAGCGAAGATTTAAGATTGCGTGCCACTGCTTTGCAACTGTACTTCAGTTGTTAAGCAGTGCCCGGACAGCTTGGAATACACTGCTTAACAACCGAGTACAGTTGCAAAGCAGTGGCACGACTAGTAGATCCCAAATCTAAGCTGTGGCACAGCACTCGGAGCGATGTCTTCCCGCTCCCCGGACATACCGAGGGGAGATGAGACGAGTCTGTCGTCTCCCGCGTAGACGACCATGTAATGGCTGCGCCCGTGGTACCGTGGCTTAGGCAGAATGCCCGAAGAGCCACCAGCCGTGGTAGGACTGGGTCCATTTTCGGATGGGCTGCGGGGTGACTCTCGTCACTCTGATCACCGGTTGATAGACGCTCCACAGCGCCCGGGGGAGGTACCCTTTGTAGACCAGGTGAGAGACAGGGCCGAAGCTCAATGGGTACATCAATATCATGGCAACGATGCACAACGGCCAATTGCTCGTGATTCGGTGTTCTGCCATGTTCGTGCTCCTGCGTTGCATGTCCGAAACTTCGCCAGTGCGACGTAACCTGCAGAATTCTCTGCGGAGCGTGCCTGAACGTCGTTCTCTCAACGATGATTCCATCATTATTGAGTCTTAATGCAATTGTACAGGATACGTACGTGACGTGGAAGCCTTAACTGGTATTTTGACCAGAATACATGTGACTCAGGTTCAAAAATTGGGGCACAGGGGGACGACGAGTTACAGCCCGAATTCCTCTTTCTCCATGCGAACCAACTTGTCGGGATTGCGAAAAACATAGCAATTTTCGATGTGACCATCCACAATATCCAGTGTCATGACGTGTCCCAGCTCGCCGCGGTACAGCGTCAAAATTCCCGGTTGGCCATTGACTCGCACGCGACGCAACTCAAAGTCATCGCCAGCTTTACGTGCCAGCCCGATGAACATGCGAGCGATCTTGGCGGCTCCATAGATCGGAACCATAGCCGCGCTGGCCTTTCCGCCACCATCGGTATAAGCCACCGCGTCGGCCGCCAGCAGGCAGACCAAGCCATCCATGTCACCAGTGGTGCAGGCGTCAAGAAACTGCCCCGTGATCCGTTCCGCTTCGTCGGGGTCAGGCTCAAATCGTGGTCGCCGCTCGTGGACCCGTTCCTCGGCCCGGCTGACTAACTGCCGGCAGTTGGTCGTGGATTTATCGAGGACCTCGGCGATTTGATCGTACTCGTAATCGAAAACGCGTCGCAGCAGATATGCGGCCCGTTCGACAGGTGACAGGCTTTCCAAGACCACCAGGAACGCCAGGGAGATCGACTCGACCGATTCCAGTCCGCCGTGGGTTGCGGTTGATTCGACGACGGGTTCGGGGAGCCAGGGGCCGATGTAACTTTCCTTTCGCGCATCGACCTTGCGACGCTGATCAATGCAGAGCCGGGTCACGATTGAATACAGGTAAGCCCGGGCCGATTGCACCTCGGTCTGATCCGCGCGAGACCAGCGCAGATAGGCGTCTTGCATGACGTCATCCGCATCCGAGAGTGAACCGAGCATCCGGTAGGCCAGACGTTCAAGTCCGCTGCGATGTTCTTCGAACACGGGATCAGTTTCCGACATACAACGTACCCCCGATTGCCGGACGAGTTTCATCAAGTAACTGGTTCAACACGCAATTCGCAGCTTCTTCGGCACTGGCGGCCGAGGCATCGGCCAGGACCCCACGAGCCCCCACCCAATCTCCAGCGAGGAATACTCCAGGGTTCTCTTCCATCCGCACTCCGGGTCGCCCCGAAAATCCACCACTGGCGGCGGTTGGCAGGCAGTGCGAAACCGTCATTCCTGGCAAGTACCGACGTTCCACAGTGTGGGCTCGCCAGCCCGGTTGCATTTGATCGAGAACCCCTTCCAGTTCGGTCTCGATGGCCGAATACGATTTTTCCACATCTTCCCGCAGATATTTCATGACTTGTACCACGGCGATCCCTTCCGGGGCGAGCTTCGCGGCCGCCGAATGGACCGAGTAGTAGACCGATCGATCCAGTCCCAAGGCAAACCGATGGTCAGGACGAGTCAACTGACTGAGGCACACATCCAGGCAGGCCGCGTGTGCGGGAACGGCTTGTTTCGTCCAGAGGGCCAATGGCGCGTCGTCCGCAAGGTCGAGCAGTTTGCAGGCGACACTGGGCGGAACAGCCAAAATCACGGTCCGACTGCGAAGGACTTCGCCACTCGACAACGTCACCGTGACTCCATCGGTGTCGTGCTGGACTCGTTTGACGCTAGCACTACTGCGGAACTCGGCTCCGGATTCCTGTGCCCGGTGTTGCAGTCCATCGATCAGCGTTTGCCAGCCGCCATCGAGGTACCACACATTTCCGGACATCCCGATTTTCTGCTGTTCGATCGCGACGGCTGCGGAGAGTTGTTCGGCATCATCAATGAAGGTGCCCAGGCGAAACAAGGTCCTCAAGAACGCCGCCAGATTGTCGTTGCCAGCTTGCTGTTCGATCCAGGTTTGCAGGCTGACATGTTCCAGAGATTCCGTCGACATCTGCGGGATCTCTTTCAGCAGGCGGCTCAGAACCCATTTCTCGCGGACGGTGAGCATTTTCGAGGTCAGCAAAGACCAGATTCCCCGCGGGAACGGGTACTCGGTCTTGCCTTTGAGCAGCACAGATCGTCCGGGATTCGGGAATCGTCCCGAAAAGGGAACATTGAGTTCTTGCAGCAGGCGAAAGGCATGGCCCGCACAATACAGGGCATGCGGCCCCAGATTGAGATGTCGTTGGTCGTGGACCTGAGTGGCCGCTCGACCACCCCACTGCCGCGCCTGTTCCAGAACTAGCACAGATCGCCCTGCTTGAGCCACTTTTGCAGCGGCAATCAGCCCTCCCAAGCCCCCACCCACCACAATCAGGTCCGCGTTCGGGGAGGCGAAATTCGTCGAGGATTGATCGAACATTGTGTACTCCATGGTCTTGTGAGTCAGAAATCAGCGATCTACTCAGAAGACGAGTACGACTCCATTTTTGTGACAACGTGCGGAAATTTTCTGAGGCGATTTCTAAACCGACTGGTGGCATCGGGCTGTGCCTTAGAGGCCCCTTTCGGAGCGGCCCGAATCCACGACGCAATTCCTGAGTCAATGGCTTTGCCAGGATTTCAATTGATTCCAATTCCCTGCCTTCAGATAATTCAGTTATGAGCATAGATGCCACCAATACTGGCGCGATTCCCTCTAATATCCTTGCTGACGGTGAGGCTCTCCTTGAAGCTGTCATGGCTGGAAGGAAGCCTGATCCAGAACTCGCACGTCGGGTTCGCGAGCGTGCCGGAAAGATCACCGAGGACATTCGCCAGAAGCACGGCGTTCTCAACATCGGCACCAAATTGATCCGTGAATTCCGCGACCAATGAAATATATTTTGGACGCATCGGTGGCATTCAAGGCTTTGGTGATCGAGGCCGATTCGGACAAAGCCCAGCAGCTGATTGAAGACTACCGTAACGGAGTCCATGAGCTGATCGCACCTGACATTCTTCCCATCGAAGTTGGTCACTCTCTAACCAAAGCCGAACGCCAGGGAAGAGTATCCCCCGCAGACGGGTTCGCGCTTTGGTCTGGCCTGATGGCGGATAGTCCTCGTCTCTTCCCGAGTCTAGCCCTTTCCGCACGGGCCTATGTTCTGTCCTCGCTGAACCGCCTCGGAATTTACGATTGCATTTACGTGGCACTCTCGGAGCAGGAAAACTGTGAGATCATCTCGGATGACGCCCGCCTGGTGGCTCTCTTTCCGAAGCATGTGATTTCCCTCTCATCTCTATGAGTGCGAACCAGGCATCACTGGCATTTGACAACAGTCACAACCCTCTGACCCGCGAGGTCAGTATTCGCCATCAACGAAGTTTGGGAGACTACAGATTGGGCGAAGTTATCGCCGCACAATCCGAATAAATGAGTTCTAACGAGGGGAAGAAAATTGACAGTCTGCCAAAAAAAGAGCCCTAAACCATTGAGGCATAGGGCTCTTTGAAAAGTGGGGCCGCTCGGACTTGAACCGAGAACCAACAAATTATGAGTTTGCTGCTCTAACCGATTGAGCTACGGCCCCTTGACTTGATGAAATCCAGGGTTTACGATGAGTGCAGTGGGTTCGCCAAAACAGCCACTACACCCGACAAACTTAAAAACTACACCCGGGCAACCTGGTTTTTTGAACATGACCACTCAAACTAAGCCGGAAAAACCGTACCCGACTTTCCCGCTTACCGCACATCCGGTTGGCCAATGGTCTAAAAAGATCAGACAAAAGGTCCATTACTTTGGTTCATGGGCCGATCCGGAAACCGCGTTGGCAAAGTATGTCTATCAGAGGGACGATCTGCAAGCCGGGCGGAAACCAAAACCGTACCCGCCTCCGACTACACCCGAAGGGCAGGAAACTACACCCGGGGGTGAGGTCAGTAGCGACGCCGGGCCAGCGATTCACGACTTGGTCAATCGGTTCCTTTCGGTCAAGAAACAGGCGGTCGAAACCGGCGAGCTGGCGCAGCGCAGTTTTGCGATGTACGAACGAAGCGGCAAGGCGTTCTCAGCCTACTTCGGTCGCGGTCGTCAACTGGCGAATATGGATTCCGAAGACTTTGAAAAGTACCGGAACCATCTCTCGAAGGGCCGAAGTCTCGTCAGCCTGACGAATGAGCTACGCGCGGTTCGGATCATGTTCAACTTCGGTTGGGCTCATCTTATCGAACCAGAGCACAAGGTCGCCGCCACGCCAATGAAGCTCAAGAGCTGGCTGAAGATGCCATCCAAAAAAGCGATCCGAATTGAGCAAGCGAAAAAGCCTGCTCGTATGCTGGAGGCTGACGAGCTGCGGAAAGTCATTGCTGCGGCCGGCGTACCACTGAAAGCGATGATTCTACTCGGGCTCAATTGCGGATTCGGCAATAACGATGTCGCATCGCTGCCAGAGACCGCGGTCAATCTGAAATCCGGGTGGGTAGACTTCCCCAGGCCGAAGACCGGTATCCCGCGACGGTGTCCGCTCTGGCCGGAGACGATCGCGGCGGTTCAAGCTGCATTGGCCAAGCGGCCCAAAGCGAAGGATGAAGCCGCAGAGGGAAAGTTGTTCGTCACGAAGTACGGGGCGATGTTTGTTCGTTCGGTCAACGAAGGAACTCAAGTCGACGCGATCGCTCTCGAGTTCGGTAAACTGCTCCGCAAGTTGGATCTGAAACGCAAGGGGCTCAACTTCTATTGCCTCCGGAGCGTGCTAGAGACGATTGGCGGCGACGGTGGTGATCAGGCTTGCGTCGACGCGCTGATGGGCCACGTCGCGAAAGCGGACGACATGGCAGCCGTCTACCGCAAGCGATTGAACGATTCCCGCCGGCTGGCTGTTGTGGAGTTGGTTCGCGTGTGGTTATGGCCAGAAGGCAGCGAGGCGGCTTGGCTGGCAGCAGAACAGTTGAAGAAAGAACAGGCCGTACCGGTGGTAGTGAAGTTCAAACCAACTTCGAAGCTTACTCACGCCTCGAAGTTGTAAACGGTTGGACTTGGTACGATGCGTTCAACGACGCGATAGGGGGCACCCGACAAGCTGGAATCCGAACAGCTTCGCGTCTTGTTTCATTTTTCGGACGGCACCAAGTCGGAATGGTGCTTTATGCCAGAAGATCACCCGCATCTCGTCCCACCAGGGAAGTTGGGAAATGATACTCTTCTCACGATTGAAACTGCCGGTAAATTAATGCTTCGGCTAGCAGATTATCAGGTCTGCTGCTTGCAATACCACGTATCGGGGACTCGCCTCGAAACGATGCGCGGAGAAGCTAACGAGAGTGAAGACTGTCTAAATCAGTTGGCCACATCTCTAACTGAACTGAAAAATGCCTTGCGACAGTCTTTTGCAAAGGCTCAAGAACAATCAGATTTGCTCGCGGACCTTTTGTTTACCGAGCGGCAACAGTCGGTAATCGCCAAGTTCTATGACTCTTCCGTGCAATGGGGCGGTAGGTCGCACCACTGTTACGCCCAGGCTGTTTTCTGGCTGGCCGTGAATGTGATCACTTCGGTTAAGTCGCGTAAACCCCTTAACACAGTGCCGCATTACTCGCTGGAAGCGATCGATGATCTAAATCAATATCTTCAACGCGAGCAGGACATGGTCAACGACTCGCTCTGGCAGCAGGTCCGCTCGATTGCAAGCTCTGAATTCTCAAATATCGAGAACGAAGCCGGAAAAACCATACGCAACCTTCCCGAGACTGATCAAAGCAATCGTAAATGGCACACGGAAGATTTCTGTAGCATCGTATGGGATGAAGACACTTATGAATTCTCCCCGACTCAAGCGGGATGTGTTAAGTATCTCTGGGAACAGTGGGAGGCCGGGAATGGTGCTGTGAATCAACTTACTATTCTCCACTACGGCGGATCAGGCGGCAGCAGGTTAGACAAAGTTTTCATGGTGAAGTGCACAGGAAGTAAGAAGTCCGTCGCGCATAAGGCTTGGGGAACCTTGATCGTTAAAGGGGATGTTGAAGGCAGTTTCAAGTTAAACGGCCCCCGGCAGCCACGCCGTTCCTGACTTGTTTTTTCAGTATCCATAAAAGCCCCTTATGGTGTCCATGGGACTCCGTTTGGTGTCCACAGCCATTTCTAAGATTCATCGTGTCAGGTTCAACGCTGTTGTTGAATCCATCCTCAACTCGTGAGGACAAACGCGATGGACGAAAACTTAATGCCCCTGAGTCGTGCTGCGAAGCGATGCGGTGTATCAGCCGCGTGGCTCAGGAAAGAAGCCGAAGCCGGGCGAGTTCCGTGTCTTCCAGTTGGCAACGGTCGATTTCTATTCGATTCAATTGCCTTGGTTGAGTCTCTCAGAGAACGGGCCCGCACTCCGATTAGTCACGAGGTGGCCAATGTCTAACGTGGCTCGCTACCTCACTCCTCCGGAGATTGCTCGGATGTGGGGAACCTCCGTCAAAAAGGTTCTCGCCTTCATCGACTCTCAAGAGCTGCCGGCTATCGACCTTGCCACAAATCGTGGCTCACGTCCACGCTGGAAAGTGACCCCTGAGGCTCTCGCTCAGTTTGAACTGACGCGGCGGTCGCTCCCTGCACAGCCCTCGGTGGCACGTCGTAGTCCCAGGAAACGGGACACCGCGCACGTAATCCAGTTTGTGTAGGGCACATATGCCAACAGCCAGCCCGATTTCTCGAACTGGCTGCGGACTCTGATTCAGTTGTCGCGGGGGCGGGCAAGCTACCACGACTCAGCAACGGACAAACCCATGATACCCCTAGACATCCAATCGTCAATACCCGAATCGGATTCTCGCTACGTCGCCACTCAGGGCACGTACGGTTTCGGCGTGGCGATTTGCAACCTAACGCGGTCCGACACGCGTCACGGCTTGGAATTGTCCGTAGCCCGGTTTAAAGATCTGACACAGACGTCAGCTCAGCGAAAACGTGTTGCCCTCCATCTTTCGAGACTGGAGGCGGACCGATGAGCCAAGCTCCTACCTATCGCATTCGCGAATGGGAACGACATTTCGAGACGCATGAAAGCCGAAAGCGGAAGGGCCCGCTGACTTGGGTCGGGGTACCCACGAAGCACGACGGACGCGGCTTTAATCGACTCAAGCGGCAACAAGACTGGCCCGCGCTTTATGGCTGCTGGGTTCTGGTTCTGGCCATCGCAGCAAAGTGCCCGACGCGTGGAGTTCTCGCCGATGAGGATGGTCCATTCACCGCGATGGATATCGCAGACAAGGTTGGCATGTCGGAAGACTTGGTGCAACGTTGCCTCGATCTGCTGACATCTCCGGAGACCGGCGTTATGTGGTTGGAGGTTTCGGCAGTCCCCGGCACTCAACCGCATGTTCCGGCAGACTCCAGCAGATTGGCGGCAGATCTGCCGCAGACTCCGGCAGGCATCAGCACGGACCCGCAGATTAGCGGGCCCACCAGACATAACCAGACCAGACATAACCAGACATTAAAAAACCAGACAGAACCCGACGGGGCAATTTCAGGTTCTGGTGCTAAAGCAAATGCAACGGGAGACAAACCTCGAGCGAGCAAGGCGAAAGGCAGTGTCTTCTCTTGGCTCAAGTCCGAAGACCTTCAGGACGTAGGAAAGCTGATTGAATGGTACCGCCGTGTCAGTCGCGGCCCGAATCCGGTTGTCGGTAGTACCGAAAGTGATCGGCTCAACGTTGTCGCTGCGGCGGTCAAGTGCTGGGACAAGGCCGACGACCCTCTGAAACTCTTCGCCTGGATCGTCGGCAAGAACCGCTGGGACTTTATTGGCCAAGAGCACGAAGACACAGCTCATCAGCTGATTAAACAACATCTGGCCGGTGGCACCGTGCCGGCTCTGCGAACCGGTGGAATCTCCACGAGTCGCGACATTGTGACGGGATTGTTCGCAGACATGGGGGTGGCACAATGAGTGATCAATTGAAATCTCAAATCCCCCCGAGTGCGCCGGAGGCTGAACAGGGCATTATCGGTGCCATCCTGCAATCCAGCATTGCGGGTGCTCCCAGGAACTCAGCCCAATTACTCGATGAACTGCGCGGCATCTTACAGCCGGATGATTTCGCGACGGCTCATGGAGAGGTCTACCGGAAGGCACTGCAACTGCATCAGGAGGGGCGTCCCGTCGACAAGGCAACTTTAACGACGGCGATGCGTGGAGAGTGGGCAGCGTCTGAAGACTTCTGGGAAAATCTCATCTGGCAGGCGATGCTGGACGTTCCACACGACGGGCATGTGATTTACCACGCCGGCATGGTAACCAATGCGGCGAATCAACGGCGGTTGCTGTATGCCGTGAAACAGGCAACCGCGGAGCTCTATGAGGGGGCATTTGAAACAGCCGACATTGTTGCCAAGCTGGAAGCCGAGATCGATGCACAAGCCGAACGGCGGACCAACGGGAAAGCGGTCAGAGTTGATGCGGTCGTCCTGGATGTGATTGCTGAACTCGAAGCGGAAGTACCTGCCGGAATCAAAACCGGGATTTGCAAACTCGACGCGGCGACAGGAGGCGGACTGAAGCCGGGCCAGATGGTCACAATCGCGGCGAGACCTGGTGTCGGTAAAACGGCGCTAATGCTCGCCATCGCCGAGTACATTGCCTGTCACGGAGGCCAAGCCCTGATTATCTCTCAGGAGATGTCTCGCGGCGAACTTATTCAGCGTTTGCTTGCCGCTGCGTGTGGCGTCGCTGTTGATGATCTACGGGGATTCATTCGCGACGATCGCAAGAGGGCTGTGTTCCTTTCAGAAGCTGAGCGTATTGCCAAGTTGCAGTTGCTGATTGACGACCAGCCAGGCCGCAAAATTTCCGATGTTGAATCGCTGGCCCGGATCCATAAGCGACAGGGTGGATTGTCGATCATCTGTCTCGACTATCTGCAGCTGTTTAAACCCGAGAATCGCAAGGCGACCACGGAAGAACAAGTTGCCCAGATCAGTCGCGAAATCAAGATGCTAGCCAAATCGATTGGCTGTCCGGTCCTGGTATTGGCCCAGCTGAATCGCAATATCGAAAACCGCGAAGACCGACGGCCGAGATTGGCTGATTTGCGGTCATCGGGGGCGATCGAGCAGGACAGCGACATTGTCGGTTTTCTCGATCGGCCGCACATGTATTCAAAGGGCGTGCCTGCTTCTGAGGCCGTGTTGGTCCTCGCAAAGAATCGTAACGGTGAGACCCAAGATATTCCGTTGCAATGGCATGGCCGGACGATGCGGTTTTCAAACCCGCAACTAGAACCATGGGTGAATTCAACAATGCTCGACCCGTGGGACAACGAGCGATGAAGCCACGCGAAAGTGTTGGTTCTAAGAGAATTACTGGAGTCGCAGTGTTGTGACTTGGCTCGAATGTGAAACGAAACGAAAGTGATTTAAATTATGTCAGTGGCAAATGTGGTGGCGGTTGCGGGCAACTTGTTTGAGCAGCTTTTCGCACGACGAAAGCGGGAAACTTTAGACGCCCGCGGACGGTACATCGCCCTTCGTAACCGGATGGTTGACGGTGGTAAGGTGTCAGTCGAAGAGGTTGACATCACGCTCCGCGACATCGACTTTGAGCCCGAGCGACTCAAGGTTGATTTGGAGAACGAAGCCCGGAGACGGGAGCTGGTCGAGAAACGCAAAGTTCTTGAATCCGCACGGGCAAAACTTCCCGAGTTGATCGAGGCCGAACGACTAGCGAAGGTGGCTTTTGACCAAGCCATCGTTGACCGCAGAAACAAACTTGCCGAACTGGCACAGGAACGTGCTGCGGCAGACACGCTCAGCCAGATTCACAGCGTTGATCAGAAGCTCAGAGAGTTGGAGTCAAAACTGAATGACTTCGGCGATCCCCCAGTGATCGAACCGGGGCGCCCAGAACAGGATCCGCATGCCCCCAGCGAGATCTACCAAGAGTTGTTGCAGAAGCGGAAAGAACGCTTGGCAGCTCGGTCCAATACTCCAAACGTCACTCAGGACGGGCCGTTTGCGATCACCTTGCGTTAGAGCCGCTGGCTACGACCAATGTGATCAGAAATAGAGCCGTTGTGTAGCAGCGATAACAAGTTTTGAAAGGGAAAAAATCATGACAGAGCGAGCTAGGCCGTGGATGGAAAAAGTCAGAGTCGCGATGGACGTTATTAATGACGCCGTCGGCGAGTGTGCAAAGGGATGCCCGATCGAAGATCTTCCGGCGGAAGTGGCGTTGATCGCGGCCGCTGTGCAAACGCAAGCTGAAGTGCTTGATCGAACGTCAGAGGGCGAGGATTGCGAAGAGCTCGAGTCGGAGTTGAAGGCGATCCTGACTCACACAGCATCAGTCTCTTAGTCAGGCCGGCGATCCGAATGTTTTTATCAGGACTCACCCCGGGAATGTCTCGGGGCTGTAGTTACAGGCAAGGAAGTTTCCCATGGTGATCTATACCACGAAATCAGCCCGCGGTCGCTTACGTCAGAAGCTGGAAGCGATGGCCGATGACTTGCTGAAACGAGAGCTAACCCTGATGGGGGCGAGCAAGCTCTATCTGGTTTTTGATTCTGACACCATGCTGGATTATTCAGGCGTCAAGGGATTCACATCGAGAAGTGCGAGTGTTGATTTTCGTGCTGAGATCGGAAGTCGATGGCATGGTCCTGGGCCGTGCATATTCATGAACGTCTCGGAGTATGCCGATTCGGAAAGTTGCTTTCAGGGACTGGTCGCGCTCCTTATTCACGAGCTGGCACACATCTTTCAGTTTGGCCCCCCAAACGATTTCTATTGTGAAACATCGTTCGGGAAGTTCGAAGGAGTCGTATCGGATCTTCGTGAGACCATGCCACGCGAAGAACGCTCCATTTCTAAACATAAAATCAGTGATTATGCATGGCAAGCCGTTGTTCACGGTCATGACTGGATTCGCCCTCTGATCCACTTAATGACTCGTGCTGAGCAAGCCGGATGGAAGTTCTCTCGTGACGATGTCGCTGACTGGAAACTGGTCGGATTCACTGACGCGAA
>JAZKFE010000027.1:0-1874 GCA_040386595.1 Planctomycetota bacterium | reverse complement strand
AAGCCTTGTTGGTGGAAGACCTTCAAAGATCAGCCACTGAGCCGATGCAAAGCCTGGGGCGGTACCAGCCTGATGCGGTGTTTCTGCAACAGTGTAAGCAGCATGAACCCAAAGTGCGTCAGCAATGGGAAGAACGCTGTTTCGATGACTACGAAGCGGTGAAAGAATTGCAGGAACTTCAGGCGGAAATCGCACACGAGAAACGCGTTGAAGCGGCAATTGCTGGTCATCGTACAAATACTTGGTTTTGAGACTGGCGAGAGCGAAGCAGACAATCACTCACCAGCAAGAGGAGACGCGACTTGGAAACAATGCAGCAACACAGTGAGCTCGAAGCGAACAATCAAAGAGCGGTCAAGAGAGCAGCGGTCGCGGGAGATAGCGAGCGTCGTGTCGAGATCATTGAACAACTTATAACGGATGAGGCTTCGTGGCGGACTGGATACGCACCGTGTGTCGCCGCGGATCGAGGCAAGATCATGCTAGAGCTCGTTACGAACGTCGATCCAAGCCCCACCAGGAGCGATTGGAGGGGTGTCAAAAGAGGGGCCAGGCGTCAAGTCTTAGGGTCCTCCCAGGGCCCCCCCCAGAGGGCGCGGGTCTTGATCCCCGGATATTTTGCACTTATGGAATTTTTTCGGGGGGGGCCTAGTAGGTGGTCCAGCCGGATTTTCAGACGGTCGGCAGACGTGGTCGGTGGTCTCCCCAATGCCACAGCGTGGTACAATGGCACCCATCCGGGAACGCAGCGGATGTTGCAACTTGCACCGCTACAGTTCTTACGGTTGTCATCAGTAATACGTGCCACCCCTACCGAGGTCGCTCGCTGTCGGTTCATCCGCACCAGCGAAGCCGCGGCATTGCTATCGGGAGGGCACCGTGTCCACTGACGGCATCTTCTCAAGCCGGGATCACGCCCATCGTCGTCAAGACTGGCGGCTGTTCTATCAAGCAGTTCGGAACGGCTGGCTCACTGATGAGAAGCTGGCAGAGATCCAGTGCCGTGCGGCCGATCTGGCGCTCGTGGAATTAGAAACCGGTGACGTCGAAGAGTTTTGCCGGCTGGTCACGGTGGTCGAGCAGATTCACCAACACAGCATCGACCCGACGGTGAAGATTATTCCGCCGCCTCGCAAACGTCGTACGGCAACTCAGGTTGATCCGAGACCGCTGACCGAATGGTTCCGACGGCTCAAAACATCTCAACGGCGGTAGCCCTATCTGTATTCGAGAATCGCTTTCTATACCCTTAATCTGAACAACGTTTAACAACAAGGAAATGCACATCATGGCGGATGGAGAAGTCTCAATTAAAGCAACCGGGAATTCCGATGACGCGACTCGGTCTATCGCGACGCTCGAAAAAAAGCTGGAAGAGCTCAACGCCAAATTGAGCGAAGGGGCGAGTAAGGCCAAAACTGCAGCGATGGAGGCCAAGCAGGCGGCCAAGGAGAGGGAAAAGGCGGAGGTCCAAGCCGCCAGGAATATTCGCGACGCCGAAAAAGCGGCCCAGGCCGCCAAGAGGGAGGAAAAACGCAGCGCTGAACGAGAGGCGTCAAAAGCTCTGAGAAGGGCCGAGCGAGAAGAACGGGAAGTCCTACGAATAAACGCGGCAAATGCTCGTGCTGAAGTCTCGGCGGCCCGGGCACTGGCGACTGAAAAGAAGCGGATTGCGCGTGAAGCCGCACGAGATCGAGCCAGAATTGCTCGCGAAGAAGCGAAAGAAAAACGACAAGTTGAGCGAGAAGAGGCCCGGGCCAATCAAAGTCTCGAGCAGTGGTCGAGTACGGTTACCGGTATGGCAGTTGGCTATTTCGGTATTTCCTGACCCTAACGGATTGCAGGTGCATGAAAAAAGCCGGATTGCCGCAGAT
>JAZKFE010000026.1:0-10895 GCA_040386595.1 Planctomycetota bacterium | reverse complement strand
ATAATGCTCAGGAAATCATCCGCCGTTTTGATGGCCTTGCTATCGACTTCGATAATCAAATCGGCCGTGTTCCGTTCCACTCGTTCGAAGACAAACGGCCCGCGCCGCTTGCGGATGATTTGCGGTCCCTTCATGCCGGCTTTCTCGGCTGGACCACTCGGGGTCAGCTGAGCCACCAACAAGCCGTGCTCAGTTTGATAGACACGAGAAATACCGATCTCAGGTCGAATCACTTTTCCCTTTTGAATCAACTGGGGAGCGATCCGGGCAATGAGATTAATCGGGATGGCAAATCCCACCCCGGCACTCTGGCCGGTGGAACTGGCAATCGCCGTGTTCATGCCAATCAGACGGCCATGAGCATCTGCCAGCGGTCCCCCCGAGTTCCCCGGATTGATTGCGGCGTCAATCTGAATGATCGATTTGATCGTACGATCGCCCCGAATCTGCAAGGAGCGATTCAGGCTCGAAATAATTCCCGTCGTTAAGGTTCGTTCCAGACCGAAGGGATTACCAATCGCAAACACCTTCATCCCCACCCGCAGATTGGACGAATCACCAAACGTCACCGGGACCAAAATATCCGCCGGGGCGTCGATCTTAATGATTGAGACATCGTTGATCGGATCGGCTCCGACAAACGTGGCGTCGTAGGTCTTGCCGTCGTACAACGTGACAGAAACCTGACGAGCGTCTTCTACCACATGGAAGTTGGTGAGGATATGTCCCACCTTATCGATGACGCTTCCCGAGCCCGCGCCTTCGGCCGCGCTCTCCGTGAACAGTCCATCGGATTTCACGGTTTTGGTCGTGATGTTGGCGACTGATTTATTGACCCGTTCGTAAACATTGACGTTGATATGTTCTTCGGAGGTCATCCCATCCGGCTGGAACAACCCCTGGATCATGGGCCCATGTCCCGGCAAGTTCGGCCCGGGGCCCTGGCCAAGTCCTGGAGCACCGGCGGCCTCGGTGGCAACAACGCGTGCTGGCGACCGCTTTCCCGGAAATCCCGGTCCGCGGTCTTGAGCCTGAATCTGCGGGAAGCTCTGAGGCATCATCCACGCCACAGCCGCCGCAGCTCCGACCGTCGCCGAGACGCCACAAATCAAGAGATAATTCCAAGGCAGGCGTACGAGCATGGGATGTCGATTCATGAGGTTGGAGTCCAACTCGCGTGAAAGGATCCGTCCCCAGGATCGCTCACGCCGCGTACTTTGCATTATCGTGAACTTCCCAAATCGCTCAAGCCGAGTCTGCCTCTCGCGCCGCCACACAAACTTGAAGTCCCCGTTTTGCAACGTACGCTGTTCTCTCTGGCTCGATCTCACTTCTTGGTCATTGAGTCATTGGACATTCTTTCGACATTCGGATTTCGACATTCGTCATTTCCCTCCCCCCTGTCTCCAACATGTGTTTTACGTGAGCAAACCCAAGTCTCGTTGGCTGATCCGGCAGACTTAGTTAGAATCGAACCGTTCCGTTCGGAAACCACAGGGCAGTCAACGCACGCACCACTGCTGACAGCGACATCTCGGAAGCGCCCACCCTTCTTGTCGCTGAAACTCAGACCTTTCCGCGTCCGACTGCACACCTTCTGTTTAGAAAGTCGTTTCATGCGTCGGATTGCGATTCTTACGGCTGGCGGCGATACGCCAGCCCTCAATGCCACGATCTATGGGGCGGTAGCTCGAGCCAATCAGCTCAAAATCGAAGTCTACGGCATCATCAAGGGCTTCTCCGGAATGCTCAATCCGACGGTGCCGCACGTCCATTTGAACCCGCTATTTTCCTCGATCCCGGAACTTGATCCGTGCATCGGGGGGACGATCCTGGGAGCCTCACGCGACTACATTGACCCCAATCAAAAAGAGGTCCTCAAACAGGTCGCGTACCGACTCGGCCGGCTGGGGATTGATGGGCTGATCTGCATCGGCGGCGACGGCACGATCAACGGTATGCAGCCTCTGGCCAACTTCTTCCCCTGCGTGTTGGCACCCAAGACGATCGACAACGACCTGGGATTGAATTACCTCGACGAACCCAACGAATGGATTCGCGAAGCCGGGGATAAACCGGGCACCTGGAAATACAGCCGGCAGGGGGAACGAGACGAAATTCGACTCGACGACATCGTCAACTTCGCCACCCCCGGGTATGCCACCGCTGTCTATGTGGCCGCCAGCGGTATCGACCGCATCCGCACCACGGCTGAAAGCCATCGACGAATTGCGATCGTTGAAGTCATGGGCCGGCAGTCGGGGTACATTGCTCTCGGTTCGGCCTATGGCCAGCCCGACATCATTCTGATCCCCGAAGTACGAATGAACTTCGAAAAGCTCGAACGCCGCGTCCGTGAGCTCTATGAGCTGCAAAAGAACGTGGTCATCGTGATCGGCGAAGGGGTCCGTGACGAGGAAGGTCGCGAACTCGGAGCCATCTCCGCGAGCCAGGACCCCGCCGGTAACGTCATCTTCAGCGGTGCCGCGGAACAACTCGCGGACATGCTCGGAAAATCGTTCGGTGACAAATACTTCCTCGACAAACGCCGCCACGACAAAGCCAAATCGGCCATTTTTACGCGTAAAGTGGGACACACCCAACGCGGAGGCCGCCCCATCCAGTTCGACCGCTTCTACGCCGCACAACTGGGGGGCAAGGCCCTCGAGCTGCTCGTCCAGGGTTACAACAACAGCATCGCGACGCTGCAGTGGTCAGAGCAGGGGGGCTTCAAGCTCGATTCGATCCTCGCCAATACGTTGCGCGATCCGTATCAGAACATTCGACCGCGAGAGCTGCATCACAGCTTCTACGATCCCGTCCGTTTTCAGCCGTCGAAGCTGGGGGTCGAGTATCTCATGAAGATCTTTACCGACGCCATCGGCCACGACGACGTCGAGTCGATTCGCACCAGTCAATTCCATCCGGGCAACCTGACCAATCGGTATCGCGGCTTCAACATCTCCATGCACAAACGCATTCAGCGTTTGGCCGCAGAAGGGGACGACGATTTGGCAACCGGCGGGACTGGCTGATGGGAACGAAGCAATCGTGATTTAGGCGAGCCCGGCGGCGTGAGCCCCGGGATTCTGCGTGGCGTAGCCTGACTCTCTGAGTCGGGTCTCCCTCCGAAGAAAAAGCACCCGACTCGGAGAGTCAGGCCACGAAAAAAAATCCGGGGGCTTATGCCGCCCGGCTCGCCTGGTTTTCGGCCCCCGATAGACTTTGCGGTTCGGCAGGAGCCTCACCCTCCCAACGTTTTCAATCCCTCGATCCAACAGCACCTCCAGAGAAAATTGACTATGAATCGACACCTCTGCCAATGGTTGATGGGGATCGTTCTGGGGAGCAGTCTGCTGTCCGGGGTTCAGGCGGCTGAGATGCCGTGGGTGCGGGTCGCGGAGAAGAAAACAACCTTCGAGCTGATACCGGGAAACCAACCCTTCGAAGTCTGGGGCGTGAACTATGATCACGACTCCCAAGGGCGGTTGCTGGAAGACTATTGGGAGGTTGAATGGCCGATGGTCGAGGCGCACTTCGCTCAGATGGAACAGCTGGGGGCGAACGTCGTCCGCGTGCATCTGCAGCTGGGCAAATTCATGTCGGGTCCCGAAACGCCCCACGCCCCGGCACTCGACCGGTTGGTGAAACTCACCACGTTGGCGGAGAATCACCACCTGTATCTGAACCTGACCGGTCTGGGGTGTTATCACAAGGCAGACGTCCCCGCGTGGTATGACAAGCTCACGGAGGCCGAACGCTGGAACGTGCAGGCTCGATTCTGGAAAGCGGTCGCGGGCCGTGTCGCCGCGAGTCCGGCCATCTTTTGCTACGACCTAATGAACGAACCGGTCGTCCCCGGTGGACGTCGTCAAGACGGTGATTGGCTCGGCCCGGCGTTCGCCGGAAAGCATTTCGTACAGTGCATCACCTTGGATCAGGCAGAGCGGCCGCGCCCCCAAATTGCCAAGCAGTGGATTCATCACTTGGTGACAGCCATTCGTGAAGTCGACCAGCGGCATTTAATTACCGTCGGACTTGTCGACTGGAGCCTGGATCGACCTGGCTTGACCTCGGGTTTCGTTCCCGATCAAGTTGCCAAAGATCTCGACTTCTTGTGCGTCCACATTTATCCCGAGCGTGACAAGCAGCAGGCGGCCCTAGAAACACTTCAAGGATTCGCCGCGGTCGGAAAACCCGTCGTGATCGAGGAAACCTTCCCGTTGAAATGTTCGACTCCCGAGCTGTTGAAGTTCCTGGACGCCGCGAAACCCCATTCCGCCGGAACGATCAGTTTTTACTGGGGCCAACCCGCCGCCGAGCTACGCAAGTCCAACACCATCCAGGGCGCCATGGTCGGCGAATGGCTGGAGGCGTTTGAGAAACGCTCGAAGGCCGCGAAGCCTTGAATGACGAATGTCGAAACCAGAATGACGAATCAATGACGAAATCCGAATGACCATGATCCCTAACTTGCTTGCTGAAATTCCTCGTGATCTCCCTGAGGAACTATTTCAGACACTTGTCACGGCGCAGGGCCTGCGTATCGAGCGAATCGTCTCTTACGGCCACGCGTCGCCCGCAGGCTTCTGGTATGACCAGGCCGAAAATGAATGGGTCTTACTGCTGCAGGGAGCGGCAAGGCTGCGGTTCGAAAATCGCGAAACCCCGTTCGAACTCACCCCGGGCACGCACGTCTTAATCCCGGCGAACATGCGTCACAGCGTCGAGTGGACCGATCCCACCCAACCGACAATCTGGCTGGCAATCCATTTTTCGTCAAACCTGAATGGTGTGTCCAACCCTGATGCGGTCGCTCAAGTTCCTCCTGAGCCTGAATGAGCACCACAAACACGAGGCGGCCGTTCCTGCAATGACACGAGCCATGCAGGATCAATCTGCATGGCTCGTGCGGTTTTAAGTCGACTTCAGGCTCTACTTGCTTTCGGCTTTGCAGGCGTCAGCACAAGCCAGACAGGCCTTCACACAGACCTTGCAGCACTCTTGGTCAGATTCTTTGCAATGTTCGGCGCACTTGCGGCAGACCTTTTCGCATGCCGCACGAATAATTGCCTCGACTTCTTTCCCATCGGCGGCCGCACACGCCAGGCACATGTGGTGACAGGCTTCGCAAATGTTGCAGCAATCGTCTTTTCCCTTGTGCTCGGCGATGCACTTTTTGCAGGTTTCAGCACAGGCGAGACAGGCGGCTTTGCACGAATCCTTGTCTTTGGCTGTGGCTTTGGGGGCGGCATTCGCGAAACCCATTCCCACGGCGAACAGCGACAAGCCAGCGATTAACGAACGACGTGAAATCTTCATGACAATTCCTCAGAAAATGGAAATCAGAAACAATGACCGGATGAATTGTTGATCCAAAGAATGGATCAACACGTCCATCGGCAAAGCATTTTCTGGACGTTCCGAGGAGCCGGCGAAGACCACAAATCGGAACAATTTTGATGTTGTTCCGTGATCGGTAACACGAAGAGTACGGGGCTGGGCAGAATGGCAATCGAAATGCCTTCATCCGGCCGTTTCATTTTTTGCTTGCCGCACTGGCAACTGCCGTCGCAAGATCTGGACGGGTTCTCTCCGGGTTCATGTCCACAGCAGCCCTCACTCTCAACTCCGGCACTGCAGGCGGGGCAGCAAGGCAGAGAAGAAAGTGGAAGGACACGACACCACTCCGGCGGCAGGCCAATGGCTACGCTAAGAAAAATCGCCAGAATGGGGGTAAAGCGGAACATCACATCATGGTAAGCTGGCGGTAAGACTCGGTCAAATAGAATTTATTAACGACTGCCTTGTCGGGGGCTCCCGTTGAATGGTGGTCCCTGTGCAGCGATCCAAGAGTCTGCCGTCATCCAACCGTGTCTGCCAATAGGCATCCAGCCTTCACGCCAATCAATTCGTGTGTTCTCACGAGCTGGCCCCGAAGTCCTCGCTTTTGACGATCATCTGGCTGCTGCTGTTCACACGTTTTAAAATCTGATCAAATGGTCGGAGACTTGTTCGGAGTTTCTGATGTGAAGCATTGAGGTCGATCAATGAGACGTGCCTGCCTTCTGCCAGCCCTCCTGTTAATGCTGGCGACTTGCTTTGGCCAAGAGGTTGCGAAGACACCCGCTCCTTCCGCTGACGAATTAAAAGCCAGCCTGAAGAAAATCCGCGACTCTTATGCCGCGGATTTCAAGGGACTGAAGTCACCTCAATCGAAGTGGCAGTTGGCGGAAAAACTCAACAAGGAAGCGGTCGAGATCAAGGGGGATTCTGAGGCCAAATATGCTTTGGCGACGGAAGCCATTGACCTCTATCTTGACGCAGGAGATGTCCTGTCAGCATTCCGCGCTGTAGATGAACTGACTTCGAACTTCGAGATCAATCCGATCACCACAAAGGTGCCGTTGTTCCAAAAGGCTGCGAGAGAAGCCAAGGCGGCTCCCATGAAAAGATTGGTGGCATTGGCCGGGCTGAAGCTGGCAGGAGATGCTGCCGCTGCTGAAGACTACGAAGCGGCCAAGAATGTGGTCGCCTTGTCATTGCAGGCTGCTAAGCCTTCTCGGGATGCCAGTGTTATTAAGCGTGCCACCGAGCAGCAATCTCGGTTTAACGGCTTGTTGAAAGAGTGGGAACAGGTTGTCGCAGCGCGGGAAAAACTGAAATCAGATCCGGATGATGTCGCCGCAAACGATATCAACGGTCGTTACTTGTGTTTCGAACGTCAGGAATGGGACAAAGGTTTGCCGCTATTGGTGAAGGGCGCCACTCCCGAACTCAAATCGGTCGCCGCACTCGATATGCAAACCGCTGATGAACCTGCATCACAGTCACACACGGCCGATGCCTGGTGGGATGTTGCCGAATCCAAGAAGGGGTTCGAAAAACAGCAAATGATTCCCCGAGTCGCCTTTTGGTACGAAAAGGCGTTGCCCGGTCTGAATGGCTTGGAAAAAGCCGCCGCAGAAAAACGACTCAATGCGACCTACGAGTTGATGAGTAGTTACAACTTCAAAAAAATCACCGCCGAGCCTGCAAATGGAGTCCAAACGCAAGGAATTGTCGATTGCGCGTTAAGGACGCGTGCTTCAGAAGTCGGCAAAACTTTTGATCTACGGCGTAGCTGGCTGACTTCGTTCGAATTTTCCACACCACATTTCGAGCGCGGCAGGCAGATGCTGGTGTACTGGGGGCGAAGCGGCCAGGATCCGATGTGGTTCCGGCAGGACGGCGTGTCGTTGTTCTGCGGGATCGGTGATTGTGCCAGTCAGCGCGGCCAAGCGATGATCATCATGCTCGATCCGAAACTCGTTAATGAATGGATCTCGGTCCAGTTCGTTCACGACACGACTGCCCAAGAATTGCAGCTTTATATCAATCACCGTTTGGTCAAAAAAGAAGCTGTCGCGATCGTACCGCAACCTGGTGGAACAAAGCACGTTGTTCTCGGCGGGACCAATCTCAAACATCCCCCCGAGCGGTTCTCAGGCAAGATTCGAAATGTGTGGATGGGCAACATCAAGTAATGCTGCTCAGCCCCAGCGAATACGTCAATAAAACCGTTGCTAACGCGAGTTAACCTTCAAGATGTGAGGATCGGCCGGAACCGCGAGAAATGTTGCTGGTGTGGCGTGCATCAAATTCAATTCCCAATTGTATCCCCTTTCAGTTGCTGGCTGGATTTCCGCAGTCTCCAGTTTTCGTCCATTGATGGAATGGACCTTGCCGTTGTTGAAAAAACCACCGCTGTGGAATTGAACGTTGATGGAACCGACTTTCCGGCCCGAGTTCTCGCGTTGCAACATAGTCGCGAAAGAAGGCCACAACCGCTTCAGCTCCGAGGATTCATCCCGGTTTTCGACTCGACTGTGCAAGCTGCCGCAGATCGCTAACACCTTGGGGCGATTCTCAATTTGCTTCAGTTGGCTCGTCGCATTGGACGTCATCGCAGCATTTCGTTTTTGCCACAAAGCGATGACGTCAGCACTCAAACCAGAATATCCCTGGGGCGGCTGAGGGCTCGCTTTGGACTTGCGTTCAAACTCTTCTAAGGCGAGGAGCGATTCCTGCGAGGTCTGATCGAAACAAACAAGTTGCCATCGCAACGGCGGCGACAATGCCGCGCGGACGAGTGCCAGTAATTGAATATTGCCTCGTCCGTCACCCCCAGGCCGAGCGAAGAATGCCGGCACTTTGTCGGTTTCTCCAGTGGCCCAAGCCTTCAACGGCCCCAATTCGTCTTTCGGGATCTCTAACGCGAGTACCCCATACCCTGATTTCGACAACCGCGGCAGCAGCGAAGCCGCCATTGCCGGTACCTCTTGAGTTCCGTGCACTTCACCGAGAATGACAAAGTCATTTTCAACAGCAAAGGCATCGATTGCCGTCGTCACGGCATCAGGCAAGGGGTACGACGGTAATTCCGCGATTGTCCTCCCCTTTGCCGCGACGCTGGCTGAAGTCTCCTTCTCATCAGCGACAACAGCATTCCGGCTTCCCTCAAACAACACTACACCGAGAACAGCAAGACAAACGCACCCCGAGACCAGCATGCACGGTTTCATTTGGACATCCTTGAACCCCTGTGATTATCACAACCGAAGTGTGTCGTCATTTGGTTGGAGCATCAAGCTCAATCCTCACATCCGCACGTATGAAATGTGCTGACTCAACAGGAAGTCAATTGCATCACGAGCAGGAGTTCTCAGAACCCGGCAATCGAGTAGGTGGGAGGCTGCAGTCGATGAACGTCAAAGAAAAGAAAAAGCCCGACAAAACGCAATCGTTTGCCGGGCTTTCAAAGGGTGGCTAACGGGGCTCGAACCCGCGACCTCCAGATCCACAATCTGGCGCTCTAACCGACTGAGCTATAGCCACCATGTAAACGACCTTCTCGGCCGCAACGCGTAGCATAATACTCCGGCGGCCCCCCAACGTCAATCATCCAATTGACCTTCATTTCTGAATCGCTAGAAGCCATAAGCTACTCGCAAAATGTGTTGCAGTAATGTGTTACATCACGCGATTTCGTCTCCTGGAAATGTTTCGCAATGGTGCAGATAGATACGATTTGGTAGATTGCGCGTTCCTTGCTGGAAGGTGTTTTCTAACGGGGAACGCTCTCTGAATGCGGAACCATCCCGGAATCGAATAGACGCAGGTGAACGTGAGTCTCTTCAAGATCGCTGGCGGCACGCTGTACGACCCGGCTCATGGAATCGATGGCCAAGTCCGCGACCTGTGGATTCAAGATGGCAAGATCGTCGCCGCTCCGACCAATCCTGCGGTCAAACCGTCCCGCGTCCTCAACGCCGAGGGGTTGTGCGTGATGCCTGGCGGGGTTGATATGCACTGCCATATCGCCGGCCCCAAGGTCAACGTCGCTCGCAAAATGTTGCCAGAGAACAAGCGCCTGGCGGAAAAAGTACGCCGGACGCCGCTCACCCGTTCTGGAACCATGGGCAGCGTCCCCAGTACGTTCGCGACCGGCTACAAATACGCCGGCCTGGGCTACACGACGGCGTTTGACGCGGCGATTCCCGCACTGGCCGCCCGGCATGCTCATGAGGAATTTCATGACACCCCCATCATCGACAAAGGTTTCTTTGTTCTGATGGGGAACAACCATTACATCATGGAGCAAATCCAGAAGGGTGAGCCGGAACACGTCAAAGCCTATATCGGCTGGCTGCTCAATTCGACGAAGGGCTATGCGCCGAAGATCGTGAATCCGGGGGGCGTGGAGGTCTGGAAGTCGGCGGGGGGAAATCTGCATGGGCTCGACGAGCACGTCACCCATTTTGATGTGACTCCGCGGCAGATCATTTCGTCCATCGCTCAGGCGGCCAGTGAGCTGGGGTTGCCCCATCCCGTCCACATTCATTGCAACAACCTGGGGATGCCCGGCAACTGGTCCACGACGCTGGAGACCATGAAGTCGCTGGAGGGACGACGCGGCCATCTGACTCATATTCAGTTCCACAGCTACGGCGGTGATCCCGATGTGCAGGATACCTTCCGCTCGGAGGTTCCCCGCCTTGTGGAGTACGTCAACAGTCATCCCAACATTACCGTGGATGTCGGTCAGGTCCTATTCGCCGAAACAACCTCGATGACGGGGGACGGCCCGCTGGGATACTTCCTGCACAAGGTCACCGGCCGCAAGTGGTTTTCGGGCGATACTGAAATGGAATCGGGCTGTGGCATCGTGCCCATCGTCTACAAAGACAAAAGTCTCGTGCACGGTCTGCAATGGGCGATTGGCCTTGAGTGGTATCTGCTGATGGACGACCTGTGGCGCATCGGCATGAGCACCGATCACCCCAACGGCGGCTCGTTCATGGCCTATCCCGAGATCATCGCCTTGCTGATGTCGAAGGAACGCCGCAGTGAAGTGCTCGCCCGGATGCATCCGCGAATGAAGGAACGTTGCACGCTGCACGACCTGGATCGCGAATACACGCTCTATGAAATCGCGATCATCACCCGAGCCAGCCCGGCGCGGATTCTAGGGCTGACACACAAAGGCCATCTGGGTGTCGGCGCCGATGCGGATGTGACGATTTATACGCCCAACCCCGACATCCAGCTGATGTTCGAACTCCCCCGCGTCGTGATTCACAACGGTGAAATCGTGGTGGAGCAGGGGGAGATCCGCGCCACCACCGAGGGCAAATTGCTGCATGTGGCTCCCGATTGGGATCAGTCGCACACGCCGCATATTCAAGACTGGTTCGAGAAATACTACACATTGCAGTTCTCGAACTATCCGGTGACTGATGATTATCTACACGAACATGAAGTCGTACCGACTCCGTAGTCTATAGTCGTTGTTCGCTCCGCGAACTGAACGCGCTCGCAGTAGCGAGGTGGGATTGGTGTTGAGATTGAGTGCA
>JAZKFE010000025.1:0-6089 GCA_040386595.1 Planctomycetota bacterium | reverse complement strand
GCGACGAAAAACCACACCTGCAATCCGGTAGAGTCAGCAAATTTCAAAATTGGCCATTCAATCAATCTGCGATATAGAGATCGCTCTCAGGCAAATTTTGAAAATTTTTTTAACGCCCGACCCCATTTCCGATAACGCAACCAAAGCAGAGCAAACTTGCCCAGTCGTAAGGAGCCGTAACCTCTTGTTCGCTTCGCTCACCCAGATTCGAGAATCTGGGCTACCCGTCAGTTCACCTTAAACTTCCGCTTGGAACGGTAAAAGTTCCTCTGGCCGGGCGTTTTGCTGACGCCAGTCGACCAGCAGTTTTCCGATGATCGGAGCAAACAAAACGTGTTCGGAATCGAGGCCGCCGCAGGACCACAGATTCTCGTATTGGCCGACCTGATCGACCACAGGGACCGAATTGCTTGCTCGTTGGCTACTCCCCGACCATCTACGATTGAAGGCAACATCTCGCAGCGCGGGAATCAGTTCCCGAGTGCTTTCGATGGCTTGCTCGGCCATGTGGAGATCGTTCCCCGTCGCCGGTACGGCAATGACGACTTCGCCTGTCTTCAGCTGAATCACCCAATGCGAATCCAACACTGGCCGCTTTAACAACGGGGCAATCGCTTCCGTTGCTAAGAAGAGGTGACGTGACGGTTCGAGTCTGGATGACAACTGAGCGCGATCTCCCAGAAGACGCGACACGAGCTGTGCATCGTCGCTAAATACGGCTTTGGGGGTGATGGTGCCGGATGAGGTCTCAACGCTGGCGAGGCGATTGCCATCGAACGTTATTGCGGAAATCGAATCCACCACCGCGATCTGTCCGCCACGTTTCGTCAGGCCCGTGATGAAGCCGCTGGCGGCCTTTACGGGATGTAAGATCGCCTCGGACGGATAATGCAGTCCACCCAGCTGGCGAGGGCTGAGTGCCGGTTCGAGCAGGGCGACTTGTTCCGCGTCGACGTCGTGAACCGAATAACCTTCATCCAACGCCGCCAGCATGTGTTGCCGCGGGTTCGGGGAGAGGCGTTCGGCGTCGACCATCTCGGCCCCGCAGACGCGCCAATCAATCTGGAATTCGGGTCGCACGGCGAGCTTCGCCCACCAGTCACGGCTGGCTTGCCCCAATTGTTGAGTCACCGGCGAAAGCTGCCAACGGCAGACGTTGGGGACGATGCAACCCAGGCTCAGTTCCGCGTCGCGCGCTAATTCGGCAGACTCAGAAACGATCTGCACGCGGAGGCCTCGTTCGGCTGCAAAGTAGGCGGTTGCTATGCCAACAATGCCGCCGCCAAGCACGAGCAAATCGGGGGTGGGCAGCGGTGCGGATTTTACAGTCGGTCGCACATTCTGCCGTTCAACAGCATTCAATGTCGCGAGCCAGATCGAATCTTGGTCCAGTTGCACTTCAAAACTACTTTCTGAGAACCCGTCGGCAGGCGACGGAATGTCGGTGTTTATCGTCGTTGTTCGAATTGTCGGGAGGGTGAGGCTCCTGCCGAACCGCTAAGTCTACTGGGGGCCGAAAGACCAAGCGGTTCGGCAGGAGCCTCACCGGAGTTGCGATTCCGGCAGCCGTCGGCGTTAAGTGCGCCGAAAGACCAAGCGGTTCGGCAGGAGCCTCACCCTCCCAGAATTCTTTACCGCGGTAGGTTACGGAGCCACCTTCTTTGCAAGGTATTTCACCAGATTGGCAGATTCCACGGTTTGCGGTTCGGGATTGTCCGGGGTGACTCGTATGATCATCGCTGCCGCCTCGGGATGTGATTCGACGAGTTTTTTGATGCCTTGCTCCGGTCCGAGAATGCTGACGGTCGTGGACCAGGCGTCGACGGCCAGACAGTTTTTCGCGATGACTACGACCGTACTGCGGTCGGTAATCCCCAGGCCGGTGCGGGGATCGACGATATGCGAATACCGCACGCCATTGATTTCGACATGCTGAAAGGCGTCTCCGGAAGTCGAAACCGCGGCGTTCTTCAAGCTGATTCTGCGACTGGGAGGGCCTTCCGGAGAAGTCGGCGCAATGCCCACAATCCAACCTTCTTTGTTGGGGGGAGCTTCGCCCGCCAGAATATCGCCACTGCCATCAATCAGGACGCGTGTCAGTTTTCGCTCTTGAAAGATTTTCATCACATCGTCGCAAGCGTACCCCACTCCAATCCCCCCCAGATCCAGCTGCATTCCGGCTTTGGTCAGCTCGACGGTTTGGGCTTTATGATCGAGTTTGATCAGTTTGTAGCCGATCACGGCGCGGGCGGCGGCAATCTGTGCGGGATCGGGTAACTGATTGGCACGTCGTGCTTTACGCCACAACCGAATCAGCGGTCCGACGGTAATGTCAAACTCTCCACCCGATTTCTCGGACATCTCAATACTGGCTAGAATAATCTCCCAGAGTTCGCGACTGACGGGGACCGCACGGCCCGTTCCGGCCGTCTTGCAGAGACGGCTCAGTTCGCTCTCTGGTTCATAGTCGCTGAAGATGGCGTTGAGTTTTCTAATGCGTCCGTAGGCGGCCTCCACGGCTTCGTTTGCGACTGCCTCGTCCGAGGCATATACTGAGATATCAAACGAAATCCCCATGAGGCGTTGTGAATAGTCATAACGCGTCAGGGTGGGTTCTGGCAGATTGGCGGTTGTCAGACCGATCAGGGTCCCTAACAACAGTAGGGCAGTCATGGTGAGCAATGCTTTCCAGGCCGTCGCAGCTGTGGTGCAGTTGCCAGCCAGCGGAGTTTGTCAAACAGTCAATCAGCCGTTTTTGGCAGTAGTTTCAGAGTCATCTCGCAATTTCTTCAGTTGCGAGATGCTCGAACCGGGAGAGTATACTTGATGATTAGCGTATGTCGTGCCTGGGGTCGGATGCAATGTTCAGCCTGGCTCGTAGGCGTGGGGCTGTTCTCGTCGTCGGTTGTGTTGGCGGAAGAGAAGTTGTCCTCGGTGCCTGCCAATCCTGCGGCCGAAGCCAAGACCGATGCCGAAATGAAGGCCTACACAGAGAAGGTCAACGGGACGGACGCCAAATTCGAAATGCTGCCCATTCCGGGCGGTGAATTCGTCGTCGGCAGCCCCGATAAGGAACCCGGCCGGGCCGCCGACGAAGGCCCGCAGCGCAAGGTCAAAATTGCTCCCTTCTGGATGGGCAAATGCGAAGTGACCTGGGACGAATATGACGTCTGGAATCACAACCTGGATATTAAACGCCGCAAGGTGTTGAAGCTCACCCCCACCGTCGAGGATGGTGCGTCGGATCTGGTGACTCGGCCGACCAAGCCCTACACCGACATGACCTTCGGCATGGGCCACGACGGCTATCCCGCCATTTGTATGACTCAGTTGGCTGCGAAAACGTACTGCCAATGGTTGAGCGCCAAGACGGGGCACTACTACCGTCTGCCGACCGAAGCAGAATGGGAATACGCCTGCCGTGCCGGCACGACGACCGCCTATTCGTTTGGCGATGATGCCGCTCAGCTGGGTGAATACGCCTGGTACGAAGACAACAGCGAAGGGCAGTATCAGAAGGTCGGCCAGAAGAAGCCCAATCCTTGGGGCCTGCACGACATGCACGGCAACGTGATGGAATGGACTCTGGACCAGTATCAGCCCGATGCCTACGCCACGTTGCCCGCCGACAAGGTTTCGGTTCGGCCGTTCTTCCCGTCGACGAAGCTCTATCCCCACAGTGCCCGTGGTGGCTCGTGGGAAGATGAAGTCGCCTTGTTGCGCAGCGCCGCCCGAGCTAAGTCCGACCCGTTGTGGAAGGTTCAAGACCCGCAGCTGCCTAAGAGCCGCTGGTACCATACCGATGCCTTGTTCCTGGGCTTCCGCGTCGTTCGCCCCCTGGTGGAAGACACGGCCGAAGAAAAGGTGCTTTATATGGGCACTGGCGACGGTATGGACGATCGCTAAGAACATCGCAGGCGAGTCCAGTGGCTCTCCTGTGTATGCCTAAAACCTCATCCTGCTGTTGTTGGCAGAATGAGTGAATTCTCTGGAAATCGCAGCGGAGTCAGGCCTGCTGCGATTTCCGATTGGGGCAGATCGAGCCCTCGGGGCTCAACTGTCTGTGGAGAGCGGATGGCGGTCGTGTCTGCGGGGTCCCGCGATGATGCACGACGCCATATTTCTGTGTCCCGTCGTTATCCGTTTGATCGGAGATTGACTGATGTCGCAAGCTGAATTGAAACCCTCGAACCCGTCCCGACGGGACTTTTTGAAGACCTCCACCATCGCGGCTGTGGGAGCTGGAGCCCTCAGTACTCTGGCGGCAATTCCCGGTGCCTACGCTGCTGGTACCGAGACCATCAAGATTGGTCTGGTCGGTTGTGGTGGTCGTGGAACGGGTGCTGCGGCACAGGCTCTGCAGACTTCTGGCGACGTGAAAATCGTAGCCATGGGCGACTTGTTCGCCGACCGCTTGAACGGTGCGGCTGACCAGTTGAAAAAATCCTTGGGCGAGAAGCAAGAACGCTTTGCCGTCGACAAGGACCACATGTTTACAGGCTTTGACGCCTTCGAAAAAGTGATCGGTTCGGACATCGATCTGATCGTCCTGGCCACTCCGCCGCACTTCCGTCCTCAACACTTCGCCGCAGCTATTGCCGCTGGCAAGCACTGCTTCATTGAGAAGCCCGTGGCTGTTGACGGTCCCGGCGTGCGACAGTGCTTGAAGACTGCCGAAGAAGCCAAGGCCAAGAATTTGGCCGTCGTGTGCGGTCTGCAACGCCATCACCAGTTTGGCTATGTCGAATCGATGAAGCGTCTGCATGACGGCGAAATCGGCGACATCGTTGCAGCTCGGGCCTACTGGAACATGGGCAGCTTGTGGATGAACGCTCGCAAGCCCGAATGGAGCGACATGGAATGGCAGCTCCGCAACTGGTTGTACTTCGCCTGGTTGTCCGGCGATCACATTTGCGAGCAACACGTTCACAACCTGGACGTCGTCAACTGGGCCAAGCAGGGGCACCCGGTACGCTGCTTCGGTCAAGGTGGCCGTCAGGTCCGCACTGACCCGGCTTATGGTCACATCTTTGATCACCACGACGTGCATTACGAATATGCCGACGGCTCGTGGTTGTTCAGCCAGTGCCGCCAGATTCCCGGCTGCCTCGACAGCGTGTCCGAGCACATGATCGGCACCAAGGGCAAGGCCAGCTTGGATAGCGGTCGCTGGTCGATGGAAGGGGCTACCAAGTGGCGCTTCACGGGAGCCAACAACAATCCTTACCAGACCGAGCATGACGACTTGTTCGCCAGCATTCGTGAAGGTAAGCCGCTGAATGAAGGAAAGTTTGTCGCCGAGAGCACCCTGACCGCGATCATGGGCCGCATGGCGACTTACTCGGGCAAGATGATCACTTGGGATCAGGCTTTGAATTCCGAATTGAAGCTGGGACCCGATAAGTACGAGTTCGGTTCACTGCCGGTTCCGCCGGTGGCTGTGCCGGGCGAGACGATCTCGTTCTAGTTGGTAATGACAAACAACCAGCCCAGAGGCACTTGCTTCTGGGCTGGTTGCGTTCTTTGATGTTCTGATATTGAACAACAGTTTGGCCGGTCTCACGACACTTGGGCCAACCCGTTACCAATGGTGGAATCGGGGATTGGCGTGGACGTGATTGCCATGCCGGAAATCGCGGTGGCCGGGAACGTAGTGCGGCACATAGTCGATGTGGCCGTGAGTATGGTAGCCGCGTCCGGGTGTCCAATGTGAGTAGTCCGCGTGATACCGGCGGTCGATGTGGACCGACGGGGCGTGGTAGACGGTTCCGCGTGAGCCGCCGTAGCCGCCTCCCCAGCCCCCGTGGCTATGGCCATGACCGTGACCATAGCCATGGCCTGCTTCAGCCGTAGTGGTGGTGGCCAGTCCGACGACAGCCAGGACGGCCAAGGTGATTGCGATCTGTTTCATGATAAACTCCCTTGTTGAAATGGCAGTGACATCCACTGCTGATTCCGCCAGTGCGATAGTCGTTTCGACAAGGGTTTTTAAAAGCAACGTTCGTGCCGAACATTACGAAATAGACAGAATTTGATTTCCCCTGTGATTTCGAGTGTTTTTCAGGTGCGGCTGCCGAGGAAATGGTAAG
>JAZKFE010000024.1:6309-15986 GCA_040386595.1 Planctomycetota bacterium | reverse complement strand
AGTCAACGCCTGCACCAACTTGCCGTTCTCATAAATCAACGACAGGGCCACGCTGTCAATCTTGTATTCGGTGACATACTCGATCGCTTCGGACGGCTCCAACAGTTTCCGCAACCGAGTATCAAACTCGACCAGCCCGGCCTCCTCGTAGACGTTGTCAATGGAAAGCATGGGCAGCCGATGCGGCACCGTCACAAATCCGGTAATTGGCTCGCCGCCGACTTTGTGGCTCGGGCTGCTCGGATCATCGTATTGGGGATGTTCCTGCTCCAATTGCTGCAGACGTTTCAGCAGTTGATCGAATTCCAAATCTGTGATTTCAGGTTTGGCATCCAGGTAATAGAGGCGATTGTGCCGTTCGAGTTCAGCACGCAACTGGAGAATCTCGGTCAGGATCGTTTCGGTCATGGCGAGCGCCTGATCTCTTGATGAATGTCCTCGCGGCATTGCGAAGCACAGGGTAGGGGAGTTCGTCTGTCTTTCCACGCAACTCTAGTCGTCGGTCGTCGCAGCCGCTGGACATTGCCGAATTCTTAAATCTTGCGGGTCAGCGAGACTTTAGCGATAGTTGACATTTTGGAAGAGAGCGAAGAGTTTACATCCCCTGAGGAGTCAAAATGCCTCCTTCCGGTATAGGCGGGGATTTTACCTCAACTTCGGCAAATAACCGAGATCTTGAGGCCGAATTCTGCTTGCGAAGAAGAATTCGCATTGCACAATGTACAGACCTGTGAGCGGTTGAGTTCGAGAGATTTCTTGGAGTCTGTCATGATTTTGCGATGTCGATTTCGTTGGTTGCTGGCGATCGGCCTGGCCTGTTTCTCCAACGGAGCGGTGTTTGCCGATAACACCGACAAATCCGATCCGAAATACACTCTGACTGACCCTGACGGCAAGGATCAGGACTTCGACCTGCAAGGCGAGTTCCGCGGGACGGCTCAGTTGAGCAAGTTTTCCACCGGGGATTTCGGTCTGCAAGTGGTTTCCATGGGCGGTGGACGCTTTCAAGGCCAACTGCTGATTGGCGGCTTGCCCGGTGATGGCTGGAACGGATTCGCCCGCATCCGCCTGATCGGCGAACGCGAAGGCCGCAAGCTCACGCTGCTGGGTGGGCCGTATGCGATCTCGCTCCAAGGCATGGGGAAACGGGCGACGGTCCGCTTCCAAGCGGGTGACATCGCGTTGGGCGAACTCGAACGCGTGAACCGCGTGAGCCCCACGATGGGTGCCGCTCCCGGTGCCGGTGGAGCCATGTTGTTCAGCGGCATGCCCCCCTCTGAAGAACCTCAGCAGGCTCCTCAGGAAAACATTGGCACCCTGTGCTGGCAGAATGCCAAGCTGACCGATGAGGGCTTGTTGCTGGCGGGGACGAAAACGACCCATGTCTACAACGATTTTCGGCTGCACGTCGAATTTCGCACACCGTTCATGCCGAACGCCCGCGGCCAGGCCCGCGCCAACAGCGGCGTGTATTTGAATGGCCGGCACGAAATCCAGATTCTGGACTCGTTCGGGCTGGCTGGTGCCGAAGACGAAGCTGGAGCCATCTACAAGTACAAGAAGCCCGACTTGAACATGGCCTTCCCGCCGCTGGCCTGGCAAACGTATGACATTCGCTATCAAGCTCCCGTCTTCAATGCTCGGGGCAAGAAAATCGAAAACGCCCTGATCACCGTCGAACACAACGGTGTGGTCGTTCAAGACGAAGTCGAAGTCGATGGCCCAACCGGTGCTGGCCCCGAAGAAACACCAATTCTGCTACCTCTGCAATTGCAGAACCACGGGGCACCGGTCGTCTTCCGTAACATCTGGATCGCCCCGATCAATCCCCCGGCTCCTCCCCCGGCCCCAGCCCCGCTGTGCTGCCGCGGCCGACGCTGCTGGGTAGTCGCCCAGTAGTTTCGAAGCCTCGAACCGACGCTCGCTCCAAACCACAGCCCCCTGATTTCAGGGGGCTGTGGCATTCTTTGACTGCTGTCATTCGACCAAAAGTTCCAGAACAACCTCACTCCCAATCGCCAACCGCAGCTCATGATCTGCGATTGATGTCAGCAACAGGCCCTTCCAAGCTCAACAAAACGTCTTCAACCTTTGCGTCTTAGCGCCTTTGCGTGAGACAACTCCTTCACATCCCCGCTAGCAACCGGCAAAAACTGCCGATTTCCACGGCTAAAGACGCCCCCAATGTCACTCCCGATTTCAGCAACTCATCTCGACTCGATTCCTTGGAATTAGGACAATCCCGCGACCGCCGAGCCTTCTCTCCCTTCCAGGCATGTCTGGCACAATTGTGTTGCCGGAGAGGTCCTCATGTCTCTGTTCCGAGCGATTTCTAACCTGTTTCGAGACCCCGCCCGGGGAAGCTCTCCCCTCATCGCCGTCTACTGCCTGGTATGTTCCGGATGCGCTACGATCCCCTATCACTATGGGCACGCCAAATCGTCGAAACCGATCGAAAGCTCACTCGCAGACGTCGAGTTTGAATACGGGGGCCCACATCCGAAGCTCGACCGGCTGCGTCGCGTGGTCGAGTTTCCGGAACGACTCTTCCGTGGTGAATCCAAAATGGCGGCCCACGAATTGTCGGACGAGCATCGCGAACAACTCGCGAACTACCTCAGCAAAAATGACCTGACCGAGATCCATGTGCTCGTCAACCAATATGACCCACAAGGCGAATGGAAGCGCCTCAAATCCAATGATCGCGTGGCCCCGGGGTGGCGCTACACTGCAGGATTATTCAGCCTGGCCGGGTATACGCTGCTCCCCGGACGCGTCTTTGGCTATCAACGGTACAATCCGTATACAAACACTCTCTCGATAAATTCGGACCGACTTTCCCCCGCCGTCCACGAGGCCGCGTGTGCCAAAGACGCATACGGACGCCCGCTTCCTGGAACATACGCCATCATGACCAGCCTCCCCGGCGCATCACTGTGGAAAACCAGTCGCGCGGTCAATGATGTCCTGGGCTATGCCCGCACGGAAGATGACTGGGAATTAGAACGGGAAACGTATCGCCAATATTTCTCACAGGTCGCCAAGGGCATCGTGATGCCGGCCCAATTCTTTGTCACCCCCATGGTCAATGTGGCGGTCACAATGGGGGGAGGCGCGGTCGGGCATGCCGTCGGACATGTCGTCGAAAAACGACGCCTCGCGGAACGTCAGGCGGAGATGGATGAGGAAGAAGAGGCAGACAACGACTCCAGTATTCAACCGGCCGGATACTCCAAAATCGCTAAATAGCGTCATTCAACCAAACGAATTGCTTCTCGCATCGATGAAGTCGATGGGTAGCCCAGATTCTCGAATCTGGGTTCGCGCAGCGAACAAGAGGTTGCAGTTTTTGACGTTCTCGATACATACGTACCACCCTCAGAAACACGTGCATTGGGGAGATGGATTGCTCTTCCTGGGAGGGTGAGGCTAGTGCGGTGTCACAGCTAAAAATTCGGATTGTGTGCCACTGTTTCGCGACCGTACTCGGTCGTTAAGCAGTGCTCGGACGGCTGGGAATGCACTGCTTAACAACTGGGTACAGTTGCGAAACAGTGGCACGACAAGACATTGGGGAGTCGATCCCAAATCTAAGCGGTGACAATGCACGAGCCTCACCTCCCCAACAATGCGATTTCCGACAGAGACGGAGCCGCAACCTCTTGTTCGCTCCGCTCACCCAGATTCTCGAATCTGGGCTACCCAATGCGCGGCCGAAACACGCCACATTGCGGTGAGATAGCCCCTCAGATATCGCCGGTCATAGAACCCACCACAGCCCGCCCGCAACTCATTGAGGCTCAATAAGTTGCTTCAGTTTGCAGGCAACTCATCAAACCGGGATTGGTCTTGACGGTCCCGTCCCGTCGGACGTAATCTACGGCGATTTTTTCGGGACCGGGAGATCGTCTGTGGGTTCAAACCGCACTCAGCACTGGCTGTGGGGAATATTAACGCTCGCGCTCGTGTTGCGCCTGGTGGCGGCGGTCTTGGTACAGCATCACGTTTCTCAAACTCCGGGCCGACTGTGCCTGATCGCCGGTGACGCCGAAGGGTACTGGGAACTCGGCCAGAAACTGGCTCGCGGCGAAAATTTCGAGATCTATCAGCCGCCACGTAAAGTGCTGCGGATGCCCGGTTTTCCAGCCCTCCTGGCAGCCAGTATCGCGTTGTTCGGCGACAGTGTGGGGGCCGCGCGCGGAGTCTTAGCCCTGATCGGTACGCTCGCTTGCGGCGGCGTCTATTGGCTGGGGGCCGAGTTATTCAACCGCCGTATCGGGCTGATCGCGACCGCCCTGGCCGCGGTCTCACCGACATTCGTCGTGTGCAGTGTGATGATTCTCAGTGAAACGGCCTTCGCTCTCGGACTCCTGATTAGTCTGATCAGCTTGGCTTGGTTAGCCCGTGCGATCTTCGAGGGATCCAGTGCCACACGCATCGTTGGACTGGGAGTCGTGGCCGGCATCGCGGCGACACTCGCATGCTATGTCCGACCGAGCTGGCTGCTGTTTCCCCCGCTTGCAGGAGCGTGGATGGTGTTTTATGCCCTGCGCCGCACGCGAACTCCTGCCAGCAACGTGTCCTGGACCAAACTCGGCTTAGCTGGCGTGGCGTTGGTCGCCGGTATGGTTTTGGGATTGGCTCCGTGGACTTATCGCAACTATGTGGTCACCGGCGGACACTTCGTCCCGACGACGTTATGGATGGGCCCCAGTCTGTACGACGGGCTGAACCCGGAAGCAAATGGCGACAGCCATATGGAATTCCTGCAGCACGACGCGTTGTACCAGACGCGATCCGAGTATGACGTCGACCGGCATTACCGACATGAAGCCTGGTCCTGGGCGGCAAAACACCCGGGTAAGACCTTGGAACTCGCCTGGATCAAGCTCGGCCGATATTGGAACCTCTGGCCCAACACACCACAGTTTGACCACTGGGCCGTGCGGCTGGTCCTGCTGACGTTTTTGGTTCCCATTTTTGGCGGAGCACTCTGGTCTCTCGTGTGCCGGCCAGAACTGCGGGCCACAACAGCCATTCCCTGGACTTGGATCTGCGTCCTGACACTGGGGCCCATTCTGTACTTCTCCGGATTGCACCTGCTTTTCGTTAGCTCGCTTAGATATCGTTTGCCGGCAGAGTATCCTTTGTTGATCCTGACGGCGATTGGCCTGGAAGACCTCGTTTCGCGAGCCATGGCACGGTATAAGAAACAACCACAGACCTGAAATCACAGACAACAGCCCTCAGAGAAAAACCTCCGTTCCAGTTTTCGACGTCACAATTTCGGATGATCGCATCCGAATCCAGAATTCCTCTGGCTGCAGCGGGTGAAGGACGCCCAGGCTCGCAACCAGAGACGCAGAAAGTCGCCTTCAAGGATGGGTATCCGGCGCACAATTGGCTGCTTGTTCATGTTGCTGCTCATCGGCGGCACAGCTGGGGGCGGCTACGTCTGGTTCCTGTGGACGCACACTGACGAAATGCTGCAGGGGCGGATCACGACCGCATTTCAAGAAGCGGTCCCCGACTGGGGGGTCACCTTCGGCGGCAGCCGGTTCGACTACCAGGGGCAAATTCGAGTCTCCAATTTCAGCCTCAAACTGCCCAAGCAAGATCTGCCCATTCTCAACCTGCAAGAAGCCGTGGTCTCTGTCGATCGCGAGCAACTCGGGCAACAACGGCTGGTGTTTCAACAAATTCGCCTGGTCCAACCACGCTTGGAACTGGTGCGCGACGCTGAAGGGCATTGGAACTGGGAAGGTTTAGGAAAACTCCCCGAGCCGCAAGGGAACTTGCCCGAGTGGATCATCGAGCGCGGCACCATTCGAATTCGACTGGAACGCCCAGCCCCCGGTGAGCCCGCGATCGCCGTCTTGCAAAATGCCCACCTGCAACTTACCCCCTCCGGAAAGCGACGCTATCTGGTCAAGGGCACGGTCCTGGTCGAACCAGTCGGGCTGATTAATCTAGACGGCAACTGGCACTTGGACAATCAACAATGGATGCTGGACGGCCGCGTCGATCAGCTGAAATTCGGCACGGCAGTGTGGGATGAGATTTGCCAATTCTTTCCCCAATGCCGCCCGTTTGTGGCCGCGTTCCCGGAGAAAGCGGGCTTCCCACTTCCCGGACCTCCGATTACCGACCCGCAACTCGATGCCGTGGGAAATCTGTTCTTCCGCCTCAAGCAAACTGCGGCAACGGCGCCGGTCGATTACAAGCTGCTGGCCAACTTGAAATCCGGCACCTGGACACACCCGCTGTTCGCACATCCGCTGGATGATGTGCAGGGAAAAATCTATTGCGATGCCACTCGGGTAACGGTCCCCTTCCTATCAGGACGGCACGGAAACACACAAATCGCGCTCCACAAGGGCAGCCTCGACCTGACGAAGTCGGAATACCCCGTCACGGCCTTTGTCGGTATCAAAAATCTCCCGCTCGAACAGAGCACGCGAGCCCGATTGACCACGCATCTGCGACAAATTTACGATCATCTTCAGCCCTCGGGAAAGATCGATGTCGACATGCGTCTGGTCTACGACAAAGTCAAAGGGCTACGTTGTGATTCAGACATCATCCCGCAAGGTTGCTCGATCGCTCATGCGAAATTTCCTTATCCGATCGAATCAGTGCAGGGGGTCATCACCAAGCGCGGCCACCGGCTCGATGTCGATCTGCAGGGACTCGCCGGGCAGCGAGAAGTGCGCATCAAAAGCCAAGCTCGTACGGGAGGTGAGCACCAGCGGACTCACGTCGACATCCGCGTGAACGACCTGCCGCTCGACGAAGTTTTCATCTCGTCGACTCCCGAGGCAGCACGCAAGGTCTTACGTTCGATGAACCTGCAAGGGGTCGCCGACGTGCACTGGCAAATGGATCGCAACGGCGACGAAGATGCCCCCTGGGACATCCAACTGCGTAGCGCAGTCCGCTCGGGCAGTATGACCTGTAAAGCGTTTCCTTATGCGATACAGAACCTGGAAGGCTTAGTTGGCTACGACGGGAAATGCTGGACTTTCAGCAAACTAACCGGCACTCACGGCGCCACGGAACTGACCGGTGAAGGTGAGTACCGCATCGCGGGCGAAGCCGGTCTGCTCGGTCTGACAGTCCAATCACGAGGGACCAAGCTGGACCAGGAACTGGAACACGCACTGCCGGAGTCGTGGAAAAAATTGTGGCATGAATTCTCTCCTCAAGGGAGCTTTGACTGCCTGACCACCATCGCCTGGACACCCGGGCAATCGCCCGAAATCAGTCTCGAAGCCGACCTGCTGCAGACGGCCTTTCAACTGAAATCGTTCCCGTTCCCCATCGACGAAGTGAAAGGGCATATCAGCTTTCGCCGGGACGAAGAAGACCCCACACGGATGCGTGCGGTGATGTCTCAGATCGAAGGCAAACATGGTGATACCAAAGTCAACCTGAACCATGGTTTTGCGTTACTGGAAGCCGATCACCAATGGCGAGTTCGCCTGGATGAATTGCGGGTCGAAGATCTGACGCCGAACAATCGGTTCCGCCGCGCGTTGCCGGGCGGCTTCCGCGAAGTGATTGAAACTCTCGATCCGCGAGATGGTAGTGTCACACTGACGGGAATGGTCGAATTCTGCGGTACGGGACAGCCCAAGGATGGAGTCACATCAGCCTGGCACCTCGAAGTCCTGTGCGCCGGGACCAGTATCACTGCGGGCGTCGACCTGAAACACATGTATGGAAAACTGGAGATCCAGGGAACGTGGGACGGACGAATCATTAGCACTCAGGGAATGAGTGATCTCACCTCCATGACAATTCTGGGCTATCAGTTTTCGAGTGTAAAAGGCCCCATTCGGGTCGAAGGCGATCACCTGATTATCGGCAATAAAGATGTCGTCAGCGCTCCTCGCGACCGCAATGGAGTCATCAGACGACCGCCCCCCGAGCAGCGCATTACCGGAACGGCCATCCAAGGCAAGTTCACCTTGGACGGTGTCGCCGTGCTAGGCTCGGAAACGTCCTACACCGTCGTGATGACGATGAAGGATGCACTCCTGGAACGTTATGCGGAACTCTATTTGCCCAATCAACATGACCTGCGGGGCCTCATGACCGGGGAAGCCGAAATTTCAGGACGCGGAAACTCCACCCGCGGACTGACGGGACGCGGCCAGCTGTTGATTCGACCAGCCGCCCTCTATCAATTGCCGGTCATGCTGGCCGTGTTCAAGCAGCTCAATGGCGGTTCAGCCAACAACACCGCGTTCGACGAAGCCCAGGCGTTTTTCGAAATCGCCAACAATCGGTTCGAATTTAAACAAATCGACTTGAAGGGTGCGGCACTGAGTTTGAAGGGCTTCGGCTGGGTCCGTTTTGACCGGCGGTTGAACTTCGACTTTTATTCATCGGTAACGCGTAATCGAGCGCCGTTGGCGATCTTGCAGCAAGTCGTCGGCCAGGCGACCGTCGGCTGGATGGGAGTGAAAGTCAGCGGGACGCTCGATAACCCCGACGCCCAGATCCGCCCGGTACAACGGCTGGACGACGCAGTCAAAAGTTTCCTTGGTGGTATTGATCCACGCCCCTCACCGATTCCCATCACCACACCTGCAGCACCGAACGCCCCCGGGGCATCATCGGGGCGACGAGTCCCCTTCGGAGCCGGAGCTCGCCCCCAGCAGCAATAAGGCAAGCGGGGGCGACGCAACAACGAATGCCCCGCATTCCCTGACGCACTTCTGCCCCTGGGACTCAAGGCTCACTACGCTTACTTCGCGGCCGGCTTTCTGGGTTGAAAATCAATCCCCAGAGCCAGGTTAATGTCGCGGTTTTGAAAACGTTCCACCAGCGTATTTTCCACCGTAAACACGAGCACCATCTGGCGGCCATCGGCATCCGCGATCAGATAGTAAATCCAGTTCACGGCGACCTTGGTGACTCCCTTGGAAGTCTTCTGACTGGCATCCCCCACAGCGATCACACGGTAGACAAACCGCTTGTCCTGCGTCGGAATGACCTCGGCCTTTTCGATCTTCTGAAAATCGGCCCCAATGGCCTTCTGGACGTCCTCTTGGAACTGCTGTTCGCCAATGTGTTTCCCCGCCGGTGCCGGACCAATGGGCGACACGTTGCACTGGGCGACCAAGCTCCCTTTATCCATCAAACGCAGCACGGCGACCGTAGTCCCCTGATGAAACAAATGCCACAGGCGATCGTGATAGAGTTTGATTCCCCAGTCGCTGGCATCCATCGACAGCAACAACGACTCGGGTTTTGCCTCGCGCGGAATGGCCTCGACGGTCGCATCGGTCAGCCCAGGGTTGTCGTCAGGTTTGCGATCCAGGACCACCTTGGCATTCACTTTTAATCCGGGGCTGACCGCTCCCACCGAACGGACTTCATTTTGCGTGAGTTCCAGGTGCGTTAAACAATGCTGCTTGAGATCGTAGAGATAATGCCCTTCCAGCTTAATCTCCGACGAAGCCCCCAGAATTCCGCCTTTGATCTCTCCGACGAAGGTCACCTTCGCGACCTCGTCCTGCGCGGTCTCCAGGGTGCATTTCAGCTCCCCTTTTTCGACCGCTTCGACGGCAGTCAGAAATTGCAACGCCCACAGGGGGGCATCCCATTTGTCGCCCACTTCGACACGATCAGCAGGCAGCAAAGCCACCGCAGTCAAGCTGTCCACCGGG
>JAZKFE010000024.1:0-6299 GCA_040386595.1 Planctomycetota bacterium | reverse complement strand
ACCGGGGGGCGCAGCAATTCCAGCTCGTCATAGGTCAAGGGGCCAAAGGGCGAGTACAGTCGCACGCCATCAATCTGGCCTTCCGCCACGACCTGTCGAAATTCCGGACGCAGCTTAGTCTCGCTCGTCCGGTCGGCAACCTGACTGTGAAACTCCGCCTGGTTGTAAATCCGTAATCCACGGAAATCTGCGGCATCACGGCCCAGACTGGCCAAGCGTCGCTCGTGAAACATCAACTGAGCGTTGCCGGCCAACTTCATGGCCACGGCTTTGGTATCACCGATGGCAGCTTGCACCTGACCATCCAGGTCCATCCGAATCGCCACATTGAACGAACGTTTTTCAGTGGATGATTCAGACAGCTCCAGCTTGTCGGCCGCCCGAGCATTCGCCGTCGCCCCCCAAGCCAACAGGGGACACAGGCACAGAGCGAGCCAGACGCCATTGTTCATCCGTGATTCTGTCACACCGATCTCCTGGTTATCGCCATGCCCCGGCTGCCAATCTCATCGCCCCAATTCCGCCGTCGGAATCGGCCGCATCATCGTCGAAACCAAATGGTGATTCCAGACAGAAACAGGGGCGATCGTCGACGTCTGTGGCTGATTATCGACGCTTTCACCGCTCGAAGAACAGCGGTGACATCCAATGACATTGTGTCACAAATGGAAGGACGAGACTCTCGCCGAACCGCGTTGTCGGCCAATCACAGCAGACTTCCCGCTTGGCAGAAGCCGCCCCATCTCCCAACTATCCGGTGATCTTTCCCAATCGATCGGAACGTAAAACTTTGTGGAACTGCCAATTTTAACATTGTCCGAGCGGCTTCTTGGCACGGAAATCGCTTTCTAGCCTGCCAATTCCGCTTGAAGCCTTCGGTTGTCACTTCTTCACTCCTTAAGGATGTGGATTGACCCGTTTTGCTGTCCACAATAAACTTCAGGCAGACTTGGAGTTATGGCTGGTCGAGTACTCGCAAATACTGTCTGAGACTCAGATAGTAACGTTGGCGAATGCTGGATACAGAATGACGTTTTTGGCAGCCCCTTCGGACGGGGGCGTATGGACGTTTGCAGGGTGTCAGTCGCAACAGGTGCCGTTGAGTCGACTCAACTGACCTCACAACGTCTGACGGCGAGAAGAAAATCTCATGGAATTTCTGGAACGTATTGGCGACTTCTTTAACTGGTTGTTCGCGTCGTTTGAACGGTTTATTACCCGACGCTTCGGGGCCGCGAATGAGCGTGTCCTGAAGAAGCTGGGCTATAGCCGCGATAAACGCACACAGCAGGCAACCATTCAGCCGGGCTCGACGCTCGACCGCATCAACCAGTTCGAACCCGAGATGCAAAAGCTCTCGGATGAAGAACTCCAGGGCTCGGCGGTCATGTTCCGCAAGCGACTGGCGGCGGGGGAGACTCTCGACCAGATTCTGCCCGAAGCGTTCGCCCGAGTGCGTGAAGCGAGCCGGCGTTTCCTGCGAATGCGGCACTACGACGTCCAGTTGATCGGCGGCTATGCCTTGCACAAGGGCATGATCGCCGAAATGCGCACCGGCGAAGGCAAGACGCTGGTCGCGACTCTGCCAGCGTATTTGAATGCTTTGGCAGGCAAGGTCCATCTCGTTACGGTCAACGATTACCTCGCCCGTCGCGATATGGAATGGATGGCCCCCGTCTATACCGGGTTGGGCCTGACCATCGGTGCGATCCAATCGCAAATGCGAGCGGAAGACCGCGTCAAAGCCTACCAGTGCGATATCACCTACGGTACCAACAACGAATTCGGTTTCGACTACCTACGCGACAACATGAAGCCCGCGCGGTGGGATGACGAACGCTATTCACAGTCGATGCGCCAGGTCCAAGGCCCCCTCGACTTCGCCATCGTCGACGAAATTGACAATATTCTGATCGACGAAGCGCGGACTCCGCTGATCATTTCGGGCTCGTCGACCGACGACGTCACGAAGTACGCCAAAGCCAATCAAGTGGCGATGCAGCTGAAGAAGGAAGTCCACTTCGAAGTCAAAGAGAAGGAACACACCTGCCATTTGACCGACGAAGGTGTCCGCATCGCCGAAGAGTTGGCGGGTGTCGAAAGCTTCTACACCGCCGGCAACATGGAGTGGCCGCATCTGATCGACAACGCCTTGAAGGCTCACTTCCTTTACAAGCGCGACGTGAATTACATGGTCGTCGGTGAAGAAGTCGTCATCGTCGACGAACACACCGGCCGTGCCATGCATGGTCGTCAGTGGAGCGATGGTCTGCATCAGGCAGTCGAAGCCAAGGAACGCGTTCGGATTAAGGAAGAGACGCAAACTCTCGCCACGATCACGCTCCAAAACTTCTTCAAGCTGTATAAGAAACTCGGCGGTATGACCGGTACCGCCATGACCGAAGCCACGGAATTCCTCAAGGTTTATAACCTCGACATCCTGGCCATTCCGACCAATCGCGCGATGATCCGTAAGGACGATTCGGACCTGATCTTCCGAACCGAACCCGAGAAGTTCGACGCGATCGTGGAAGAGGTGCGTGAGGTCCATAAGACCGGCCGCCCGATTCTGGTCGGTACGATCTCCATCGAAAAATCCGAACTGCTGTCGTTCAAGCTCACAAAGTTCGGCGTCAAGCATCAAGTGCTGAACGCCAAGCACAACGAACGTGAAGCCGAAATCATCGCTCAGGCCGGCCGCCTGGGTGGCGTGACCATCGCCACCAACATGGCCGGCCGCGGTACAGACATCATCCTGGGTGGAAATCCAGAACCGATGGTCTGGGAGCAGTTGAAGAATACCTATCGCACTCGTCTGGACGTCCCCAAGTCCGAATGGGACGGCCTGTCGAAGCAAATTGCCGATCAAGAGGGAATGGTCGCCCAAGGCCGGCAGGTCGCCGAACTGGGCGGTCTGCACGTCATTGGTAGCGAACGCCACGAAGCCCGCCGTATCGACCTCCAATTGCGAGGTCGTGCTGGCCGCCAAGGTGACCCCGGCTCCAGTCGGTTCTTCCTATCGATGGAAGATGACCTGTTGCGTCTGTTCGGTGGCGATACGCTGAAGAGCGTTCTGGCCTGGGTCGGCATGAAAGAAGGGGAGGCCATTGAGCACCCCATGCTCAACAGCCGCATCGAGAAGTCACAGAAGAAGGTCGAAGAACGCCACTTCGAAACACGCCGCCAGCTGCTCGAATATGACGAAGTCATGGACCAGCAGCGCAAGCGAGTTTACGGTTATCGCCAGGATATCCTGGATGGTGCCGATTCCCGCGGGCTGATCATGGACATGTTCCGACAACGCTTGAAACAAGTCGTTCCGGAATTCCTCTCGCCCAAGTATGGCCGTGGTTCGGCCGTCAAATGGGCCGAGGTCCAATACGGGATTGAAGTCGAAGAGCGCGACATCCGTGATAAGGGTGCCGAGCAGATGGCCGATTACATGCGTGATCAGGCAGAGCGCAAGGCCGAAGAATACCTGCGGGATCAGATTGAAAGCGATCTGCCCGAAGACGTGGAAGACGAACGCGAACGTAACTGGGCGGCATTCTCGAAATGGGTCAATACTCGCTATGGCCTCAACACCAACGAACGCGAATTGCGCAAAGTTGGCGTGAATGACATTTTCGAAGAGATGCTGCCCCGGATTCACGAGGCGATCGGCCGCTACGATTTTAGCCCGCTGCAGCAGTTCTCCGCGGATGACTACGGCCGCTCGAACCTGAGCAGTTGGCTGGAAGACCAGTTCACACTGCGAATGCAGCCTGACGAATTCAAGGACATTACCGCCGAGCAAGCTGAAGACAAGATTCTCGAGCATCTGCTGAAGATGTACGACGCTAAGGAAATTGAGTTCCCGGTGTCTGTCGGACTGACTCGCTTCATGGCCGATCGTTCGGGTGCTCCCGGCACGGAACGCTATGACCGGGAAGGCCTGGCACAGTGGGCGGGGAACCGTTTCGACGCGCCATTGCAATCGACGACATTCGAAGGTCAATCACGCGAATCGATCCGCTCGGCGTTACTGACTTACAGTGAAAAGTATCACCAGAACGGCGAGACCATTTCGCGGATTGATAGCTATCTCGAACGAGCCTACGGCCCCGCCCGTGGTAACGATGCCGATAGCGATTCCGTCCGTGATCCCAAAGCATTGGTCGAGTTAACCGAATGGGCACAGAGTGCCTTGAAGTCGCCGATTCAGGCAACCGAACTGGAAACGCTGCCCCGACGGGCTGCTCGACAAAAGATCCTGAATGCCGCCGAGCAACGGTATCGTCCCGAATTGATGCAGACCGAGCGGTCGTTGATCCTCGACGTGCTAGACACGGCGTGGAAGGACCACTTGTACTACATGGATCACCTGCGACAGGGAATTGGCCTGTCGGGGTATGCCGGCAAGGATCCCAAGGTCGAGTACAAACGCGAAGGCATGCGAGCCTTCGAACAAATGTGGCGACGCATTTCCGATCAGGTGACATCGATCATCTTCCGCGTGGAAGAATCGAGCCCCGATTTTGTCGGTGACCTGTGGCAAATTTCGGCTGTCACTCATGACTCAGCTCAGTCGGCTTTCGATGCGGTCGAAGAAGAAATGATGATGGAAGGCCCGGGCGAAAGCTCTGGCCCGAATGAACCTTCCGAGAAGGCAGTCGAACCCATTCGCAACTACGGCGAAAAGGTCGGCCGCAACTCGCCTTGTCCATGCGGCAGCGGTAAGAAGTTCAAGAACTGCCACATGAATAAAGACTGACGGTTAGGTCAAACTGGTACTTGCGGTTTGGGTGCCACTGGCTCTGTCAGTGGCACCCGACTTCATGGACTTTGAACTGGCATTGGTCACCTCGCGTTGGTTCGTCCACGTCCAAGAAGAGGCCGTTCAGCGGGAAAGGATGCCCCGTGCGTTGGTTACTCAATCTCGCGTATCTGAGCATTGCCGGCCTCGCCGCTCCGTGGCTGCTGTATCGCCGAATCGTCCTGAAGAAGCGTCTCGGAGATTGGCGGCAGAAGTTTCTGGGATCATTGCCGCCGCGTAATTCCACTCACCCCTGCATCTGGCTCCACGCGGTCAGCGTGGGCGAAGTCGTGCAATTGGGACCAGTCCTCGAGCAACTCGCCGCACGTCTTCCGGGCCATCGATTCTGGATCACGACGACGACCACCACCGGTCACGAAGTGGCCCACAAGCTCTATCCGCAGCACACCGTTTGCTACTTTCCTTTCGACTTTTCCTGGAGCGTCGCCCGCGCCCTCCAGCGGGTCCAGCCAGCGGCGATTATTCTCGTCGAACTGGAATTGTGGCCCAATTTTATCGCCGCTGCCAAACACCGGCAGATCCCCGTTCTGTTGATCAATGGTCGTGTCAGCGATCGCAGCTACCGGAGCTATCGCTGGATTCGTCCGCTGCTCCGCCGCATTCTGCCGCAGCTGCAACAGATCGCCGTACAGAACCAGACCTACGCCGACAGACTCGTCGACATGGGGGCCAAACCGGGGCAGGTGACGATCACCGGCTCGATCAAATTCGATCGGGTCGAAGTCAACCGTGACAACATTCGCACCTTAGAGATTGGCGAGACCTTTCAGCTATTACCCGAGGAAACGCTACTGATCGCCGGCAGCACGCAAGCCCCGGAGGAAGATCTCGCTCTCGCCGCTTACAAGACGTTGCACGCCGAATTCCCGAAGTTACGACTGATGCTGGTTCCACGGCATAAAGAACGTTTCGAAGAAGTGGCGGCACTGGTTGAACGCCAAGGTCTGCCGCTGTCTCTGCGGAGCCTAGGGCAGGGCACCGACTCGGCACAAACGGGAACCCTTCCACCAGTCTTATTGCTCGACACTCTCGGCGAGCTCTCGGCAGCCTGGGGTTTGGCCCAGATCGCGTTTGTCGGCGGCAGCCTGTCACGTCGCGGCGGACAGAACATGATTGAGCCCGCCGGATATGGTGCGGCCGTCCTATTCGGCCCGCACACCCACAATTTCAAAGATGTCGTCGCGCTGTTACTGGATGCCAACTCGGCACGTGTCGTGCCGACCCCCGAGGAGTTCACCAGCACGATCCGCGAGTTACTGAGCAACCCCGAACAAGCCCAAGCCATGGGCCAGCGAGCTCAGCAATTGGTCGCGACGCAACGCGGTGCCACACAACGCACCGTCGAGTTAATCCTGACCGCCATTCGCCCGGATCTACCGGCTAAAGACGCCTCAGTCCGAGCAGCATAACGGCGAATTTCCCTGCGTTTACTGGGAGGGTGAGGCTCCTGCCGAACCGCGTGGTCTGGCAGGTCCGAAAGACC
>JAZKFE010000023.1:0-3317 GCA_040386595.1 Planctomycetota bacterium | reverse complement strand
TCTTTAGAGACGCAATACTTATGCTTTAGGAAGCGGTATTGGGCGTGAGCCGGATCGGTTTTTAGCGGCTCGGATTCTTTCTCCCGTAGCCTGACTCTCTGAGTCGGGTCTTTTTCCGAGAGCCAAGCTACACGATGCAGAATCCCGGGGCTTACGCCGCCGGGCTCGCCTTGGATAATAATTTTCTGCTCATCACTTTCTCGAGTTGCAGTCGGCCGCCATCTGGTTCACATCCGTGCTGCCCCGCCTTCGGTAGACCACACTTGCATTCAATTTGAGACCCTGTAGACTTGATCGTGTCGTCAGTTGACACGATTGTGTCGTTGTCGCTGCGGAACGAAGTGTTCGTTCAATCTGGCTCTGAGCCCCACCGCGTCTCATTGGGAGCGTCAATATGGTCTCCACCAACTCTTTTTCTTGGTGTTCGCGGGTTCTCGCCTGTGTGTTGGTGATGTGCGTTGCTACCTGCGGCTGGACCGCGGATAGCAAAGAGAAGATTCCCGAGATCTCTCCCGAGAAGGGGCGCGACTACGTCGGTAAGAAAGTCACCGTCATTATGGCGGTCAAGAAGGCGAAGTTTTCAGAGAAACGAAACACCGTGTTTCTCGACTCGGAAATGGACTTCAAAGACACCAAAAACATGGCCGTGATTCTGGAAGCGGACGTGTTGAAAAAGCTCAAAGCCGCAGGAAATTCCGCCCCTCACGAGCATTTCCGCGACAAGATCATCCGCGCGACCGGCACGGTGGAACTCCGTGAGGATCGCCCCTACCTGCCGGTCACCGCTGTCGCTGATATTGAAATCAAATCCGAGACCAAGTGACGAGTTGCGGCTCAACGTTTGGACGTTGCCACTGCCCTGCTCCACCCCGCCGCCGAGAAATTTTTCTATGCGCAGCCCCCTGCCCGCCCCCGCCCACCGTGCTTTTACGCTCATCGAATTGCTGGTCGTCATCGCGATCATCGCCGTGTTGATCGCGCTCTTACTGCCCGCCGTGCAGCAGGCCCGCGAGGCCGCACGACGGACGCAATGTAAGAATCAGCTCAAGCAAGTGGCGCTTGCCGTTCACAACTATCACGACGCGCAGTCGTGCATTCCCCCAGGTCAGATTCGGATTTCGTTCGCCACCGCACCGAAATTCCGCGGCTGGACGATGTATGTCCAAATCCTGCCCTATATGGACCAGGCACCTCTCTACAACCGCTGGAATTTCAACGATCCGCTCGACAACGAAACGACTGGCAACACGAGCTATATTCTGCCCGTCTTGAACTGCCCTTCGGACATCGTGCCCCAAAATCCGTTTGTGAAGCCGAGCGGCGTGAAGTACGCCATTACCAGTTATGGTGGCAACGGCGGGACACAGTCTCATCCCCCCGCAGCGACATCGGGGAACGGCATATTTGCCGGTCTGGGGCCTGCGACCGGGGTCCCCAGCTACGGTGTGATTCGAATTCGGGATGTGATCGACGGCCTATCGAACACGTTGTTGTTCGGCGAACGCAGCCATAAAGACTCGAATTTTGACTCGTTCTCCTCCGCGGGCGGTGGTTTGAATCCCATGACGGCCTGGGGACAGTGGGCCGCGTCGGGTGGGCAATACGCTCTGAGCGACGTCACTCTGAGCAGTTGGGCACCGATCAATTACGATTACCCCTATCAGGCTGGTGGACCAGGAGGCGGGGGAACTTTTGACGCTCAGCCCGAATCGATCCTGCGAGTCAACGCCTTCGGCAGCCTGCACACCGGCGGCGCCAACTTTGCGATGGCAGACGGCTCGATCCGCTTTATCAGCGAGAACATTTATCAGCAGACGCTGGTTTCGCTGTCGACGCGGGCCGGTGGCGAAGTCGTCGGCGAGTTTTAGGCCTTCGGCATTCCTGGCCGATTTCCATCGTCAGCGCGGATTTTGATCTCGTAACCGACTAAGATAGGCCAGTTACTGCTGAACCATTTCGGTTCGGCCTCTGGCCAACTCATTGTGCGATCTGTTCAGTCTTGGGGCTGCAGATCTGACGAAATTCGTGACGAGATCCGTATGAGCACGTTGAATGAAGGGGCCGTATCGGCCGCGTTAAAAACTGTACAAGATCCGGAATTGGGCAAAAGCCTGGCCGATTTGCGCATGATCGACCAGATCCGCATCACCAGCCCCAGCTCCGTTAACGTGAAGATTGACCTTCCGACGCACGCCTACCCGCGACGCGAACGCCTGGTTGACGCCATCCGACAGGCGGTTCAGGCCAAGTTGCCGGAAGCTCAAACAGTCACCGTTGAGTTCGCCGTGAAGACCAAGGGCAAGGACTCCGGTGGAGCCCTCGGCCTGCATGTGAAGAACGTCATCGCGGTCGGTAGCGGTAAAGGTGGCGTCGGTAAAAGCACTATCGCGGCCTCGATCGCTTATGGTTTGAAGTTGCTCGGTGCCAAGGTGGGACTCCTGGACGCCGACGTCTACGGCCCCAGCATCCCGCACATGCTCGGAGTGAATCAACGCCCCGAGATTCAAGAGAAGGTCGGCGCCAACGGCCAGAAGATCAACCGCATTCAGCCAGTCGAAAAAGACGGCTTGAAGATCATGTCGATGGGTTTTCTGGTTCCGCCCGAGCAGGCTGTTGTCTGGCGCGGTCCGATGTTGCATCAGGCCCTGACGCAGTTCCTCAAGGATACCGAATGGGGTGAGCTCGATTACATGATCATCGACATGCCCCCCGGCACCGGTGACGTCTCGCTGACGTTGTCGCAATTGCTAGGTCTGGCGGGAGCCGTGGTCGTCTGCACGCCGCAGCAAGTCGCGCTGTTGGACGCGGTCAAAGCCGTCAGCATGTTCCGCACGGTGAAGATCCCGGTTCTCGGCATGGTCGAAAACATGTCGGGCGAGATCTTCGGACGCGGCGGAGCTCAGAAGAAAGCCGCCGAACTGGGCCTGCCCTTCCTGGGTGAAGTCCCGATCGACGGCAGCCTGTGCGTCAATGGTGATGCCGGCCGTATCGTCGATAACTTCGCCGAAGGCAGCCCGGCCCGCGCCGCATTGCTCAACATTTGCGAAAACGTCGCGATGCAAGTCGTCCGCGAATTGGCCTCCGGTCCGGCGATGCCGACGCTCGAAATCCTTTAATGAGGATTGATTCACCACGGAGACACAGAGAACACGGAGAGTTAAGAGCGTGACCGACGTCGGAAGTGTTGTTACGCCGCAATAGGAAAGAGTTTTAGCCACGGATTAACACAGATGAAACACGGATTGGATCATCCTCTGACGGGAGTCCATCCTGAGACGCACACTCGATTGTGATTCATTGAGTTTAAGTGGCTAAAG
>JAZKFE010000022.1:0-5748 GCA_040386595.1 Planctomycetota bacterium | reverse complement strand
CAGTAGACCAAGCGGTTCGGCAGGAGCCTCACCCTCCCAACGATTCCAAGCACCACCGAACTCAAAATCCTTGAAAATCTATGCTCAAAAATCGCCCATGGCATAGCCCCTGTGGCTCACGACTCGCGGTGAGATTTTTGCGAGTGCGGTAAGGACGCATACATGACCGGCAGGATCAGTAAGGTCATCAACATGCTGGCCATTACCCCTCCGATCACGACTGTGGCGAGCGGGCGTTGGACTTCGGCTCCCACGCCGTTGCTGAACGCCATGGGGAAGAATCCGACGCTGGCGACGACCGCCGTCATCAGGATCGTTCTCAGGCAACCCAGTGACGCGTCACGGATGGCCTGTTGCGCTGTCTGCCCCTCCTGCAACCGGCTGCGCACTGCGGCCACTAGCACCATACTGCTGAGGACCGAAACGCCCGACAGCGTAATGAATCCGACTGCCGCCGAGATCGAGATCGGCATGTCTCGTACTAACAGTGCCAGAACTCCACCCACGCAAGCAAACGGAACGCTGGCAAACACGAACATCGTGTCGATGACATTTCGAAATGACAGATACAACAACAGGATGATCATCCCTAACGCCGGGGGCACAACCAGCAACAGCCGGAGTTGAGCCCGCCGCATGTTCTCGAACTGTCCGCCCCATTCCAGACGATAACCTCGTTCCAGCGGGACTTTCTGTTGAATCTGAGATTGGGCATCGGCGACAAAGCTGCCAATGTCACGGCCACGGACGTTACATTGAATGGCGATCCGGCGTTTGCTGCCTTCCCGAGTGATGTACTTGGCACCGCGAACTTCACGCACATCCGCGACCCGCGTCAGCGGGACGCGGTTGCCCGACGGTGTGGCCAGCATCAGCTTCGCCAAGTCGGTAGGACTGCTGCGATAAGCAGAGGGAAGGAGTACGGCGACAGGCAGACGAACCTGGCCTTCGATGACCTCGCCCACGGTCTTTCCCGAGACTGCCTCCACGACATCCATGACCGATTCGGCCGAAATCCCGTAACGCGCGATTTCACCGCGATCTAACTGGATTTGTAAAATCGGCTGGCCGGCGACGTCATCCACGGCCAAGTCCGCGCAACCTGGGATGTCTCGCAGGACGTCGGCAATCTGATTGGCTGATTTCAGCAGCGTATCCAGATCGTCGCCGAACAATTTTAATGCCAGATCGGCCCGGACTCCGGTTAGCATTTCATTCAATCGCATTTCAATCGGCTGAGTGAACCACACGGTACGTCCCTTAAACTGCTGCATTTCTTTCTCGAGAATCCCCACGAGCTCCACCTGTGTTTTTGCCCGTTTCCAGACTTTTTGCGGCTTGAGAGTCACGAACATATCGGTGGTCTCGGGAGTTCCCGCATCGGTGTTGATATCGGGCTCACCGACTCGGCTCCAGGCGTGCACGATCTCATCTGGAAACGTTTTCAATAGATGCCGTTCCACCAGCGTGTTGTTCTTGGCCGATTCCAGATAGCTGGTTCCCGCGGGATAGCGGATACCGATGACAATCGAACCCTCGGCCAGTTGGGGGATGAATTCGGTTCCGAGTTGTGAGGCGATCCAGACGGTTGCAAACAGGCAGGCGACGGCGAACAGCCACACCAGAGTTTTGATCTTCATCACAAACCCCAGTGCGAACGAGTAGGCCGCTTTCAGGACTCGGAGCAGCAGACTGTCCCGGTCATCCAGATGGCGCGGCAAGGCGATGCTGGCCAGGACCGGAGTCAGCGTCAGGGAGAGAATTAATGACCCAATCAGCACGAGGATCACGGTCAATGCCATCGGCCGGAACATCTTCCCTTCGACCCCTTCCAGGGTCAGGATCGGGATGTACACGATCATGATGATCAACTGGCCGAACACGGCCGGCTTACGCACCTCGACTACGGCGTCACGAATGATCTGCAGCCGTGTCCGGCCATCGGCACCAGCCGTATGATGCGCCAGCCGGTGGACGATGCTTTCAATCACGACGACCGAACTGTCGACGACGATGCCGAAGTCGATCGCGCCCAAGCTGAGCAATGTACCGGCAATGCCCAACTGATACATGCCGGTAAAGGCAAACAGCATGCACAACGGAATGCCCGCCGCGGCAATTAATCCCGCTCTCAGATTCCCTAAAAAGATGTAGAGAATGGCAATGACCAGCAGGGCCCCTTCGCACAAATTGTTGCGAACGGTGCCGACGACTTCTTTCACCAGATCGGTTCGCTCGTAGAACACGTCGGCCTTCACTCCTTCAGGTAGTCGGCCGCGGATTTCATGGAATTTTTCCGACAGTGCTTTTGTAACCGCCGAGCTATTTTCTCCGATCCGCATGAAGCCCAGCCCTAACAAAATTTCTCCCTCGCCGTCGGCCGTTACCAGACCACGGCGCAGTTCGTGACCAATGACGATTTCAGAGACGTCTCGGACGCGGATCGGCACACCGCGAACTGTGGCAATCTGGATTTCTCCAATCTGAGTGGTACTGACGACGCGTGCAATTCCGTGGACCAGCAACATGTCCCCTTTGCGGTCGATGTAACCGCCGCCGATGTTGAGATTGTTGGTCTGCAGGGCCTTTACGACGTCTTGAAACGTGAGCTCGTATTTAAAAAGTAAATCGGGATCGATTTTGACCTGATACTGTTTCTTGAGCCCGCCCCAGGTGTTGATCTCGGCCGTTCCCGGAACCGTTCGCATTTCCGGCCGCACTTCCCAATCGTGCAGCGTACGAATCTCGGTCATATCCGGACCTTGCTCGCGGTCTTTGGGAGCCAGGACGTAGTGCAAGACTTCCCCCAGTCCCGTGGCCACCGGGCCTAAGTCTGGTTTGGAGGCTCCGGGGGGCATTTCCACGGTGGATAATCGCTGTGAGATCAGTTGCCGGACCAGATAAATGTCGGTTTGATCCTCAAATGTGACCGTGACCTGCGACAGTCCAAATTGCGAGGTCGAACGGACTTCAATGAGGCCTGGCAGGCCCCCCATCAGCAATTCGATCGGAAACGTGACCAGCCGTTCGACTTCGGTGGCGACCAATCCGGGCACATCGGTATTGATCTGGACCTGCACCGGCGTGGAATCAGGAAAGGCGTCGATGGTCAGAAAGTTCAACGACACGCCCCCCACGATCGCCAGTACCACGGTGGCCAGGATGACGGTGAGTCGATGCTCTAGCGACCAGGTAATAATTTTCGTCAACATGATGCCACTTTTCGTTGGGGCCGTGAGCGCCTGCAGCCAGACTGGGATTGAGGTTTAGGTGGCTCTTCGTAGGCGTGCGTCCAGCGCGAGCCGAATCGTTGTTAACGACGGACCCTCACCAAGGACCTTCTGCGACTGGAAGAGGCCGGAAATACGGCAGATCCTGGTATCCAGTGATCCGGATCAACACTTCAACTCCAAGGCAAGCATCCGGCCCACGCCGGACGCTGGCTTGGGGACACGTCATCACTGCGTGACGACGTACACGTCAATCAATCCGCCGCAGCCTTAGGGCGTGGCGGAGACTGGGATGTTGTCGAAGTTTCGCACGGCGTCGTTGTTCTCACCCACTTGCGATTGCAGACGCTCTGAAAGTTCCGAGGCGAGAATCCGACTGCCGGCGGTCACGACCAATTCTCCGGCTTTGAGACCGTCGATGATCTGCACATAGTCGTCCCGCACCAATCCTTTGGTCACCAATCGTGGTTCAAAATGGAGGCGGTCAGGTGACGCCACAAACACGATTTGCTGCCCGATTTCCCATTGCAGGTGAAGCGCGTCGTTATGTACCACGACGGCACTGGGATTGTTACTCACGCGAATATCTGCCGAGCAAAAGGCGTTCACTCGAAGTTTACGCCGGGCTCCGGGGGCCGACTGTGATGCGTCTTGAAGGGGATTGTCCGCTTCGGCCCGAGCCTGAATGGTGCGAGTTTTCGGATCGACTTCGGCTCCTATCCAGGTAATGCGACAGGGTATGGGATCAATGTCCCCTTCGCTGCGAACCAAAGCGGTTGCGCCCAGCTGCAACCGGTTCGCATCCTCTTGCTGGATATCAAGGTGGATCCACATGTGCCGCATATCGGCCACGACATACTGGGGCTTGGCCGGTTCCACCATCTCCCCTTGGGCGACGTTACACGTCGTGATGACACCTGAGAAAGGGGCCACCAGCGGGATCAGATTTGCCGACGAGGTTTCGCTCGCCAGGTTTGCCGGCAGTCCCAGGAGTTGCAGGCGGGACGTCAATTTGTCGGTGGAGAGTTGAGTGATCTCATCCAGGTGAATGGGGAAACCAAAATTGACTAATTTTTGCAGGGCATTGAATCGTTGCACGACGGCGAGCTTGTGCTCCGCTTCCGCTTCTTGGATTTGACGGTGTGCGACGGATTCGGGAATTTGCTCCAGGCGATGCAGGGTTTGGGCCTTGAGATTGTGAGTCACCGCAGATTCGAGAAGTGCGGCCTTAGCCTGCCCGACTTCGGTCGAATCGACGATGACCAGAATGTCGCCACTTTGAACGGTATCACCAACGCGTTTTTCCACACGCCAGACGATACCAGGGACTCGGGTTGCCAGCTGTGCGTAGCGCGTCTGATCAAAGCCGACAACGCCGTTGGCCACGATGACATCGTCCATCTGGCGTTCTTTGGCCGCGGCAATCTCGATCCCACAATTTCGAACCGCAGCATCCGAGCTGAATTCGATCACGGGCAACTTACTGGGAAAGTCTGAAGTCGCGAGGCGATCAACGGTCTTGTTTTCAGGAAGCGTTTGGGGTGACGCTTCGGAGGCGGTCAGCTGCATGGCGGGTAACGACCAATGAGTAAGGTGTCCCCACCACCCGACTGCTCCTAATGTGGCGAACACCGCGAGTTTGGTTCCCCATGCCGAGGCTGCGGCGAATGCGGACGAGATTTGAACTTGCATGATGGCCTCCGTCTGTGAAGTGATCGGCAGGAGTGATCGGCGGCGCTGTGTGGCCTGCGTAGGCATTCGATTAAGCCACAACCCGAGCCCTCATTGACGGCTGTCCGGTCTCAGTCACGTCGAAAACTATAATAGGCCCGCTGTCTAAGGTCAGGATGAATTGCAAATAAAATCGGCTTTAAAAATGAGCACTGCCGGTGTGATGCCGAGGCGGATGTGCTGTAAATGTTATATTTGTAAGGAGATGTGATTTTTTTATGACGACTGGTTGACTGCCGATTTCGGGCTTGGCTCCAGTCGCAAGCCGTAGCGGATTCATCCAATGGTTGCGTCAGAGATACTTGGGTAGCCCAGATTCTTGAATCTGGGTGAGCGGAGCGAACAAGAGGTTGTGGCTCTCTCGATTTCCGATTGTCACTATATGAGTCAGGTCCCCAGGGAACCTTCCGCTGATGAAGAACGACAGGGAGAGAGGGGCCAGTCGCTGGTTGCATCCCCAAGTCGGAATGACGACGAGCTGAAGCGATCGCTGATCTGTTAGGATGGGCATTCCTGTTCGTCATTGTTGGCGTTTCTAATGACAGAGACAGGCAAGAATACCTATCTGCTACTGCAGCGAGACTTCAAGTGTAACGACTTAGAGTTGATTCGCGGCGCAGCCCAGCCCAGCCCAGCCCAGCGGGAAGTTCTTTCGAATCGGACGACCGTGATCAAAACGTCTCATTGGTGACCGCTAAAAAGAATCGCAAGGAGTCGCTGACTCTCAAAAACTGCAACCTCTTGTTCGCTACGCTCACCCAGATTCGAGAATCTGGGCTACCCATCG
>JAZKFE010000021.1:15090-15310 GCA_040386595.1 Planctomycetota bacterium | reverse complement strand
TCGACGTACCGTATCAAAGTCAAACGCTGGAACCTTTAATGCCTACCACGGCAGTAGTCGCTCCCGCGAAATAGTCCCCGCTGATTCAGTTGCCACTGGCAGCTGAGGCGCCGGTTAATTCAGTCCGTATCAACTCGACGAACTTAAAGTTGCTCAGTGCGACGCTGCTGCTTGGCCACTGTCCGGCAGAGATATCACTGAGACCTTGTTTTGCTTGTCC
>JAZKFE010000021.1:0-15080 GCA_040386595.1 Planctomycetota bacterium | reverse complement strand
TCCAGGGAGATTTCTCGTGCGCAGGTTTTGGGCATTGTTCTTTCTCGCTTGGCCGATCGTTGCGATTGGCTGGAGCTGGATGGCACCGAAGTACGGGTGGTGGTTCCACCTGCCTGCTCAGTCACCACTCGGGCAGGAAATTGATAACCTTTTCTACCTGATCCTGGTGATCGTGACGACGGTTTTCGTCGGAACGAATCTGGCGCTGTTCTATGTCCTGTGGAAGTTCTCGGACACGACGCCTGGTCAAAAGGGTATGTTCAGCCACGGAAGTCACATTCTGGAAATGGTGTGGACGGTGACGCCGGCTGGCGTGCTGCTGTTCATTTCGCTCTACCAGATGGACGTGTGGGCCCGGTTCCGCATGGTGCAGACGTTTGATAAGCAAGCTCTCGCACATCCCTTGGCTGAAGTGACGGCACGGCAGTTCGAATGGCGTATTCGCTATCCCGCTCCCGGTCGCAATTTCAAAAACAAGGCAGAAATCGACGAGTGGTTGAAGCATCCGTCACCGGATGACATCTATACCGTGAACGATCTGCACTGCCCGGCCAACCGCCCGGTCTTGATTCACCTCCGCACCGAAGACGTGTTGCACTCGTTCTTCATTCCCGACTTGCGAGTCAAGCAGGATGCGGTGCCAGGGCTGGTCATTCCAGTCTGGTTCGAAGCTTCGAAACGCAGTCAGTTCGATTTGATCTGTGCTGAGTTGTGTGGCTGGGGCCACTATAAGATGAGAGGCCGGATTTCGGCCGAGTCCGACGCAGACTTTGCCAAATACCTGCACGAGTTGGCCAAACATCAGGCTGACGATGGCGTGCCAGCGAAAGTTGAAACGAAGGAAGGAGAGGGTCAGTAATGAGCACTCTCGATCACGCAGCACATAGCGCACACGATCACGATGACCACGGCCATGGCGGACACGGTCATTATCATCAACCCAGCACGTGGGAAATCCTTAAGGCACTCCCCACGTTCTCCAAAGACCATAAGATCATCGGGCTGCAATTCCTGATGACGACCCTCATCATGTTGATGGTCGGTGGTGCCTTGGCACTAGGGGTTCGTTGGCAATTGGCGTTCCCGTTCCAACGGATGCCGATTCTCGGCGATCTGTTGTTCCGCAATCAGGCCGGTATTATCGCGCCTGAAACCTACACCATGCTCTTCACGATGCACGCCACCGTGATGATCTTCCTGGTGATCATTCCGATTCTGGCTGGTGCCTTCGGCAACTTCCTGATTCCGTTGATGATTGGTGCGGACGATATGGCCTTCCCGTTGCTGAATGCACTCAGCTACTGGGCCATGTTGCCGGCAATCTTCTTCTTCGGTTTGAGCTTCTTCTTCGGAGGCGGACCAGCCGGTGGCTGGACTTCGTATCCGACATTAAGTGCGTTACAAGCGGCGGCGCCAGGCTCTGGCGGCGCTCAGACATGTTGGCTGATTGCAGTCACCCTGGTCGGTGTGTCGTCGATGATGGGTTCGGTCAATTACATGACCACCATTATCAACATGCGTGCCCCCGGTATGACGTTGTTCCGTATGCCGTTGACCATCTGGGCGATGTTTATCACCGCCATTCTGCAGGCGTTTGCCCTGCCGGTGTTGACTGCTGCTGGCTTCATGTTGTTGTCCGACCGTTCGTTCGGTACCTGCTTCTTCATCCCCGCTGGAATCGTCGTGAATAACGCCGCTCCGACCGTGGGTGGCGGGCAGACGTTGCTGTGGCAGCACTTGTTCTGGTTCTACTCGCATCCCGCCGTGTACATCATGTTGTTGCCGGCGATGGGTATGGTTTCTGACATCCTGGCCTGTATGTCGCGGAAGCCGATCTTCGGTTACAAGCCGATGGTTTACTCGCTGGCAGCAATCGCTGGCTTGGGCTTCATCGTGTGGGGACACCACATGTTTACGAGCGGTATGAACCCGGCTTTGGGCATGTCGTTCATGGTCTCGACGATGATGATTGCTTTGCCGTCCGCGGTGAAGACGTTCAACTGGATTGGCACCATGTGGGGCGGACGAATTCAGTTCAACGTTCCGATGCTGAATGCGGTCGCGTTTGTGTCGATGTTCCTAGTCGGTGGTTTGAGCGGTATCTTCATGGCGGCAGTGCCGGTTGATATTTACTTCCACGACACCTACTTCATCGTCGCTCACTTCCACTATGTGCTGTTCGGCTCCACGCTGTTCGGTGTGTTCGGTGGTATTGTGTTCTGGTTCCCGAAAATGTTCGGTCGGATGATGAATGAGACGTGGGGCAAGATCCACTTCATCATCACCTTCCTCGCCTTCAACGGCACGTTCTTCCCGATGCACTTGTTGGGAATTGCGGCCTTCCCGCGACGCTTGGCTGACCCGTATCAGTACCCGTCCCTGGAGCACTTGCTGTCCTTGAACCAGTTCATGACTGTCTGTGCCATCATCATGGGATTGGCTCAGTTCATTCTGCTGGCGAACTTCTTCGGAAGCATCTTCTGCGGTAAGAAGTGCGGCCGGAATCCTTGGAATGCCAACGGCCTCGAATGGTCAGCACCGTCGCCCCCGGGCCACGGCAACTTCGAATCGCTGCCGATTGTGTACCGCGGTCCGTACGAGTACTCCTCACCGCTGACTGAAAACGATTTCATTCTGCAGACGGAATACATCCCGAAGTCGGCAATCCCCAAGATTGCCTCGACCGGGCACTAAAACGTTGATAACAATCAATCTGGCCTGATCAATGGGAACAGGCCAGATTTTAGAACGAGCTAACTCGCACCAGATACTGATCGACAACCACAACATGACGCCGCGCTACCAGCCCTGGTTACACCGCTTCGCCGTATTCACGGCTGCGGTAGCGCTGTTGTTGCCGATCACTGTCGGGGCTCTGGTTACCACTCATGATGCCGGGATGGCATTTCGTGATTGGCCGTCTTCCGATGGCCATAACATGATTCTCTATCCTTGGCTGCAATCGGTCGGTGACAAGTTTTTAGAACATGGCCATCGCCTGGCAGGAATGCTGGTCGGTGTCATCAGTATTGGGTTGGCGGCCGCACTGTGGTTCGGTGAATCACGGCGCTGGGTACGTTATCTGGGTGTCGCAGTGCTGCTGTGTGTGATTGGTCAGGGATTGTTGGGAGGTCGACGTGTTGTCGTTGACGCCCGCGGTTTGGCCATGATCCACGGGCTATTCGCCTCTTGGGTATTTGCACTGATGTCGTGTGTCGCTGTCGTGACCAGCAAAAGCTGGTTCGAGTCTGAGACGTACAAAATTGATGAGTGGAACCTGGGAACGGGCATCAGTGCTGTGACGGCAGTGGTGGCGGTCCAGTTGCAGTTTATTCTCGGCGGGTTGTTGCGGCACCTGGGCTTGGCGGTTTACGAACATATCGGATTTGCCTTCCTGGTGTTGCTGGCCGTAATGTGGTTGTGGGTTGGGTCGTATACGAGTGGCGTGAAATGGCTGCGTCGCAATGCGGGGGCCTTGATGGCTTGTGTGTTGCTGCAGATTGGCTTGGGATTGATGACTTTCGTCGCGAAATACGGGTTTGGCGATTACGTGGCACAACAGGGCTCGCCCCTGCAGATTTGGTCGCGTACTGGTCACACCGTTCTTGGGATGATGGTCTGGATGTTGTCTGTCGTTTACTTGGTGCGTGTCATACGCATCATGTGGCTGCGGCAACAACCTCACGATTCCATGCGATCGGCCATGAACTCCGGCGCGTTAGCCGCAGGGGGGACACCATGAGTCTCGCCTCAACATCAAAAACGAAACACAGTCGCGAAGTTGGCTTCATGCCGAATCAAACGGCGGCCAGCGCTCTGCGAGTGCGGATTGCTGATTACATTGAATTGACCAAACCGAAGATCGCAGTGCTCGCACTGATCACGGTCAGCCTCGGTTTTGCCTTGTCCGCTGCGGAATTGGGACTGCACACCAACTGGTGGAGCTTGCTGGGACATGCCGTGTTAGGCGTGGCACTGGTGGCGGCTTCATCAAGTGCGTGGAATCAGTTTATCGAACAGCGAATTGATAGTCGGATGCTGCGAACGTGCCGTCGTCCCTTGCCGGCCGGTCGGCTGTCGCGATGGGAAGTGGCGACGTTTGGCGTCATCACTGCGGTGGTTGGTCTGGTGTGGTTGGCGTGTTTTGTGAACGTGCTAACGACGGTTCTAGCCGCTGCGACCTTGGTCCTGTATGCCGGTGTCTACACACCGCTGAAACGTTATACCGTCCTGAATACCGTTGTCGGTGCCATCCCCGGGGCGTTGCCTCCGGTGCTGGGATGGACGGCTGCTGGTGGTGGTCTGGATTCGGGGGCGTTTGCCCTGTTTGCGATTTTGTTCTTGTGGCAGTTCCCGCACTTTATGGCGATCGCCTGGCTGTATCGTCAAGATTATGCGGATGCTGGCTTAAAGATGATTCCGGTCGACGATCCTACGGGATTGAAGACAGGTTTCACTGCGATTGGATACTCGCTGGCGTTACTGCCGGTGAGTTGGTTGCCAGCCCAATGGGGCATGGCAGGTATGGGGTATGCGGGCGCCGCGACGATTCTGGGAATCTGGTACATCGTCGCCTCGGTGCAGTTCTTGAGATACAAGACGGTCTCCGCAGCCCGACGCCTGTTGTGGACCTCATTGTTGTATTTGCCTGCCTTGCTGGGGGCATTGGTTTGGGACCGATATCAACTGTTGTCTTGATACTTTGAGCGGCATGCCCGACGTTGTGAGCCTGGTGGCTGATTTCTCTGGACCGCTTTTCCGTCAGTGATTGATACGTGACATGACACACGCGACGACTGCAACTCCTGCCAAAACTCCCCTGCGGATGGGTGTGGCGATTCCGAATGGCAAGCTGGGCATGTGGCTGTTCCTCGGAACAGAAATCATGTTCTTCACGGCCTTCATCGGCACGTACATCGTCGTACGGATGGGCTCACCTGGTTGGCCCACCGATACGAACGTCACCCACATCAAGATCTTCTGGGGTGGCCTGAATACGTTCGTGCTCATTCTGTCGAGCTACTTCGTCGTGCTCGCACACGAAGCCATGAACATGCGAAAGTTCATGCTCGCCCGGTCGTGGGTGATTGCCACCCTGTGTCTGGCGTGCCTGTTCTTGAGCATCAAGTCGTACGAATACTACGGCAAGTTTGATCACGAAATCCTGCCGGGCCGTATTCCCGAGACCAATCAACAGGCTTGTGAAAAGCTGATCCGGAAGTTGGATCTGGCCACCGGCTACCTCGCCCTGGAAGACCGTAAGGTCGGTATCGAGCGTGAACTGGCCGACGGTAAGGGTGGCGACGCTGCCGCGAAGGCCTTGCGGGATCAGCTGACGACCATCGAAGCCGAACTGGTCAAGAAGAAGGAAATTCGCGCTGTCTTCCAGCCGTTTGCAGACGAAGTTGCTGCGAACCGGGCTGCGACTGAGCCGGGTGAAGTTAAGGCTGCAGAACTGCTGCACCGTGTGGCTGGCGACGAGAAGAAAAAGATCCCCGGTGAATTGGCCGGCTGGCAGAAGACGCACAAGGAACTCGCTAGCGTCACCGTACCGCACCCGATTCTGTACGGAAACTTGTTCGCCTCGACGTACTTCCTGATGACCGGCTTCCATGCCATTCACGTCATCGTGGGAATGATCTTGTTCGGACTGGTACTCGCCAAGGGTGCCAAACTGGGGGCGAGTTCGGATGACGCGGTGATCCTGGAGAACGCTGGCTTGTACTGGCACTTCGTGGATCTCGTGTGGATCTTCCTGTTCCCGCTGGTGTATATCCTGTAATTGCGACTTCGCAATCAGGCGGCTGTTAGAGTTTCTGAAGAGAATGTTGACACCATCCCGCGGTCAAGAAAACATCTTGAACGTCGCGGGATTCAGATAGAATCAAACGAGTCGACCGTTACGACTCAATGGATAGGGAGTGATCGGCAATGTCCGATGAACACGAGCACGAGCACCACAAAGTCAACTACACCGCAATCTTCGGTTTGCTGTGTGTCTGCACCTTGTTGTCGATCTTTTTAGACCTGGGCAAAGATTCGATCTCCAAGGGGACGTTGATTGTCCTGATTCTCTCCGTGGCGCTGTGCAAAGCGACCTTCGTGTTGCTGTACTTCATGCACATTAAGTTTGAAGCCGCCTGGAAGTATGTGTTGCTGGCTCCGACCGGCGTGTTGGCTTGTGCCCTGCCCTTCGCTCTGGCGCCGGACATCGCCTTCCACTACTACAATGTGTTGGTTCCGCAGGGCCTAGTTGCTGCTCAAGACCATGATGCACATGGTGACGCTCATGGCGATGCCGCCCACGGTAAAGAAGCGGCCGCCGCCAAGCACGACGATCACCACGATACGAAGGCCGAAGCCGCTCCTAAGACGGCTCCCAAGGCTGATAAAGCTGCTGACAAAAAAGCCCACTAGTCACACGCTGACGAGTGGCGACTGAATGCAGGATGAGGCCCGGCCAGTGATTGAGCCGGGCTTTTGTCTGTCTACACAAAGATGGACACAGGGGAAACAAGACCAGGTTTGCAGAGCGAATGGCTCTGCGACTCAACGAGAAAATACTCGTTCGTTTTACCTACAGAGAGATCTCACCATGCCTGCCTCGGCACCGTCCATTTCGGTGCAGGATGTCCGGTTCGCCTATGGCGAGCGACAGGCCTTGAACGGTCTGACGTTCGCGGTGAACGACGGCGAAATCTTCGGATTGCTGGGGCCGAACGGCGGGGGGAAGTCGACGCTGTTTCGGATTCTTTCGACACTGTTGCCATTGCAATATGGCACGGCCACTGTCGGTGGATTAGACCTTGCCACGCAACAAGCGGCAGTGCGGCAAATCTTGGGAGTGACGTTTCAGTCCCCCAGTCTGGACCGCAAGTTGACGGTTCAGGAAAACCTCAAACACCAAGGGCATTTATACGGCCTGCGCGGTGCCGATCTTCAATCGCGGATCGACCAGGGGCTCGAACGCTTGGGAGTCGCTGACCGCCGCCGAGACCTGGCGGGAAAACTGTCGGGCGGGTTGCAGCGCCGGGTGGAAATCGCCAAGAGCCTGCTGCATCGTCCCCAGCTGTTGTTGTTGGATGAACCCAGCACGGGGCTCGATCCTGGGGCTCGGATTGAGTTGTGGAAGTACTTGCGCGAGCTGCGGCAAGAGATGTCGCTGACCATCGTGGTAACCACGCACCTTCTCGATGAAGCCGAAGATTGCGATCGGTTGGGGCTGCTGCACGAAGGCCAGATGGTGGCGCTGGATACCCCCGACGCCCTGCGGAGCTCGGTCGGTGGCGACTGCTTGACGATCCGCTCACGCGATCCGGAACGACTGGCAAGTGACATTACCGCCCAGTTCGGAGTCACCGTGCATCGCGTGGGAGACCTACTACGAATTGAGCGGGAACAGGGGCACGATTTGTTGCGCGATGTGGTCGCTCAGTTCGGAGCCTCGATCACTTCGGTCACGTTGGGCAAACCGACGTTGGAAGACGTCTTCGTGCAACGGACCGGACGGCAGTTTTGGTAACGCGGTCCTCTCGTCACCAGAAATCGTACAATAGGTGAGCCCACCGCAGGCAGCGACTCTTTCCACGGATCCAGCCATGAATCAGACAGCAAAAAATCAGCCCCCCGCGCAACCCGGACTCTGGTTGCCGGTCTGGACGCTGGCCGAACGCGAACTGATTCGTTTTCTACGGCAACGGACACGCGTCATTGGGGCCCTGGGCCAGCCGTTGTTGTTCTGGATCCTGTTTGGTGCCGGGTTACGCAACTCGTTTCAGGCACCCGCCTGGTCGCACGTCTTAGGACGTGAGCTGACCTATCAAGAATATTTCTTCCCTGGCGTGGCCGTGCTGATTGTCTTGTTTACCGCCATCTTCTCGACGATTTCGATTATCGAAGATCGTAAAGAGGGATTTTTACAAGGCGTGCTGGTCTCGCCCATTTCGCGGCTGGCGCTCGTCCTGGGGAAACTGACGGGGGGCATGCTGCTGAGCTTGATCCAGGCCGGGGTGTTTCTAGCCTTGGCACCGTGGATGGGGATTTCCATCGGCCCGTTGCAGTTTGTGTTGATTTTCGGCTTCCTGGCACTGCTGTCCTTTACGCTGACCGCGTTGGGATTCGTGATGGCCTGGCCGCTGGATTCGACTCAAGGCTATCATGCGTTGATGAGCATGCTGTTGATGCCGATGTGGTTACTGTCGGGAGCCTTTTTTCCTGGTGGTGAGTCGGGTTGGCTGTCGTGGGTGATGCGGCTGAACCCGCTGACTTATGGAATTGCGGCGTTGCGGCGATTGCTCTACTGGGACCACACGTTGCCCACGTCGATTGGCCTGCCATCCCTGGCGATGTCGATTCTGGTCACAGTCGGTTTCGCCGTGGTGTGTATCGGACTGAGCGTCGTCCTGGCCAGCCGACAGTCTTCCAGGAATGCCCGTTGACGCGGAGTCGGCGCACGCGAGCCATCTGGCCGCAGAATTTGGATGCAACTGAAATGACGACTTTGATCTTCTCCCACGATAATACTCGACGTAGCACACGGATCCTTCTGGCTTGGGCCGCACTGATCCTGACTGGGATTACGTGGGGAATTCCTTCTCACGCGGTGGCTCAAAAGCCAACGCCCGATACTGCTGCCGAAGCACGTCCCAGCCTATGGGATCCGGCAGGAATTCAGGATTTCTCACTGACCGATCGCACGGACGAAACGGTGACGAAGAAGACCTTGCTGGGCAAGGAATGGGTCGCCGGATTCATCTTTACGCGCTGCAAAGGTCCGTGTCCGGCCGTGGTGGGGCAGATGAAGATTCTGCAGGAACAGACCGGAACCACCATGGTGACGTTCTCGGTCCAGCCGGAAGTCGATACCCCAGAAGTCCTGCGAAGTTTTTCCACCACCTATGTCCCCAAGGTGAAGCCCGATGCTGCGGGAAAGATACCTCACTGGTATTGGTTGACGGGTGACCGCGAACAGATTTATGGGCTGATTGGTAAGAGCTTCCGGATGCCGGTCGCTCAGACTAAGGGCCCCGCCGGGTTCGATGTCATTCACAGCAATAACTTGATGCATGTGGATGAAGAAGGGCGCGTGCTGGGCAAGTACAACGCATTGGAGCCGGCCGAGATGGCCTTGTTGCGTCGCATCCTGCAAGGGAAAGAAAAACGCGGCAAGATGGTGGCCAACATTCCGACCGCGCCTCCGGGGGAAGCGGTCGAAGTCGCGGGGGGGGAAGCCAGCGGATTATCTTTCACGCGACCCACGGACCAGGATGAGGCCGCCTCGGGGGAAGAAGCTGCCGCAACAGGTCCTTCTGCCCCAGAATGGGTGCGGGCTCTACCGGCTTTGAATGCTTGTCTGAATGGCCTTGCCACCATTTTGTTGCTGGCGGGCTATGTCATGATTAAAACGGGACGCGTTCAGGCCCACAAAGTTTTGATGCTGTCCAGCTTCGGCACGTCGATCATCTTTCTGGTGTCGTATTTGATTTACCACTTCAACGTCTTTTCCAAGAAATTCCCCGGAGTGGGCACGATCAAGGTGATCTATTTGATCATTCTGGTCAGCCACATCATTCTGGCCGCGACAGTCCCGGTGTTGGCGTCGATGACGATCTACCGTGCCTTGCGTGGCCAATGGGCCCGTCACAAGTCGATTGCCCGGATCACATTCCCGATCTGGGTTTACGTCTCGGTGACCGGGGTGATAATATACTTGATGTTGTACCAATGGCCCGTGGCAGCCTAAGCTGGCCGGGAGAAATGAGAACCGAACATGTCGCGACGATTGTGGTTGACCGGTTTCACGGTGGCGGGTTTGTGTCTTTCCGGGATGTTCTCGGGGACTGCCGAAGCGTGCCCGTCGTGCAAGAACGCCAATGCCACCGACAGCCGGTTGCCGTTGGCCTATCAGGCCAGCATTCTGTTCATGCTGGGCGTGCCCGCAACAATGTGCACCGTCTTCGGCGTGATGCTCTATCGCCTGAATAAGGCCCAAGTCCGCGCCATGGAAGCCTTCGAAAATGGCGATGTTTGGCAAGGGCAGTCGGAACCGACGACCTGATTCGATGACGTTGCGATCGTACCTTCCCTCACAGCACAGGTTGTGTGCTGTCATGAGTCCGGCGAAATTCGCCTGGAAGTCCTACCCCGAAGAATCCGGGGGTTTACACCGCCCGGCTCGCCATGATTCTCTAGCCCTGGGCATCTCCGTATGCGTATCTCTCGCCTGTTTCTCGTCGGCATGACTGCTGGTCTGCTGATCCTCAATCAAGCTGTCTTCGCGGACGACGCTCCGGCCCAGTTGGAGGTCGAATATCGCCCCAATGTGGAGTACGGTACTGGCGGAAAGCACAAGCTGCGGTTGCATCTGGCGCTGCCCAAAGGGGGCGGTGCGAAACGGCCGGTGCTGATCTTTATTCATGGTGGTGGTTGGACTGGGGGGAGCCGCGATGACCTCAGTAACCAGATTCAATTTGCGGCGAAACAGGGCTATGTTGCCGTTTCAGTCGGCTATCGATTTGCTCCCGAGAATCCGTTTCCGGCTCAGGTGGAAGACGTGAAATGCTCCGTCCGCTGGCTGCGAGCTCATGCTGACGAATTGCAGTTGGACGGGAATAAACTCGGTGCCATCGGCTTTTCGGCAGGTGCCCATTTGGCGATGCTGCTGGGGGTGATGGACAAGGCTGACGGTCTGGAAGGATCTGGCGGCTGGGCCGATCAATCGAGCAAGGTGCAGGCGGTCGTCGGTTACTTTGGCCCCACGAATCTCCAGGCGGACCTGCCCCCACTGTCCAGGGGAATTGTCAAACATTTCATCGGATTTGATCAGGCTGAGAAGCCCGAACTCTACAAGCAGGCATCACCGATCACTTATGTCAATAAGGGGGATGCCCCGATGTTGCTGTATCAAGGGACCGAAGACGTGCTGGTTCCCTATGATCAGGCTTGGTTTATGGCGCAAGCGTTAACCAAGGCCAAGGTCCCCGGCCGCGTGGAATTGCTGTTGGGGGTCAATCACGGCTGGGACGGGACCGAAATGACGCGGACAGAACGCGAATCACTGGATTTCTTCGCCAAATGGCTGAAGCCGTAAGGCCGAGTACGGCCATGACGAATGTTGAAATCCGCATGACGAATTGGGGAGCCCGCCTCTGGCTTACTTCGCTCACCTTGGTTTAGAAACTTGGGCGAGCCGAATTTGCATCGAAGCTTCTCGATCGTGCGCAATCACTTGGGCCAACAGTTGTTCTTATTTCGTGGTATTCCTACAATCTTTGCATCAATTGGTACGTGACAGTTCCCGAGGAAGATGCGTTCGTGCTCGGTATCGGGGCGGTTGATGGTCCTGATGTTTCCGATTCTGATTTCCGCTCACTCCTCGCCAATCTGCACGGCAGTTTGGCCGTAACTGACGGCGCCGTATCGGATTGGTTGAAAACGTACGCTTTAATTACAGGAGTGGTAGATGGCAAATTTCTTTTTCACCAGTGAATCGGTCAGTATGGGCCACCCGGATAAGGTGGCTGACCAAATCTCCGACGGTATTCTGGACGCCATTCTGGCCCAGGATCCTATGTCGCGCGTCGCGTGCGAAACCTTGTGCACGACCGACCTGGTAGTGCTCGCTGGTGAAATCACGACCTCGGCGAAAGTCGACCATCAGAAGGTCGTTCGTGATGTCGTCCGCGACATCGGCTACACCGGCGAAGACATGGGCTTCAATGCCGATTCTTGCCGCATTTTCCTCGGCCTGCACAGCCAAAGCGGCGACATCGCCATGGGTGTGGACCGTGATGGTGCCGGCGACCAGGGTTTGATGTTCGGCTATGCCTGCAATCACACCCCCGAATACATGCCGTTACCCATCGCCTTCTCGCACCGCATTCTCAACAAGCTGACCGAAATCCGTCAGCAGGGAATCGTCGACTGGCTGCGTCCGGACAGCAAGAGCCAGGTCACCGTGGAATTCGACGGCAAGCGCGCCGTTCGCGTCTCCGCTGTCGTTGTTTCGACGCAGCACTCGGAGAAGGTCGACCAGAAGGAAATCGAAGCCTTCATCGTTCCGGAAGTCATTCAGAAGACCGTTCCGGCCGAATTGCTGACGGGCAAAGTGGACTACCACATCAACCCGACAGGCCGTTTCGTCATCGGTGGCCCTCACGGCGACACCGGTCTGACCGGTCGTAAGATCATCGTCGACACCTACGGCGGCTGGGGCCGTCATGGTGGCGGTGCCTTCAGCGGCAAGGATCCCACAAAGGTTGACCGCTCGGCCGCTTACATGGCTCGTCACGTGGCTAAGAACATCGTCGCCGCTGGCTTGGCCACCGAATGCGAAGTTCAACTGGCCTACGCGATTGGCGTCGCCGATCCCGTGAGCATCAACGTGCAGACCAACGGCACGAACGTGATTCCGGAAGACAAGATCAGCGCGATCGTCCGCGAGATCTTCCCGCTGACTCCCCGTGGCATCATCAAGTATCTCGATTTGCGTCGCCCGATCTACCGCAAGACGGCATCCGGCGGACACTTCGGACGCAATGAGCCCGAATTCACTTGGGAAAAGATCGACAAGGCTGCTGATCTGAAGTCGGCTGCTGGATTATAGTCCAAGTTGCTATGATGACTGGGAGCCCGATTGCCTTGTGCAATCGGGCTCCTTTGCGTAAACGGAGAAGGGGTTGGGAATGACGAATGTCGAAATCCGAATGTCGAAAGAATGACCAATGACGAATGCCCAAATCTGAAACGCTTGAGTCTGTACACAAACCAATTCGCGGCCACTCGCTGAGTTCATTGGTTTCGAGGCAGGTTCATCATTCGGATTTGGTCATTCGACATTCTTTCGTCATTCTGGTTTCGACATTCGTCATTCCCGATCCCGCTCGTTCGATCAGTTCATTCCCCGGAGACGGACCTCCATGGCCAGCAATCTGAAATTGGCGAGTGCCTGGGGCACGTCCACAGGCTGGTTGCGCTCGGCCGCACCGTCGCGGCTGTATGCGGTCGCCGGCTTGGGGCTGCTGTCGCTGTTTGCATTGATCGTCTTGATCCGCTGCACGTTGGGGGCATTTTCAGGTCCCATGTGCCCCGTGGGCTATGCCCTCTGCATCTTTCTGGCGAGCTTATTCTGCTGCAGTCTCAAGATCGCTGCCGAGTGGCCTCCCTATCGGCTGTCTCCCCCAGTCGGTCTGGTTTTCGGCATCTTGATTGGCTTGCCGCTGGATGTCCTGGCTGTGGCTCTGTTATCAGCGGGCTGGACCTATCTGGGAGTTGCCGCCACGTTGGGGTGGCTAGCCCTGGTGGCTTGGTTTAGTCTCTCTGCGGATTCCGTAGACGGACTCCGGTGGCTGTGCGGTGAAGTGATCTGGCCGGAGATCGAACGATTTCTCTGTCCTGTTGATCCTACCGCACCCCGTCAAAACACCCCCGGACGCCCCACCGCCAGCCCACAAGCCTCCGAAGCCCCTAAAGTTGCACCACTTCCAGATCTGCCTCGTGAATCGCTGATTTCGCTGGCGCGGGAACCGGTGCTTAATGATCAACCACACGATGCGATCGACGGCGAGCTGATCAGCCGGTTGCAGCGGCGGTTTTCAGAATCAGGGGCCGATTTGCTAGAGGGGCAGCTCGTCGCGACGTTTGAACGGGGCTCCAAGCAAGCCATCTTGCACGTCCCCTTCACACCACCGTTCGCAGTTCCCCCCCGAGTCGACTGTGAAGTCGCGGACGGTTCTGAAGTGCGTATCAAGGTGGGGGCCGTCTTCACCTACGGCGTTCGTGTCGAGTTAAAACGCAACGCCCCAGACTTGCCCGAGCAGGATGTCGCCGTCGAGATTTATGCGGAATCTCCGGCTCCCGATGCACCGGCAACGGTCTCGCTGAAGTAACACGCGGCCGGAATCCCCTGCTCCATCAGTCCTCTTTCGCTGTTTCCTACAGTCCAATTCTTCGTCAGCCTCTGCAAATCTGACAGGGATTGTAGTATGCTCACGGTCAGCTGCTGTGCCCGCTGTGCCGTCGGACCCCATGTTCCTGTGATTTCGCAGTAGTAGCTCAAATCAGTGCTTCGAATTTTGTCCGGCGGTCGCTCCTGGAATGGAAGTTGCGTTGTCGTGGCTTGGGTGAGCCGTGGGTTCGCCTCAGGGATCGAAATGGTTCGTTACGGATTGGAGGCCGGAATTGAAATCTCGCGATTCGCAATCTCGCCGTCGCCGCTTGATCCATCGTGGTCTGCTGGGGCAGGCGTCCGCTCCGGAAGAAGAGGTGGATCATTCCGCCATCGCGGCCTCGGAATCCGAACCGTCCTTTGAGCCCGACGATGACATCGAGCAAGCGACGCTGGCGTTTCTCGCTGCGCCTGCAGAGCGGATAGAGAAGGCCATTGAACCGATCGACCCGAGTGGTGAGATCCCAACGCAATTCGAAAACCGTTCGCCAGACAGCGATCCGCATGCGGGACTGGCGGCGATTCGTTCACTACTGCGGGGCAAGAGCCCCGTGACGTGGGTCTTTACCGGCGACAACATTGTTCAGGGGGCTGGTTGTACTGAGGGCCGGCGGAATTGCGTCGAGATCTTCGCGGAACGTCTCCGCGGTGAACTGCAGCGTGCGGCGGATGTGGTGATTAACACAGGGGTGAGTGGCGACACGGCGACGCAATTACTGGGGACTCTCAGGCGACGTACAATTCGTTACCGCCCCGATGTGACCGTGATCAGCCTGGGGATCAACGACTGCAAAGCCGGGGCAGCAGGCCGCGAACCGTTCCGCCGTATGGTACGTGCCATTCTGGATCGAGTGCGCACGGCGGGCGGGATTCCGCTGGTGATTTTGCCTCATCCGGTTTACGTCCCGGCGACTCGCAACCGTGCCGATTTGCGGCAGTACGTGGAAATTTTACGGCAAGAGATCGTTCGAGACGAAGTTCCCGCTGTCGATCAGTGGGCTGATTGGATGCAAAATTGGCCCGATCCCGAGGACACTCGCTCACGGCTTTATGATGGCCGGATTCAGCTGAATGCGGATGCCCACCAGCATCTGGCGGCATTGATCTTCAAAACGCTCGAGATCTTCGATGTCGA